>DAOUZN010000028.1 GCA_030665585.1 Deltaproteobacteria bacterium | reverse complement strand
GAAAAACGTTGTCTGCATTTATTCAAAAACAATTCGGAATCGATCTGGGTGTTCGGCAATGTCAAAGGTTGTTTCGACAGTTTGGGTTCAGATTGCGAAAGCCCCGACCTATGATCGCCCATGCTGATCCTAACGAGCAGGCAGAATTTTAGGGGACGTTCGTGCAGAAATTGCGTAGAATCTTCTGGGTTGATTTGGGTGAAACGGTTAAGTTTGTTGGGTTCGTTGAGATGGTTGTTCGTTGAGAGCGTTATGTGCGTTGGGAACGCTGGATGACATTCCAAGGATATTTTAGACACGGATTGACACAGTGGTTTGTTGTCTGAGAAGTCAATGCATCTTGATTTCCCAGACATTCCATCTCGCCCTGGTGCGGTAGCAAGGCTAGCTCGTTGACGTTGACAGTTGCAAGTCCAAAGCTCATTACAGCTTGAAGACTAATGGTCGAATGCGGAATTTCTCGCGATCAACTACAACAAAGTGTCCTGGCAAACGGCCTTCATGATCATCTATCAGCTTCTTCAGTCTGGGCCACTTCAGATGCCTTTCCCTTATGTCAATCCGTAACAATACTATACCAATTGCCCGCTTTCTGAGTCTGAAAACAAGTTCGCCAAAATCCTTATCCTCGGTGAGCAAGATACGCCCCTGCTTGAATGCTGTTTCCAAAAGGTCTTCATCTTGAACGCCGGTGTTCTCTTCCAATTGGTACAACACATCATGCCCATCATTCCTCAACAAAGCCACCAACCCAGTATCACAGCATTCATCAGCCAGGAATTTCAACTTCTCCTTCCCTCAGGCGAATGCAATCTCTTCTTCAGCCAAATAGTCAGCGGCAAATTCATGAGCTGCAAGTATGTCCTCACGCTTCAGGTGAGGGTGATCCGCCATGATTTCTTCAACTGTCATCCCTCCGGCGAGTTTGCGTAAGATTTGTTCCACCGTTATGCGGGTATCTTTAATAACAGGCTTCCCGAACATGATGTTCGGATTAATCTGAATTCTATCGTGCTTTTTCATAGTTTCCTCTCCGCCCATTCATTGGTTACACGTCAACCGACATCCTACTCACACCAGTCAGAACTATCAAGCACGGAGGGACGTCGCAGAAGGTCGCGGGGAAAGAGATAGGGGCCGTTCGTGTTGAACGTGCACAAAACCTCAAACGTCTCATTCTCCTTTTACCCATTTCTGCTCAAGGCTGATCTGAGTAAGAAGGCAAGATCACAGTAAAATCTTTGACGTTTTTAATAAGTATTTTCTTGTCTGCGTTTACGCTTTCAAAGAGCTTGTTCTGTTTGTCGGTGAGTTCGGAATTATATTTTACTTCTATTAGTGTTTTGTCTTTTGTTAAAAAATCTATTTCAATCTTGTTTTTATAAACATAACATGGGTTCATATGCTTAATTTTAAGGTAAACAAGGTTTTCAAATAGAGCGCCTTTATCTCTGAATCCTGTATATATGTTCTTTATGCCTATATCTCCCGCGTATATTTTTTTGGGAGATTTGAGTCTTTCATTCAATTTACCGCATCTTTCAATAGGATGAATAAGATAGGTGTCTTCAAAATAGCCTAAATACCTCCTGGCGGTGTCAACTCCAATGCCAAGAAGTCTTGAAACCTTATTAAGACTTACCTGTTTTCCCGCCCTTTCCATTAAGAGTCTGAAATAATCTCTTATAGTTGTCTTATCTCTTATACCATGAGCTGCAATAATGTCTTTGTAAATAATATCGTCCAAGAGTTCAACGAGGTAGGCAATATCCCCGGTTAAAACATATTCGGGAATTCCTCCTGTCTGCATATAATCATCAAAATAACGGTCTAAAAGATGGTTGTTTGCCTTGCTCATTTTGATCTCTTTAAACAGCAGATATTCTTTGAATGTAAGGGGCAGGATTTCAATGATCTTTTCTCTTCCTGTTAAATGTGCCTTCTTGTCTTTTAGTATAGAAGAAGCGGACGAGGAGGCATATATCTTGACATTGCTCAAGTCGTATAAATTTTTCAGTTCCTGCTGGAAATTTTCTTTGTAAGCAATCTCGTCAAGAAACAAGTATATCTTTTCTGCAAACGGAAGTTTATGTATCTTTCTGTATTCATCAATGATGTCCATTATTGAGTAGTGTTCAAGGCCATAAGTATCAAGGCTGATATAAAAAATACGTTTTGGTTCGATATCATGATTCTTAATCAGCCCCTCTATGAAAAGCTTCATAAGAGTTGTTTTGCCGATTCTCCGGAGGCCTGTGAGAATTGCAATATCTTTTCTTTTCATGGATTGTTCCATCTGCAAAAGATACGTTTCTCTCTTGACAAAATTGTAAGAAATCTCTTCTTCCCACCACGGATTAAATCTGAAAAATAATTGTTCCATTTTATACTGCCTCATAGGATAAGATTGCCACATTCTATACTATACTATAGTATAGCTTGTCAATAAAAAAATAAGGCCGGGAGTTGGTTCGTGCAGAACGTGCACAAAATCTCAGTCTCTTTTTAGGTTGACTGTTCGTCCTACCATGATCTATTTTCGCCCAAGGCTCTTTGGGATGTACCCTCCTGTGGATGAAACTCATTGCTTTGAACACCAACGCCCCTTGCTGCACATGACGGCGAACAGATCTAAATTTAAAGAGAAACAGACGATCTCGTCAAATCATTTGACAGGCCTGAACGGACGGTGTAAGGGGGTGAATGCTGGCTCCCACGACCGACCACCGGGTCGGGGCTGACTATCCATCCATTCTCGATCAAGGCGTTGCAACGATCTGAAAGGTAAGCCTTGAAAACCCGATTGTTGTACAGGAATTTGTTTGTCATTCTAGGCGCCGATGCCCTGCTGCTGGCCGCAGCCTGGTATGCGGCACACTTGGTGCGTTTTGATTTTGCGATCCCTGAAGACCAATGGGTCTTGTTTAAGGCGATGCTGCCGCTGATGCTGATGATCAAGCTCGTGACCTTTTACGTCTTTGATCTTTACCGCGGTATGTGGCGCTACACCAGCGTCGGTGATCTCATCAATATTATCAAGGCGGCTGGCATCAGTTCTCTGCTGATTGTAAGCCTTGTGCTCTTCGTAACGGGGTTTAAAGGTTTTCCCCGCTCCGTTTTCATTCTTGATGGATGCCTCACCATGTTGTTCATCTCTGCCTTTCGGCTGAGCGTCCGCGTCTATTATGAGATCATCAGTGAGGATCAATCCCTCCGAAGCGCCGCCACCATGCTTTTTCGGTCGGGGAGAAGCAAACCTTCTGACTCCAAGAACCTGCTGATTATTGGTGCCGGTGACTGCGGAGAGAAGATCTATAGAGAGCTCCATGACAATGCTCGTCTCAGGTACCATGCGGTAGGATTTCTTGATGATGATGAGGCCAAAGCGGGGATGAAGATCCATGGCGTCCCGGTGTTGGGTCCTGTCAGGAATATTAAGGCGATTGCACGGCATGTTCGGGCTGATGAGGCACTGATCGCCATTCCATCGGCCAATGCCGAGCAAATGCGCAGGATTGTGGACCACTGCAAGAGAAGCGGGATAAAATTTAAGACCATGCCCGGCCTCGGTGAACTCATCAACGGCAAGGTGACGGTAAACGGCATTCGAGAAGTCGCTTACCGAGACCTCCTGGGTCGTGACGTGATCCAACTGGATCAGGAACGCATTGGCGCCACCATCCGAGGCAAGCGGGTCATGGTCACGGGCGCGGCCGGCTCCATTGGCTGGGAGCTGTGTCGGCAGGTCTGCCGGTTTCGGCCCGAGAGGCTCGTATTGTATGAAAGGGCGGAGAGCCCCCTGTACGAACTTGAGCTGGAGCTTAAGCACACGTTTGACCACATAAAGATTGTACCTCAACTGGCAGACATTCGAGACAGGCAGCAGCTTGAAAAGGCCTTTGAGGCCTCTCAGCCTCACGTTGTGTTCCATGCCGCGGCCTATAAGCACGTGCCCATGCTGGAACTTCATCCCTGGAAGGCGGTGAAGAACAATATCTTCGGCACAAGAAACTTGATCGATGTGGCTACAAGGTTCGCGGTGGAACGTTTTGTGTTCGTTTCAACGGACAAGGCGGTGCGCCCTGTCAATGTCATGGGCGCATCCAAGCGGGTGGCGGAAATGCTCGTACAGGGCGAGAATGGCCATGGGCCATCGGATAGCCGTTTCATCACCGTGCGTTTCGGCAATGTGGTGGGAAGCGCGGGCAGTGTGGTCCCGCTGTTTAAGAAGCAGATCGAACAAGGTGGGCCGGTAACCGTCACACACCCAGAGGTCACTCGCTATTTCATGACTATTCCAGAGGCATGCCAACTCATCCTGCAGGCAGGGGCCATGGGTGAAGGGTGCGAGATCTTCATCCTTGATATGGGCACGCCGGTCAAGATTGATGATATGGCCCGGGACCTCGTCCGCTTGTCCGGGTTTGAGCCGGATATAGACATCAAGATCAAGTATATCGGTCTCAGACCCGGGGAAAAACTCTGTGAGGAGTTAATCACTGACGGCGAAGGCGTTCTTCCCACGACCCATGAGAAGATTATGGTGCTCGAGGGCACAACACGTAACCCGCAATTGCTGAATGGCAAGATCGACGAACTGGTCACACCGGCCCGCAATCAGGATAGTGGAAAGATTAGGATGAAGCTCCAGGAAATTGTACCGGAATATGAACCGAGTTGGTCAGGGCTAAGGTGGAACATGAGGACCCTTGAGGACAAAACAGGGCCGGAAACGAGGTTGACTGAAAAGATTGACGAACCGGGCCAGGGTGCGGTGAAGCATGTGTCTTTGCAATGAGACTTCGCCCCTTTCCTAATCTGCCTTTCCGGCTCATGGGGTTTTAAACAGCCCTCCACCTGCCATTTCTATCCCCCTATCACAGATTTGCTCATTGGCCTGGAGTAGCGGTGAGCAAAGGCGCAACACTGATGACCGAGAATGTGGGCTTTTTGAACAAACCCGGCACCAAGGAGCCGGCAAAGACGCCTTCAGTGTTAAAACGGCTGAACGCAGATGTCCGGGCGCGGGTGGAGCGGGTGAAGCTCCTTGTCGTGGATGTAGATGGGGTGCTCACCGACGGCCGACTTTTTTATCACGATGACGGCACGGAGTCCAAGACCTTCGATGTGCGGGACGGCCACGGGATAAAGATGTTGCGCCAAGCCGGCATAGAGACGGCCATCATTTCCGGCAGAAGGTGTCCCTGCGTGGACAAGAGGGCCGCTGATTTGGGCATCAAGGAAGTCTTCCAGGGGGTAAGGGACAAGGTTCCGAGCCTCCAGAAACTGCTTTCTGCAAAGGGGCTCCAGCCGGAGCAGATGGCCTTTGTGGGTGACGATGTGGTGGACTTGCCGGTCATGAACCGGGTGGGTTTTGCCGTTGCGGTTGCCGACGCCTCAGAGCACCTCTTCGACATGGCCCATTACGTCACCCTTGCCCCTGGTGGCAGGGGCGCCGTCAGAGAAGTGGCCGAGCTGATCCTTGGTGTGCAGGGATTGTGGAGCAAGGTTGCGGCCGTATATTTCGGCTGACGCATCGAGGCAAGAAGGCCCCGGTTTGGATGGCATTCGAAGACCCGAGGCCGCCAGGTTCCTTGCAGAAAGCCGGCTCGAGCCCCACTGAGCTCACCGTATGCCAATTAGGCAAAGGTCTGTGAAAAGCGGGCACTTTCCCCCAATTCCTCTTCAATCCTCAATAACTGGTTATACTTGGCAACACGGTCGGTTCTGGAGGCAGAACCGGTTTTGATCTGCCCGGCATTAACGCCCACCGCCAGGTCGGCGATAAATGTATCTTCCGTCTCACCAGAACGGTGTGAGATGACCGTCTCGTAGCCGGCTTCTTGTGCCATTTCAAGCGTTTCCAAGGTTTCGGTCAAGGTTCCGATCTGGTTTAGCTTGATCAGGATCGCATTGGCGATGCCGCGATCTATCCCCTTTTGAAATATCTTGGGGTTCGTCACGAAGATATCATCACCCACAATCTGCGCACTGGACTCCAGACGCTGCGTCATGAGCTCCCATCCCGGCCAATCCTGTTCAGCCAGACCATCTTCAACGGATAAAATCGGGTAAGTCTTGATGAGCTTCTCATAGTAATCAATCATGCCTTCAGCACTCATCCCCTTCTTTCCCTCACCCTTCAGCACGTATTTTCTGTTATGGTAGAATTCATTGGCTGCCGCATCAATGGCAAGGGCGATGTCTGTGCCCGGCTCATAACCGGCCGCTTCAATAGCGGAGATGATGAATCGGATGGCGTGCTCATTGGAATCCAGGTTGGGCGCAAAGCCGCCTTCGTCACCGACTGCCACATTGTGGCCTGCATCCTTTAAGACCGCCTTCAAACGGTGAAAGGTCTCCGCCCCCATTCTGATCGCTTCCGCAAAGGTCTTAGCGCCTATGGGAACAATCATGAACTCCTGAATATCCAAATTGTTGGCGGCATGAGCACCGCCATTGATGATGTTCATCATGGGCACGGGAAGGAGCCTGCCGTTGATGCCCCCTATATATCGATACAGGGGCAACCCCAAGGCGTCTGCTGCAGCCCTGGCTGCGCCGAGTGACACACCCAGGATGGCATTGGCCCCGAGCTTAGACTTGTTCGGTGTGCCGTCAAGTTCTATGAGTCTGCGGTCAAGACCTTGCTGGTCGGCCGCGTCCATCTCCAAGATGGCCGGCCTGATGGTCTTGATCACGTTGGACACTGCTGTTAAAACGCCCTTTCCACCGTAACGCTTCCGCCGCCGGTCTCTGAGTTCCAGGGCCTCGCGTTTGCCTGTAGAGGCCCCGGAGGGGACGGCAGCCCGTCCCGTAAATCCGCTCGCAACCATGACATCGACTTCCACGGTGGGGTTGCCCCGTGAATCAAGAATCTCCCTGGCCGTCACATCAACGATTTCAGTCATGACATCTCTCCCTTGCCTTTTGGTTAGGAAACAACAGAAGATGGCTTCGCAAAATACTTCTTACAAGCCTGTCACAGATCGCTGCCGAAATACAAATGCCTTAGTCAGTAATTGAGCAAAGACGCTCAATGGAGGTTGTAGAACACACAATCGTCAATCCTGTCAATGGGCAAAAAGGCCTTTGGTCTCTTTCATGCCACAGGTCCATGGAATACAATATGGGGTCGTCCAAATGCTATTGTAGCAATGGCTCTACACACTTGGGCCAAGGCGAGAGCCCCAGGCAACCACTGCACCAAATGCGCGGGGGTGCGTGACCCCTTTGATCCTTGACTTGGATCAGAAAACTGACTAATACGCACTCCATGAAGGACAAACTCGGCCGCATGGTTCGGCGGGCCTTGGAATCCGCCTTGGCTTCGGGGCAGCTTCGGCCCGTCCAGGTCCTGCCATCGATCGGCCTTGAGACGCCAAAGACGCCGGCCCACGGCGACTATAGCACCAATATTGCGATGGCCATGGCTTCACATCAGAAAAGGCGGCCCCAGGACATTGCAAGAATCATCATCGATCATATGGGGGACGCTGACCATCTGCTTTCAAAGACAGAGGTGGCGGGACCCGGGTTCATCAACTTCTTCATTGCCCAAGACCAGTGGTACGAGGTGCTGAGAACGGTTCATGACCAGAATAAAGCCTATGGCACGTCTGAAAGAGGGCAAGGCCAACGTGTCCAGGTCGAATTTGTGAGTGCCAATCCCACCGGTCCCCTTCACGTGGGCCACGGACGTTGTGCTGCCGTGGGCGACACGCTGGCGGCCGTACTGAAGGCGGCGGGCTATGAAGTGGAAAAAGAATACTATGTCAATGACTCCGGTCGCCAGATATTGACCTTGGGCCGGTCCGTGTTTTTACGATATCGTCAGCTCTTGGGAGATCCCGTAGCCTTCCCGATGGATGCTTATCAGGGAGACTATATCAAGGACCTCGCCCGGATGCTGGTTGATCGTGAGGGTAAGCGCCTGCTGGAGATACCCGAAGAGGAAGCGACAGGGCTTTGTGCCACCTTCGCAGCCGACGAGATCCTCGCGGGAATCAGGGAAGACCTTGAGACCTTCGGTGTGTCCTTTGACCGGTGGTTCAGCGAACAGTCCCTGTATGACTCGGGAACCGTGCAGGCCACCATTCAAGACCTTAGATACCGGGACCTTGTCTACGACCACGAAGGGGCCGTGTGGTTTCGGACAAACAAGTTTGGTGATGAAAAGGACCGGGTGGTCGTCCGGGGCAATGGGCTGACCACCTACTTTGCTTCAGACATCGCCTACCACAAAGACAAGCTTGAGCGGAGATTCGACCGGATCATCGACATCTGGGGAGCCGATCACCACGGTTATGTCCCGAGGATTTCAGCTTCGATTCAGGCCATGGGCCATGACAGGCAGACGTGTGAGTTTATCCTCGTGCAACTGGTCAATCTTCTTCGGGGTGGCAAACCCGTGGCCATGTCTACTCGGGCCGGCGAATTCGTTACCTTGAGACAGGTCATCGACGAAGTGGGGCGAGATGCAGCGCGTTTCTTGTTTTTGCTGCGCCATTACGACAGCCCCCTCGACTTTGACCTTGAATTGGCCAAGAAGCAATCCAATGAAAACCCCGTATATTATCTCCAATACGTCCACGCGAGGATCTCCAACATCCTCAAGAAAGCAGAGGAACGGGGTTACAAGAACAGGGGTTGGCACGAAGGCTTCCCCGAGCTCATCAATCTGCCGGAGGAGATTCATCTGATCAAGCTCATGGCGCGCTATCCGGAGGTTGTGGCTCAAAGTGCTCGATTGATGGAACCTCATCGGATTCCCTTTTATCTGAAAGAACTGGCAGGGGCCTTCCACGCTTATTACCACGACCGAAGCAGTCACCAGGTCGTCAGTGACGATGCCGGCCTGTCTGCGGCAAGGCTTTTCCTTGTGTCCGCTGTTCGGATGATCATAAGGAACGGGCTCGCGCTGATGGGCGTGTCGGCACCGGAGATCATGTAAACCCCAACGTTGGGGTAAAGAATCGCACCTCAGCATGAGCCGAAAGACCGCACAACCTAAGAAGAAGAAAGGTTCGGCAAAACGTGGCCGATTCGGGTTTGAACTCACCAGAAAAGAGGTATGCCTCTGGCTAGGAGTTGCCTTCCTGGTCATGGTGTGGATGTTCACGTTGGGCGTTGTCGTGGGACGCGGGCTGTCCCCAGTTCGCTTTGATGTTGAAAAGGTTACAAAAGAACTGAGGGACCTCAAGGAACAAGCCTTGAGAAGAGAAAAACAAGGCCGCGATGTGGCGACCGCATCCCCAAAAAACGAGCTTGGTTTCTACGAGGCCCTTACCGACAAGAAGGAAGAGGCCCGGTCAAGATCTTTGCCCAAGGCTGAGGAGAAACGCTCAAGGCCACGGGCGCAGCACCAGACCTCTCGCGGAGCAGAGTCAACGGCGCCGCGAAAAGCCTTCGAGAAGCCCCGGCCTGCTTCCACCAAGGAAGGCCCCGGCGCAGGGGCTTTCACCTTGCAGGTGGCCTCCTTAAAGGATTCAGCCAACGCCGAGAAGATGGTTGCCTCTCTTAAGAGCAAAGGCTTCAGTGCCTATCGAGTCACCACCGAGGTGCCTGGCAAAGGCACCTATCACCGGGTCCGGGTTGGCCATTTCAAGAACCGCTCTGCCGCCAGGCAAGCGGTTGCGGGGCTCAGACACGAAAACCTTGAACCGCTTGTCATACGCGAATGAAAGAACAGTGGATGAGGAGCCTTTAGCATGGCGAAGATTACCAGGGAACAGATGGTCCATGTGGCACAACTTGCGCGCCTGCATCTGGATGATGCGGCCGTTGAGCTTTATACCAAGCAGCTCGGGGATATTCTGACGTATATGGATACCCTGAATCGTCTGGATACAAAGGGGGTGCCTCCCACCTCTCACGCCATTTTCATCAACAATGCCTTTCGGGATGATGAAGTCAAACCCTCCATCCCTGTGGCGCAAGCGCTGGCCAATGCACCCGAGTCGGAGGATGGAAGCTTTGTCGTGCCCAAGGTGATCGGATAACCTCATCTGCAAGTCGTCAGATACGACTGACTTCTATCGTGCAAGGCAGGTTGTTGGATGGACCTTTATGGATTAACCATACATGCGGCCCACGAGTTGCTGAAAAGAGGGGAAATTAGCGCTGTAGCGTTGACGGCAGCGGTTTTTGAGCGGATTGAGGAGGTTGAGGAGAAGGTCTCCGCTTATCTCACTTTGGCCAGGGATCGCGCCATGGCCGAGGCCGAGGCGGCAGACGCGTTGATTGGACAGGGTGAGTTGGGGCCCCTGACCGGTATTCCCCTGGCCATCAAAGATATCCTTTGTACGGAAGGCACCAGGACGACGTGCGGATCCAAGATATTGGAGGATTTCATCCCGCCGTATGACAGCACGGTCGTAAAGAAACTCAGGAGCGCCCACGCGGTCGTAGTGGGCAAGACCAACCTCGATGAATTCGGCATGGGTTCCTCCACCGAACACTCCGCCTTTGCGTCGACCCATAATCCATGGGATTTGACACGAATCCCCGGGGGCTCCAGTGGCGGTTCTGCGGCGGCCGTGGCGGCCGATGAGTGCATTGGGGCTATTGGCAGCGATACAGGGGGCTCCATACGCCAGCCTGCTTCCCATTGTGGCGTGGTTGGCTTGAAACCCACATACGGTCGTGTGTCCCGTTTTGGCCTTGTGGCATTTGCCTCCTCCCTGGATCAGGTCGGCCCCATCACCAAGGACGTGACGGATTGTGCCCTCCTGATGAATGAGATCGCCGGCTATGACGCCATGGACTCCACATCGGTTCCGCGCCCGGTGCCTGACTTTACAAAAGCGCTGGAATCCGGGCTCCACGGGCTTGTGGCCGGCATACCCAAGGAGTATTATGTTGAAGGCTTGGATGGGGAGGTGTCGCAAGCGCTGGACGATGCTATCAAACTGATTGGGGAGCTGGGGGCAACCTGCCGAGAAGTCTCTCTGCCCCATACGCCATACGCTGTGGCAACCTATTATCTGGTCGCACCTGCGGAGGCCAGTTCCAATCTGGCTCGCTACGACGGCGTTAGGTACGGGCTTCGAGATGCCACATCCGCCAACTTGATGGAGATGTACCGAAACACCCGATCAAGGGGCTTTGGGCCGGAAGTCCAAAGACGGATTATCATCGGCACCTATGCCCTTTCAGCAGGATATTACGAGGCCTACTATGGCAAAGCATCCCAGGTCCGCACCCTGGTTATGGAAGACTTTAAGCAGGCCTTCCAAACCTGTGATGTCTTGCTTGCCCCTGTAGCCCCCACGCCGGCCTTCAAGCTCGGAGAGAAACTGGACGACCCTCTGTCCATGTATCTGTCAGACATTTTTACCCTGCCGCCGAGCTTGGCCGGGGTACCCGGACTTTCCGTCCCCTGCGGGTTTAGCAGAGAAGGGCTTCCCATTGGGCTTCAGATCCTGGGCAAGCATTTTGACGAGGAAAAGCTCATTAGGGTGGGCTACAATTTTGAACAAGCTACGGATTACCACAAGAGAAGGCCAGAGCTGTGAAGGCTGTTAGAGAGAAAGGCGGGCCGATATGACGATTCAACCCGAAGGCGAAGACCTCAGAAAGGCGACCAGGTGGGTGTCAGATGAGCGCCTCAACAAGCCGGGGGCAAGTTTGCGCTATTTGATTGAGCAGGCATGCGTCAGATTTGACCTGCCACCCAAGGATGCCGAGTTTCTCATGCGCTTTTTTACTCACAAGGACAAAGAGTAAACGCCCGGTTATCATGCCAACCCTGAAAATGCTTACGCCCAAGATTGATGAACTCGTAAGAAGTCGATTTTACTCACTCCGTGAACATTTTGGGGCCCTTGAGATGCTCAGCTAAAATGCTAAAACTCGGGCTAAGGCCCTCAAACAGTTAGCATTTTTTAACGCTAAACATCTCAAGTGCCTTTCTCCCAATATGCTCAATGTCGTTCGCAAAACACTTTTTACGAGTCTGTCAAGATTGATGGTTTTTGAATAGTGCCCCGGATAAGAATCCTTCCTGAAGTATTGTCTAACAAGATCGCGGCGGGCGAGGTCGTGGAGCGCCCGGCCTCGGTGGTCAAGGAACTCATAGAAAACGCCATTGATGCCCACAGTACCCGGGTGGTGGTGGAAGTCAAAAAGGGTGGACGAGCCCTCATTCGAGTCTCCGACAACGGGGTGGGCATGGAGCGCGATGACGCCCTCCTGGCCATAGAGCGTCACGCAACTAGCAAGATCTATAATGAGAGCGATCTTTTTTCCATCGCCACCCTGGGATTCAGGGGGGAAGCCCTTCCCAGCATAGCCTCTGTATCAGACATGGAGATCGTCACGAGAGTTGAGTCAGCCGATGCGGGCACCCGAATCGTGGTTAGAGGCGGAGCGATCAAGCAGGTTGCCGAGGTGGGAGCGCCCAAGGGGTCCATGGTTTCGGTCAATCATTTGTTTTTCAATACGCCTGCCAGGCGCAAATACTTAAAGACAGACCAGACGGAAATGGGGCACATCAGCGACACGGTCACGTGCACGGCTATCGCTTGGCCCCACATCCACTTTAAGTTTTTCCACAACGGGAGGGCCATGGCGAACTTGGCTCCCACCCCAAGCTCCCTCGACCGCATAACCCAGGTCCTGAAAGGCGATCTGGAAGATTATCTGCACGAAGTAGATGCCCGGAGCGCTAACGTCCATGTCCACGGGTTTGTGGCCTCTCCAGACATCACGCGAACAACATCTCGCGCGCTACACGTTTATGTGAATCATCGCTTCGTTCGAGACAAGGTCCTCCATCACGCCGTCATGGAAGGCTATGCCGGGCGCCTCATGAAAGGGAAATTTCCTGTCGTCGTGCTCTTTCTAAAGCTGCCTCATGATCAAGTGGACGTGAACGTCCATCCCACCAAGAGCTCGGTCCGGTTCGAAGCGCCACGGCAGGTCTATGACACCATTGCAAAGGGCGTGGCAAAAACGCTTCAGGTCTCAGACCGGCCCGTGTGGGGACACCGGCCTGCCCTGCAGCCTCTTCATCGCCCTCGCCGTTATACGATCTTCCCGTCTTATAGTGAAATCAGAGAGCCCTCGGCTAATCCTCAGCCAATGCGTCATAGCCTTCCTCTCCAGGCAACACCGCGTCTGTGGGAGGACAAGCCCTTTTCTTCCCTCAGGATCATTGGGCAGCTTCACAACACCTACATCGTGTGCGAAGCTGAAGATGGGTTGGTCCTCGTCGATCAGCATGCTGCTCACGAACGGGTCGTCTTCGAAGCCCTAAAGTCGAGCTACAAGGACTCTGCCACGGTCACCCAAGGCCTGCTCATTCCCGAAAGACTGGAGCTGAGTCACCGAGAAGCGGGCATCTTGGACACCCTGTTGAAAGATCTGGGCGACATGGGTGTGGGGATAGAACCCTTTGGAGGAAGGACTTACTTGGTAAGGTCTGTCCCGGATATTCTGGCAGGCAAGCCTGTTCAGCCCCTGGTCATGGAGATCATAGAAAAAGTGGCTGAGATTGGCCTTGCCTCCGGGCTCCATCGCGCTGTGGATGAATGCCTGATGATTATGGCCTGCCATGGGGCTATAAGGGCCAGGGAAAGACTCTCAGACGAGCAGATGAAAACGCTCCTGAACCAGCTGGATGGCCTCAAAAATGCGACCCATTGTCCCCATGGCCGTCCAATCCTCATCCGCCAAAGTGTGTACCAGATCGAAAAGGACTTTAAGCGCATCGTGTAGATACTCAGAGATTTCTTCAAGCCCTACCTTCCCCGTCTCCCTTTCGCCCCTCCTTTATGGCTTTTTTCCAATCTGTGAGCCTTCTCCAGGAATTCGCCTTCCTTCCCAACATCTCCCAATGCCCTATAGCATCTTGCAATGTGACCATTGACCTCTTTGGAACCTTGAAATTTGAGGAGACACGCCAGGGCCTTGTCATAGCGTTGCAAATTCATATGGCTGACGCCCAGGCAAACGTTCAAGGGCTCACTGCCGGGGAAATGTTTAACCCCTTGCGAAAGCACTTGCACGGCCTTCTCGTATTTCTTTTCATTTTGCTTCAGTATGCCTAATCCCAAGTAGGCACGATGATCCGGGGCATAGCCCAAGGCTTTGTTGAATAGCGACTCGGCGGCCTTTTCCCTTTCTTTGACTGCCTCGTTATTCGCATAATCTCCTTGACTGAAAGTCAGTCCAATCCTCGAGCAAAAATCAGCATGCATCGCATAGAATTCCTCTTCATCAATAAGATCCAAGGCTTGCGCAAAACCGCTCAGGCTTGCATAGAACGAACCCCTGAGCCGTTTGCCAAAATCTAAAATAAGTTCCCGTGATAAGTGTGGATCCGATTCAAAATAGCAAATACCCTCCATCTTCTTCAACCAAATATCATCCGTTACATGGAATTTTTTCTGATAGTCTAAATAAAGCTTGGTCCCTGGATAAATCTCAAGGATATAAAATACACAGACGAAGGGCTTTATTTCCCTGATCATGTCAATGGTCGCTTGAATCGTCTCCCGTGTTTCTTCGGGAGAGCCATATATGAAATAGGCGCGGGCCAAAATGCCGTAACGATGCGTTGAAGAAAAGGCCTTCTTGATATCATCTGATTTGAGACGTTTATTCAACAAACCCCTTATCTTCTCAGAACCACTCTCCACCCCATAACTGATCTGAATACAGCCTGCTTTCCTCATCCAGGACAAGATGGTCTCGTTGATATAGTCGGCCCGTGAGATGGCAACCCAAACGATTCTGAGCCCCTTGTTGAGAATGGCCTTGCAGATCTCAACAACCCGTCCCTTGTTGACCGTAAAGGTATCATCGGAAAAATAGAAAAAACGAATCCCTTTCTTGTAAAGTAATTCTAACTCTGCCACGAAGTTTTCCGGCGAACGCAATCTTATTCTGTGTCCCCAAAACCGCGGGCTCCCACAGAAGGTGCATTTTCCCGGGCACCCTCGAGAAGACGCCACGTGCTGATATTCAAAATAGGTTGCTGGAATGGGCAGTTGATCAAGCTGGTCGATGGGTTTGGCAGCCTTTGTTCTGACAACCCTGCTTCCTTGCCTAAAGGCTATCCCCCTCGTGTCTTGGAGCCCCTTATCATGGCCTTGCTCAATGACTTGAACCAGATTCAAAAAAGCGTATTCCCCTTCACCGATCACAACAAAATCGATGACTGGGAAATGAGTCAAAAAATGCTTCCACAGAAAAGTAGCTGCAACCCCGCCAAAGACAATCTTCACATTTGGGTCTACCTCTTTTGCGATTTTGGCAAGCTCTATGCCGCCCCAACGATTGGCGTTTAGGATAGAAAAGCCGATAATATCGGGTTTCTTTGCGCGAAAGGTCGCGACTATCTTTTGAGGGCTCTTATGGATGTTGTACCAATTCAGTATCTCAACGTCATAACCCTGTTCCTTTAAGAGAGCGCCCACGTAATACACCCCGATGGGCACCACGCTGATATCTTCTCCCTGACTTCGATCAAAAAGGGGATAGGGGTAAATGATCAGGATTTTCATGCCACAAGCCTTCCTTCCTGCTGCACCAGGCCTCTTGAGCCCATAGGCAGCCAGCAAAACCCTCAGATTGGCTTGACAGACACCTTGACAGGTCAAATGGGTACACATTACAGTGCCGTGCACTCATAAGACTTAACCTTACCATAAGGGCTTGCGCAGAAATAACTTAACATTTTGGCATCCCAGCTTCAGGCCATCTTTGACCGATACCTCATTCGCAAAATCCGCGAAATAGCCGGCTATTCCTGTGGTTTTACTCAATCGGATCGGCCAAATCTGACCCAAATCTGAGCGCCAGTTCTGCGAAGTTATTTTTGCGCAAGCCCTAAGGTTCATTGAAGCGCCAAAGGAAATGTGGTAACAGAGAACTGCAAAAGCTCGAAGCAGAGAAAGGAAACATGACTATCATGGCACATTTTCTGGTAACCGGGGGCGGCGGATTTATTGGTTCAAATCTTGTGCAGGCCCTCCTTGACAGAGGGGACAAGGTGCGTGTCCTGGACAACTTTTCCACCGGGAATCGCGAAAACCTTAACTTTCCTCACCTGCCTCCCGAGCTCGTGGCCAATCTGGAAGTCTTGGAGGGAGACATCGCCGATCTCTCTACTTGCCACAAGGCCACCCAAAGCGTTGACTATGTGCTGCACCAGGCTGCGATACCTTCTGTCCCCAGGTCCGTAGCCCTTCCCATTGAGTCAAACCTTGCCAACATAGATGGCACCCTGAACCTTCTGGTAGCAGCGCGAGACGCGGGTGTCAAACGTTTGATCTTTGCCTCTTCATCGGCCGTGTATGGCAATGCTCCTGGTTTCCCAAGGGAAGAAGGGATTACGCCTGCGCCTCTGTCACCCTATGCCGTACAGAAGATGACCGCAGAACACTATTTGCACGTATTCTATGAGCTTTACGGCTTTGAAACCGTGTCGCTTCGGTACTTTAATGTATTTGGACCACGTCAGGATCCCAATTCGGAATATGCGGCGGTCATCCCCCGGTTTATCAAGGCCTTTATCACGGGAACACACCCCATCGTATACGGCGATGGAGAACAATCCCGCGACTTTACTTATGTAGACAATGTTGTCTACGGAAATCTGCTCGCAGTAGAGGCTCCAGAGGCTCCAGGCAAGACCATGAACCTCGCCTGCGGCGGCCAACTGACCTTAAACCAGATCCTCGGCATCTTGAGGCGCATCACAGGCTCTCATTCAGAGGCCGTTTACACCGATCCTCGGGCGGGCGACGTGCGTCACTCGTGGGCGGATATCACGCTGTCCGAGCAGGCCCTAAACTACAATATCCAGGTGCCCCTTGAGGAAGGCCTTGCCAGCACTGTGGAATACTTCCGAGCTGTGTTCAAGCCGTAGGTCTCCAAAGTAGCAAAGGCCCTTCTTGACGGTTTCGTAAAAAGTCGATTTTACTCACTCCGTGAACATTTTCGGGGTGCTTTCTTTTTGAAGCTCCCTGTAGCAAGCTACAGTCCCGATTTCATCGGGATTCGACCGTAAGGAACGCTGACCGGCTTGCTCCCCGCAAGCCCCGTCCTTTAGGACGGGGTCGAGGGGAGCTATAAAAAAACTGTTTTTCTTCCTTACCGGGAAGCCCCGCCCTTCAGGGCGGGAGAGGCTTCACT
>DAOUZN010000154.1 GCA_030665585.1 Deltaproteobacteria bacterium | reverse complement strand
AGGGACTCAGATGGTTGCAAAGGGGCATCACTATCCGAACATCACCCTGGTGGGGATCCTATGCGCCGATCTTTCCCTCAACTTCCCGGATTTTCGAGCAGGAGAGCGAACCTTTCAGCTCTTGGCTCAAGTGGCGGGCCGCGCCGGCCGAGGGAGCCGACGAGGCCGTGTGATCCTGCAAACGCTCAATCCTGAACATTTTTGTGTGGTCACGGCAAGAGATCAGGATTATCCCGCCTTCTACGAGCACGAGATCCGCTACCGAAGAGACCTCCAGTATCCACCCTACTGTCGCCTGATACAGATTCTCGTGGCCGGCAAGGACAGAGACCAAACCGCACGGTATGCTCAGAGCCTGGGAGAAATCTGTCGGGCCCTGCAATCGGAAAGAAAGACCTATCAGAAGGAGATCGAGCTTCTGGGACCTGTTGCTGCCCCTTTGACGAGGATAAGGAAGGCGTATCGATGGCAACTCCTGCTCAAAGGTCTGAGAGTGGAACCCTTACATGCCCTGGCCAGGGCCCTTAGGGCCAGGGTGGAACGTGAAATCTCCAAGGCCGCTGTAAAAGTGGTTGTTGATGTGGACCCCATGGACATGTTGTGAGGAAAAGAGAATTCGTGATCAGCTTTTGAATTATCTGCCACAAGAAACACAAACTTCATGGTTCAGGGACCAAAGCACAAACTGTGGACGAACTTTCTGAAAAAAATGAAATATCCCCATGAGCGCCGAGAGCATGACGCTTGATGAAGCCAAGAACCAGTGTAGGCGTCCGGAGCCGTCTCAGAATGAAGTGCGGCAGATGTTCAACCGGATTTCTCGACGCTACGATCTTCTAAACCGAGTTCTCTCTTTGGGCGTGGACATTTCATGGCGAAGGAAAATGGCACGTTTTCTCCCTTCTCGCGACGATCAACATGTGTTGGACATCGCCACGGGTACGGCGGACCAAATCCTGGCTCTTTTCGAGCAGACTGACAAAGTGAGCTCCGGGATCGGCATGGACTTGGCTGAAAAGATGCTCGAGATCGGGCGGAAAAAAATTGAAAGGCGCGGGTTTTCCGAGGTCATCAGCCTAAAGGTGGGTGATGTGACGGAGATTCCGGCAGACAATGAAGCGTTCGACGCGGTGACGATTTCTTTTGGCATACGAAACGTGACAAATGTTGGCAAGGGGCTTGAGGAGATGTACCGGGTCCTCAAGCCGGGCGGGCGGGTGCTGATTCTGGAGTTTTCCCTTCCCTGGAGCCGGTTGGTTCGCGGCGCCCATCTTTTCTACCTGCGACACATCTTGCCGCGCGTGGGGACATGGGGCTCTGGAGACCCCCATGCCTATCGATATCTGAACGAGACCATTGAGACATTTCCCTATGGTGAAGCTTTTTGCAACCTGTTGAGGGTTGCGGGATTTACAGCCGTGGAGGCTCATCCGCTCACGTTCGGAGTTGCCACGATTTATCAAGGGGACAGACCGATGAAGTCTGGGACGGCAAGGGCGTCGAGGCGGGCATGGATTTGAGGTCGACTGAACAGGACACGCGCTTTTTGCCAACAATGCTCGGGCCTGGTCACAAAGGGCTTGTTGCGAGTTCATCGGCGTGAAAGGAGAAAAATAGCTTGACATCTTGAGGCGATCGTGATGAAAATAAATGAAAACTATCCGGAGGAATGATGCGCTTATTATCGCTTCAGCTTTTGCTTCTTCTTGGCCTTCTTTTGGGAGGGGCCTGCTTGCGGTAATCAACGCGCCATCCAGGTGATCATAGGCCGCAGGCAGCAAAACCTGCGGCCTTTTTTTTAGGGCCACAGGGAGCTTGCCGGGACCTGTGGCCTTTTTATTGCATCGGTTGTAATAGGCCTTGGAAATATTCCAACATGGGCAAATCACGTAGCAAGGGGGAAGAAACCATGGAAAAGATATTCATTTTTGACACCACCTTAAGGGATGGGGAGCAGATTCCAGGGGCATGCCTGAATCCCAGAGAAAAGCTGGAGATCGCCTTCCAGCTTGCCCGATTGCAGGTGGACGCCATTGAGGCCGGATTCCCCATCTCGTCTCCTGGAGACTTTGAGGCCGTTCAAGGTATTGCCGCAAGGGTCAAGGGACCAACCATTGTGGCCCTTGCCCGCGCGGTCCGTAAGGACATAGAAGTAGCCTGGAACGCCATAAAGAAGGCGGAGAAGCCGCGCCTTCACGTGTTTTTGGGGACGTCAGATATTCACATCCAGAAAAAATTCGGTTTGGATCGGGACAAGGCCCTGGAACGGGGTCTGGAAGCCTTGAAGTTCGCTAAATCCCTTTGCCCTGATGTGGAATACTCCACTGAAGACGCCTCTCGGACGAACCCGGAGTATCTGTCCAGGGTCGTAGAACAGGTGATTGCCGCTGGGGCCACGGTAGTGAACATTCCGGATACAGTGGGCTATGCCGTGCCTCATCAGTTCGGCAACCTCATCTCCCACCTCAAAGAAACGGTTTCTAACATTGATGAAGTCGTGCTCAGCGTTCACTGCCACAATGACCTGGGTCTGGCCACGGCCAATACCCTGGCTGCCATAGAAAATGGGGCCAGACAGGTGGAGTGCACGATGAACGGCCTTGGAGAAAGGGCGGGTAACGCATCCTTGGAAGAGATTGTCATGACCATTAAGACGCGAAAAGACTATTTTAAATTCCAGACTTCAGTGAACGCCAGAGAAGTCATGAGAACCAGCAAACTGGTGAGCCGCCTTATGGGGATGCCGGTTCAGGCCAATAAGGCCATTGTTGGAGCCAATGCCTTCGCCCACTCCTCAGGGGTTCACCAAGACGGCATCCTTAAAGACCGCGCCACCTACGAGATCATACGTCCCGAAGACTTGGGGATCACCGAACACGCGATGATCCTTACGGCAAGATCGGGTAGGCATGCCTTAAGGGATAAGATATCGAAGATGGGCTATGATCTGGATGAAGAGGAGTTTGAAGGGGTATACGAGCGCTTCGTGTCCGTTGCCGACAAGAAAAAACGGGTCTACGATGAAGACGTGGACATCATTGTCCAGGACATGATATTTGCCCACTTGGCCGGCAACAAGCTTTACAGCCTAGAATCGTACAAAGTGCGCACGGGGAACAGCGAGGCCCCAGAGGCCCGGGTGAGGCTCCGCAGGGAAGAGGTCATTCTGGAGGCTAGCGCCGAGGGTAGCGGACCCATCGACGCGATCTTTAGGGCGATTGACAAGATCGCAGGGGCCTTCCACAAGCTGGAGGACTTTCAGGTCAAGGCAGTAACGGAAACGAAGGAAGCCATCGGGGAAGCCACGGTGCGGGTCTCTCGCGAGGGGCATCGTGCCTTGGGGCGGGGGTCAAGCACAGACATCCTCAAGGCAAGTGCCAAGGCATACGTGGAGGCCGTCAACCGGATTCACTTTTTGTTGGAGCATCATTCCCAGACATGTGGGTCCGACAATGGGTCTGTTGTTCAAGGGACCTCCAGGGCGCATAACACCGCATAATATCTCGCTACAAGGGGCTTTCCCATGCCGGAAGGGCCCTTGTAGCCGTTCTTCTCGCTGATATCATTGGACCCCACCCACTGAGCGGTTACGATTTTCCAATTGATAAATGCCATCCCCCCGAGTATATGAAGATTGGTCAGCCTTAGGACCTTTGAAGCGCCGGTCGCGCAAGGGGCAATCAAATTTGACAGACTCGTAAAAAGTGTTTTGCGAACGACATTGAGCATTTTGGGAGAAAGGCACTTGAGATGTTTAGCGTTAAAAAATGCTAACTGTTTGAGGGCCTTAGCCCGAGTTTTAGCATTTTAGCTGAGCATCTCAAGGGC
>DAOUZN010000148.1 GCA_030665585.1 Deltaproteobacteria bacterium | reverse complement strand
GGTTGTCTTGATATCGGCGGATGCCTGGTCCGTCTCCTATTCACGAGAGAACCCAGTGGTTCAAGCGGTCAAGAAGGTGAGTCCGGCAGTCGTCAATATTAGCAGTGAATATGAGGTGATAGCGCGTTCCAACCCTTTTTTCGATTCTGGCCTTGATCCCTTCTTCGACTCCTTTTTCAGAGACTTTTTTGAGCCGCATTATCAGCGGCGTTATAAGGGCCAGAGCCTTGGCTCCGGTGTGATCATTGACGGCAGGCGGGGCTATATCCTGACCAATGAACACGTGATCGCAAGGAGCGCAAAGATCAAAGTGGTGCTAAGAGACGAGCGGGGATTTGATGCTGAGCTCGTAGGGGCAGCCCCGGATTTTGATCTGGCGGTCCTGAAGATAGAGACCCAGGGGCCGTTGCCAGCGATCGAGATGGGCGATTCCGATGACCTCATGATTGGAGAGACCGTCATTGCCATTGGTAATCCCTTCGGGTTTTCTCACACTGTGACCACCGGGGTGATCAGTGCCCTGAACCGTTCTGTGCAGGCTGCAGACCGAACCTATCGGGACTTTATCCAGACCGACGCTTCCATCAATCCTGGAAACAGCGGAGGCCCACTTCTGAATATCAACGGCAACCTCATCGGCATCAATACAGCCATCTATTCAAAGGCGCAGGGTATTGGTTTCGCCATCCCTATCAACAGGGCCAAGCGCGTCGTGGATGATCTCATCAAGTATGGCGAGATACATATCCCTTGGCTTGGTCTATTTGTCCAGGATCTTGACCCGAAGCTCGTCCACTATTTCAATATTCCACAAGGACAAGGTGTGCTGGTATCTGAAGTGACAGAGCACAGCCCTGCTCAGGAGGCTGGCCTCAGAGCCGGTGATGTGATCACTGCCGTGGGGAGAATGCGAGTGACCTCCAAGGAGACGTATCATGCGATCATTAGAAATTTTTCCGTTGGGCATGTCATCCCGGTAAGTGTCTGGGAAAATGGTACGGCTCGCGTCGCGCAGGTTACTTCCCGCACATTCCCCGAGGCCTTGGCCGAAGACCTCGGCTATAAGTCGCTAGGCGTTCGCGTGGAGGAGATCTCCACGGCACTGCGCCGCAGGTTTGGAATAGCCGCCAGAGACGGCGTGGTGGTTACAGAACTTCGGCAGGGTTCCTATCTTCAGCGCATAGGGGCACGCCCCGGTGACGTCCTGCGCAAGATCAACGAAATGGTGATAAGAACGGTGGGTGACTTCAAAGAGGCGGTGATCAAGGATCGACAAAAGGAATCTGCAGTGCTGGTCATACAACGGGGCAATCAGCAGTATTACGTGACGGTGAAAATGGACGTGTAGAAGGATCTCAGAGGACTTTTGTGGGGGGCATGATGAACATAGGGCGAACGCCTCTCCGGGCATTGAAAAAACTTCTTGTTTTCTTGCTTGTGCCGTCAGTATGTCTGGGTGCCTGTGGAAAGAATAAGGCCCTGGAACACATTGAAAAGTCAGGCACGATAACCGTGATAACCCGGAACAATGCTCACTGTTACTACAGATACCGGGATCAGGACTTGGGTTTTGAATACGATCTAGTAAAGGCCTTTGCTGATTTTCTGGGCGTTGAACTGAAACTGAAGGTGGCCGAATCTTGGAATGGATGGGTTCCATTACTGAACAACGGAGGTGGGGACTTGGTGGCTGCCAGCATGACCATCACGCCTTCGAGGTCAGAACGGGTGGATTTTTCAAAAGGCTACCTGCCCGTCCAGCAAATGGTCATCACCCACAAGAAGAACAGAGACATAAGAGACGTGGATGACTTGGGGGGGAAAACCATCTATGTCCGCGGCGGGACTTCCTATGAGGAAAGACTGCGGGAACTGAAGCGAGGGGGCCTCAATATACAAATCAAGGTCAAGGACGATATGCCCACAGAAGAGCTGATACAGGCCGTGGCTGAAGGCGAGATCGAGGTCACCATAGCAGATTCCAATGTGGCCCTGTTGAATCGTCGGTACTATCCGGACATTCGCATCGCTTTTCCCATCCAGAAACTTCAGGCCTTGGGCTGGGCTGTAAAAAAGGGAGAAAGGGCCCTGCTGGATAGAATCAACGAATTTTTCGGCATGATTGAAAAAGATGGCACCTTCAAGGCCACATACAATCGATACTATGCCGATGTAGAAAGGTTCGACCGTCACGACATCAAGAAATTTCAGCAGAGAATCGACTCTCGCCTACCCAGGTATGAGAAGACGATCAAAAAAGCCGCTGAGCAATATGGGTTTGACTGGCGTTTGATTGCGGCCCTCATCTATCAGGAATCTCAATTCAGGCCTTGGGCGAGAAGTTTTTCCGGGGTGAGGGGGCTCATGCAACTCACCCTGCCGACGGCCCAGGATATGGGGGTCAAGAATCGGCTGGATCCCAACCAAAGCATTATGGGAGGGGTTCGATATTTGAGACGGCTGTATCGCCTGTCCGATGAGGCCCCTGAACCCGACAGGCTCCTTATGGCCCTGGCCGCCTACAATGTTGGCAAGGGGCATGTCCAGGACGCACGGAGGTTAGCCTCGGAGATGCAGCTTGATCCCAACAGGTGGTCGTCTCTGGAAAAGACGTTGCCGTTGTTGCGCGAGCCCAAGTATTACAAGAAGAGCAAGTTTGGATATTGCCGGGGCACAGAGCCCGTCGGCCATGTACAGCAAATCATGACGTACTATGACATTCTCAAGAGGCAGGCCATTGAAAATGAGGGGTAAGGGATCGGGGAAGAAGGGCCAATGTTTCACGTGAAACATTGGCCCTTCGGCCTCATTGAGACCCTTGCTCAACCATTTTGAGCGATTATCATGAACTGTTTGGGGTATCCGTCCGGGCGAAGCGAACAGGCCCATCCTGGCTTTCCGGATGGGCACGAGCTTAACAGGTTCATTCAGCAAAGCGAAGAAAGGAGGTAAGATCATGTTTGATCTCATCAAAAAGACCATGCTGACGGGGGTCGGATTGGCCGGTTTGACCAAGGACAAGATCGAAAAATTGGCCAAAGAGCTGGCAAAACAGGGGAAGCTTTCGGAGAAGGAGGGAAAGAAATTACTCGATGACCTCTCGAAAAAATCAGAGAAGGCCAAGAAGGATATGGAGAGACAGATCGAAGGCATCGTAAAGAAGACCACGAAAAAGATGAATCTTGCTACCAGAGGAGATTTGTTGAAACTAATGGAACGAATAAAGAAGCTGGAGAGGGCTTTGAAGGACAAAGAGAGGACGAAGTGCTGAGCATCCGAAAAATCGGCATCATTGGCCGCACCTATCGTCATCTGAACCGCTACCGCCAGATCCTTACAGTCCTGTTCAGATACGGCTTCGGGGATCTGGTAGACGTACTGAAGATAGAGCAGTATCTTGAAATCGGTCTTCAAATGATCTCCAGGAAAAGACGGGAGCAGGTAGAAAAACTTACCCGGGCGGAGAGACTTCGAATGGCACTAGAAGAACTCGGACCCACCTTTGTGAAGCTGGGGCAAATGCTTTCCACGCGTCCCGACCTGATTCCCGTGGAATTTATAGAAGAGCTTTCAAAGCTCCAGGATGATGTGCCCCCCTTTTCCTATGCCGAGGTGGCGCAAATCATTGAGTCAGAGCTTGGCATGGCGCCCGGCGACATTTTCCAAGACCTCGAGAAAACGCCGCTTGCCGCAGCCTCCATCGGGCAGGTTCACAGGGCGCGGTTAAAGGATGGAGAAGAAGTCGTCGTGAAAGTCCAGCGTCCCGGTATCCGCAAGATCATCGAGGTGGATCTGGAGATCATGCTCCATTTAGCCTCGCTCATGGAGCGGCATTTGGAAGGATTTCAGGTGAATCGTCCCACTAGAATTGTGGAGGAATTTACCCGGACCCTGGAAAAAGAGATAGATTATACCATCGAGGCCTCACACATAGAGCGATTCTCCCGGCAATTCATAGACGATGAGACGGTTTATGTTCCCAAGGTCTTTCGTGAGACAACAACAGAGCGGGTTTTGACCATGGAGTATATCGACGGGGTCAAGGCCGCTGAGGTTGATCGCATAGAGAAGGAGGGCTTGGATAGGAAGATCATCACCGCCAGGGGAGCTGATTTGATCCTCAAGCAGGTATTTGATCAC
>DAOUZN010000079.1 GCA_030665585.1 Deltaproteobacteria bacterium | reverse complement strand
TCCCGCCCTAAAGGGCGGGGCTTCCCGGTAAGGAAGAAAATCAGTTCTTTTATAGCTCCCCTCGGCCCCGTCCTAAAGGACGGGGCTTGCGGGAAGCAAGCCGGTCAGCGTTCCTTACGGTCGAAGATTCCCTGTAGCTTGCTACAGGGAGCTTCAATTCTCGTAAGCGCCAGGCAGTGTACCCCGGGACGTCGGGGGTCCCTTTTTCCCTTTACGCCCCTTGATGATTCCCTTATAGTTTTTGGCCAACACGGACTCAGCAAAATCGATTTTTTTGCGAATGCATCATAAGAACTAACTGACACATGAAGAAGTATCAGGAGATGGCTGAGGCAAGACGGTTGTTAGAGTTGCCCGAACGGGCCACCATGGAAGAGATTCAGACGAACTATAGAAACCTCATCAAGAAATGGCATCCAGATACGTGCGATGAATCCAAGGACAAATGCGCGGAAATGACCGCTAAGATTGTGGCCGCCTATAAGATCATTATGGATTACTGCAAGCATTACAAGTTCTCCTTTTCCAAGAGAGAGGTCAGGCAACACCTTTCAGAAGAGGAGTGGTGGCTTGAACGTTTTGGCAGCGATCCCATATGGCATAAGTAGGTTACCACTGGAGAACTTCCACCCCTAGTGAGGAAAAACATGTCCAAGATGATCCCAGATCTGGAAGGGGCCTTCAGACAGTTTGTGCCCCCCAGGGATGCCGTGCTGTTACAGCTGGAAGAGGAAGCCACACGGGAGGGCATCCCTATTATCGGCCCAGTGGTTGGAGAGTTTCTTTATGTACTTGCCCGGGCCATACAAGCGAAGCAGATCCTGGAACTGGGAACAGCGACCGGATATTCAGCGATCTATCTTGCCAGGGCATGCCAGGGTTCAACGGGAAGGCTGGTTACCTTGGAAAAGGATGAAGGCATGGCCAGCAGGGCCCAGGCCAATTTTCAAAAGGCGGGGTTGGCACACTGCATAGAGATCAGGGTGGCAGACGCCCTGGCGGAGATGACAAACATGGAAGGACCGTTCGATTTGATTTTTATGGACATTGACAAGGAGGGTTACCTCCCCCTTTTATCCCATTGCCACCGGCTTCTCAAGGCTGAAGGTCTCATGGTGACCGACAATGTGGGATTTCATGCAGCAAACGATTTCAACCATGCCGTGTTTGAAAGCCCCCAGTGGAAAAGCGTGCACTTGCTTTCCTTTCTCCCCTATCATTCTCCTGAAAAAGATGGGCTGTGCCTGGCACTTCGTACCTGAACCCCGTGGACACGACCAAAATGGACCAAATCAGGCCGCTATTCAGGGCACGTTTCGCGCTGCCCCGAGTGCGCGCCCTTTTTTCCCTTTAGACAGGCTGGCGGGAGGAAGGCGGCTCTTTGGCGCCGTCGAGGACCTTACGCATCCGGTGCCGTTCCGCTTTGAGCTTCCTTAAGCGGTCTTTCATGGCTTCCTGCTTTTCAGGGGGAGCCGACCTGACTTGATCTTCCAGTTTTTCCACCGCCTGCTGTAACGCATAGAGTTCTTTGGCGATTAGACGGATGGACATGGTTGTTCAGTCAAAGAAAACCCTATATGTAGGTGAGCATGCTTAAGCAAGGAGTCGCCACACAAGGGACACCCCTGCGGTGAACACAAAAATCGTTTCCACCCAGAACTCAAACCTGAAGCCAGCCACCATCCAATCCCTCTCAAGGGCCTGAACAACCCCTGCCATGTAGAATACGGAAAGGGTCATGCCGTAGGCCAGGGTGGTGGAAAGATGCATCACCGGGGCAAAAAGAAGGATGGCCAGAGAGATGACCAGAAGGTGTTTTAATAGCCGAAGCGTTTTCCTTTCGCCCAGGACAATGGGCAGGCTCTCCTGTCCCACAATCCGGTCACCCTGCATATCCAGAATATCAAAAAAAGCCGTTCGTACAAAGACCATGACCGACGCCCACAATGAGACGAAAATCATGGTCGTCGTCATCTGCAACGAGATAGAAAGATGCGGGAGAACCACCGTGACAACGCCCCAGGCCATAGCGATCAACACGGTTTTCGAACCGGGTATGTCACTGAGGCCTTCAATCTTTCGGCCTATTTTAAGAGGGCCGGGCAACAGTTTGACCTTGTAGGAAAGCCCTAGGAGGCTGATGATACACAGGACGAAAAAAGGAACAAGTCCCAAAGAGAAGGCCATGAACAGCCCTACCGCCCCGGACAGGGTCGCCAGGGTTAAAAGAATCACACGGTTGGATTCGTAAAAGTGAGCCCGGTCCGGGTCGTTGTAACGGACGGCCTCCTTGCCGATGAAGTTATTCAGAATGTGCATGGAAAGGACATAACAGCTGGCCATCAGGGCTGACGGAAGCTTCGCCCTGATGCCTGACAGCAGGGCACAGGCATAACTGAAACACCCTGCCCCCAGGGCCAGATATAAGTTGCTCAGGAGGAGCCAGCGCTGTATTCTGAACACCATTTGCCGCCATCGTCTCTTTTGGAGGCTCTCCAGTGTCCTGTAGACTTTCTTGATGACCCAGTTCGGCGTAGAGGCCCCGGCTGTAATGCCAATGGCCTCCAAGGGGTCAATCGCATCGCGGTTGAGTTCTTCCTCGCTCTCGATATGAAAGACCGGGATCCCCTCTTGACGGACGACCTCAGTCAATCTCTGGGTGTTGCCACTGTTACGGCCACCGACCACCACCACCGCATCCACGCTCCTTGCCATCTCCCTGACCTCGGCCTGGCGCCTGTGTGTCGAATCACAAATGGTATTGAATACCTTGAAATGGGGAAAGCGCTTTTCGATGGTGCGGGCAAGGCCATCAAAGAGCCGGCCGTCCTGCGTGGTCTGGGCAACCACGATGGCGCGTTCAAAAGGGGGGAGCTTCGCCAAGTCGTCCACGCCGCTGATCACATGGCCACGGCCTTCGGCATAGCCAAGGAGGCCTAACACCTCAGCGTGGTTCCGATCGCCCACGATGACAACCCCATAACCCTGCCTGGCATACCTGGCGATGATGGTCTGCACCTTGACCACCCTGGGGCAGGTGGCGTCAATAATCCTAAATCCAGCGTCTACAAGGGCTTGCTTGGTCTGAGCCGGCACCCCATGGGCCCTGATGATCGCACGACCGGGCTCTGCCTCTGAGGGGTCGTCCAGGATGCAAACCCCTTTTTCTTCAAGAATCTCTAAGACTTGTGGATTGTGAATCAGCGGGCCAACGGTATAGATGGGGCCGTCCTGGCTGTTGGCAGCATCCAGAACAATCTCGACAGCCCTGCGGACACCCATGCAGAAGCCTGCGGTCTTTGCAAGCTTGATTCTCAAAAGAGACTCTATTCTTTTAGGAAAATCTTGTGATTCACCAGAGAAAGGGCATCAATGCGGGCATGCAAGAACTTCTGATCGCCAAACACATTGACCAGGCGAAGACCGTCGTCTTCCGGCTCAATCTTGTCCACGGCCTCCATGACAAGCTCCTCTTCGCCGTCGCGGATGATGTACGCATTGGCTTCACACATCTTTTTCTATCAACTCCTTCAGGTGTTTTTCGATCAATGTTTCGATGAGCGGCGGCAGGGGCGTAGGGGTCAGCCCTATAATCTCAACATTTTCCTGTGAAATCGGAATCAGGAACTTTCTGGCCGGGCTGGCCGCCACAGCCTCAGCCATCGGGGGTGTCACCTCTCCCATCATGGCATGGGCCAAGACAATGCCCATGGGCCCCACGATAATGTCAGCCTGCCCCACCGTACGAACAATGGCGTTTTCGCCCGAAGCGCCTCGATTTGCCCTCGCCTTGAGCATCTGGGCTGTGGCAATGGCATTGGTCCCAAGGGCAATGATCTCAACCGACTCGTCGAAGGCCTCCTTGAGTTTCTTGATGATGACGCTTCCGATACCTCCGCCCTGACCATCAATCACACAGATGTACATATGGCAATCGTGCCCTCCCATGACAACTTCCGGCGAGATCCATATTGAGGGTCAGCCTTGCGGCGACCTGTTATCTTGTGAGGATCATCTCCAAAAGAGTTGGTAGGATCATAAGGGTTCAAGGATTCGAGGATTCAAGTAAAATGCTTAAGGATTATAAAAAATTAAAGTTCGGCAAAGGGCCTATCAGCTATGTTTGGAGATTTACAAAACAACAAGAAGATCTCCTAATGAAGAAAGCTGTGGCCCGAGATCGCAAACAAGGAGGTGTGAAATCGTTAGAAAGAAAAGCACTCGACCCCTTGAACCCTCGAACCCTTTGCATCAACTGATCGGGAGAAGAACCTCCTGTAAATATGTTTAACAAATTGGCGCCAAGGGGTCAACAAGAAGGAAGGCCATCTAAACAGAGGGATGCAAGGGGTCATGACATTTTACAAAAGACATTTCTCTCCAGATATCTGACGCATTCCTCCATGTGCTTCCGGCACTGATCCCGCCAGCGGCTCTCGTGCTGCGGGTCCCGAAGCTTTTGTCCCGGGGAGCGGCCGGTCAACAGAGACTTTGCCATCGCTTCGGGAAGATCATCTGGCAGCTCGAGACCATTCATCAAGGCCCATGCCAGGGTCCAGGCCCGGGCAACGTTAGACGGGTTGTAGCCTCCTCCCCCCAGGGCCACCCAGGCGGGGGCCTTTTCGATCAGATAGGCGATGACCTTGCAGAACCCACGGGTGGTGAGTTCAAGGGCGGCCAGGGGGTCATCCCGGAATGTGTCCACGCCAAGCTGGGAGACGACCACATCCGGTTTGAACGTTTCCATGAGCCTGGGAACCACCCGCGTGAAGCCTTCCCAGAAGACGTGATCATCCGTACCAGGGAGCATGGGCACATTCACCGCATAACCCGCCCCCTCCCCGCGCCCTATCTCGCTGAGTCCTCCCGTGCCGGGGAAAAGGGTGCGTCCGTGCTGATGAAAGGAAATGGTGAGCACATTGGCATCCTCATAGAAGGCCCACTGGACCCCGTCTCCGTGGTGGGCGTCTATGTCCAGATACATGACCCGTTTCCCCTGATCCACCATGTGGTCAATGGCCAGCACGGGGTCGTTCACGTAGCAGAAGCCTGACGCCCGGCTGGCGCCAGCATGATGCAGCCCCCCGGCAATGTTAAAGGCGATGCGGGTTTTTCCCTCAGACACAAGCTCAGCACACTGGAGAGACGCCCCGGTATGGAGCTGGGACCACTCCCAGAGTCCTGGGAAAACCGGATTGTCCCCTGGTCCGATGCCGTGTGACAAATCCATATTGATCTCGCCCCGGCTGGCCCGTCTCAAGGCCTCCACATAGTCGCGCGTGTGAAAGCGGAGGATCTCCGATTCAGAGGCGGCCCTGGTCTCAACCAAGTCTGCATCCGGAAGTTCAAAAAGACCATAGGCCTTACAAAGGTCATAGGTAAGTTGAAGCCGCTCGATTCTTAGGGGATGACTTAGGCCGTAGTCATGGGCGAAATATTTTTCAGTATAGAGAAAAGCTGTTTTCACGGTTGCCGTCTTCTCCCTCTGGGACTGGCCCTCACCGGTCTTCTCGGAGTGAATGGGGAACGTTGTGGACAAATTGTATAAAACGGTCTAAGGGACTAGCAGCTTAGATGAAAGCCGGCGACGACCTTCTTGCCCTCTTTGGTGAGTCGGTTGTATGTGTTACAGGCTGATTCCGTTCTTTCCATCAGCACCGTGACGCCACGATCTTCAAAGGCAGACCTCACGGCCTCGGATACGCGCATGGCGCCATAAGCCCCGGTGCCAAAGACACAAACCGTGGCATCCGCACTGAGCAGATCCTTCACGTCCTTTGGCTCCACAAGGTGACCCCTTGAACGCCACCAACTGGGTACGACCCTATCCCCCACCAGCTTGACGTCATCCCTGTACACCTTCCCGTCGATCTCGATGTGGCCAAAGCGGTATGCTTCAATGTCCATGGTTGACGCTTGGGCGCTCGGGGTCAGGGCTACATGTTGTACAGTCTTTCGTCATAAAGACTGATCCAGTTATTCTCCAAGACCTTTAGGGCCTCCTCGGTCTTGTCAACTTCCAGGATGAGTACGGCATCTTGGGTTTGGAGGCAGGGATAGATGTGAAGGATATTAATACCTCCAGACTGGAGTATCTTAAGGATCGTATTCAAGCCACCTGGGTGATCCGGGATCTGCGCAGCAATCACATCGGAGGTTCCAACCTTGAAGCCCAGGCCGGTCAAGACCGAGGTCGCTGACTCAGGATCGCTCGTAATGAATCGAAGGGTCGCTTTCTTCTTTTCAGTGCCCACCCACAAGGCGAGAACCTGCACGTCGTTTTCGTACAGATGAGCCACCACACGTGCAAGATCTCCAGGCCTGTTTTGGACTTTAAGGACAACTTCCTTGATGGTCATAACTCAGATTCCCCTCCGGCCCTGACAAAGGCGGCCCCTTCCTTGAGTGCCAAGGTGTTCATCTTGTGGACCTTCGCCCCCTTTGTGGCAAAAATCTCCTTGACGCTCTTGATCACAGATTTTAAGGAAACCAGACCGGTCTTCTGAACAAACGCCCCGATCATCACCATATTGGCGCCACGGGCATGGCCTAGTCTATCGGCAATGGTGTTCACCGGTACGCGCAGCACGGCGATATCAAGGCGTTTCGGCTTGAGCTCAACCAGATCGTCATTCAAAAAAATCGTGCCTCCTGCCTTTACCTTTCCCTCAAACCTCACCAAGGAAGGCGTATTCATCAGCACGGCAAAATCGGGAAAAGATGCCACCGGCGAGGCAATGGGCTCGTCACTAACGGTGATCGTGCAGTTGGCGGTCCCGCCACGCACTTCTGCGCCATAGGAGGGCAGATAGGTGACGTGTTTGTCTTCATGCATGCCTGAAGAGGCCAAAACATAGCCCATCATCAGGACCCCTTGTCCCCCAAAGCCCGAAAATATGGTCTTTGTCATGCCCATTTTGAGGAGTTTAACCCGTTGAGCCCGTTGAGCCGGCTTTGCAGGCTAGTGTTTCCTTAGATACCGATTCAACCATCCGATTGTGTTGTATCCTTGATCACCTTTAGGGGGTAGCTCTTCACAACCTCTTCGTCGACCCATTTACAAGCGTCCACGGGTGAGAGCTTCCAGTTCGTGGGACAGGGCGACAAGACCTCAACCAGCGCAAAGCCGAGATCATCCATCTGCACCTGAAACGCCTTTTTGATGGCCTTCTTGGTCTTCATGATGTTTTTCGGTGATGTCACCGAGGTCCGTTCTATATATACACTGCCCGCGGCTACGGCCAGCATTTGACTGAGGTCCAAGGGGTATCCATCCCGAAGGGCGATTCTGCCACCAGGCGTCGTGGTTGTGGTTTGGCCCAAGATGGTGGTTGGAGCCATCTGCCCGCCCGTCATGCCGTAGACCCCATTGTTTACGAAAATGACGGTTAACCGTTCCCCTCGGTTCGCCGCATGAACGGTCTCCGCCGTGCCAATGGCCGCGATGTCTCCATCCCCCTGGTAGGTAAACACGACAAGGTCGGGACGGGCACGCTTTATGCCCGTAGCCACGGCAACAGCCCGTCCATGGGGGGCCTCTCCCATGTCCACGTCAAGATAGTTATACGCCAGCACGGCACATCCTGCCGGTGGCACCCCCACGGTCCTTTCACGAATCCCGAGCTCGTCAATCACCTCGGCCACTAGCCGATGGATAATGCTGTGGCCGCATCCCGGACAATAATGAAAAACATTCTCCTTTAGTGATTTCGGCCTCTTGAATACCTGTTTTGCCATGACGGTTTCCGTGAATCCTCTTCGGACTCTTGCTCCTTGTGCTCAGCCGAGATCATACCTGTAACAAAGCTTGGTGATGGCCTCTGCAATCTCATGGGGTGTCGATACGATGCCCCCGGGCCTGCCGTAAAAGTGGACCGTAGCCTGCTCGCCAATACTCAGCTTGACGTCTTCGACCATTTGACCCAGGTTCATTTCAAACACGAGGATATGCTTGAGCCTGGGGGTCAAGGCCCTGAGCTGCCTCTCAGGAAATGGCCACAGTGTGACAGGTCGAAAAAGGCCTGCTTTTAAACCCGCCTTGCGAACGCGATTGACAGCCCCCTTTGCGATGCGAGCTGCCGTGCCAAAGGCCACCACGGCGAGCACTGCATCGTCGAGAAGATACGATTCATGCTCGGTCTCACGCTCACGGATGGCGGCGTATTTTCTGGCCAGCTTCCAATTGTGTTGCTCCATCTTTGATGGGTCCAACAACAATGAAGCCAGCAGGTGGCCGCCCCGTCCCTTAGCGCCACCAAGCACCCAATCCTTCCGAGGCAGGGTGGCCGGGTCAATAGGATCCGGGAAAGTCACGGGTTCCATCATCTGGCCCATAAGGCCATCGCCCAACAGGACCACGGGCAGACGATAACGGTCAGCCAAATCAAAGGCCTTCATGGTCAGGGTAACCAACTCCTGCCCCGAGTGGGGGGCTAGCACAATGGTTCGATAACCCCCATGCCCACCGCCCCTAGTGGCCTGAAAATAGTCCTGCTGACTTGGGGCAATGTTGCCGAGTCCGGGCCCGCCACGCATCACGTTGACCACCACGGCAGGCAATTCCGTACCAGCCATGTAAGAAATCCCTTCCTGCTTTAAGCTGATCCCCGGGCTGGATGAGGAGGTCATGGCCCGCACACCGGCCATGCTCGCCCCCATGACCATATTGATGGCAGCCAACTCGCTTTCCGCCTGAATGAAGGTGGCGTCTTCGAGTTCAGCGAACCGTTTGGACAGATATTCCGGCAGCTCATTTTGCGGCGTGATGGGATATCCCGCATAAAAACGGCATCCGGCGCGCGTTGCCGCCTCCCCGATCACATGACTGCCTCGCATTAATTGTTTATCCACGGAATACCTCGATGGCGACGTCAGGGCAAGTTATGGCACACAAGGCACATCCAGTACACTTGCGGCTCTTGCTCTTTTCACGTTCCGTGTACTGGGCAGGATGGTAGCCCTGAACATTGAGCTTGTGGCTTATTTTGATGGACCCTTTGGGGCACGCCGCGATGCAAAGCCCACACCCCTTACACAGTTCTGTGTTGATCCTGATAAAGCCCTTCTTCAAAGGCGAATCTCCCGCTTAATCTGAAAAAAGGGTATATTTTTATGCCCCTTCGCCCTCTTTGTCAAGACAATTGAAGCTCCCTGTAGGAAGCTACAGGGAATCTTCGACCGTAAGGAACGCTGACCGGCTTGCTTCCCGCAAGCCCCGTCCTTTAGGACGGGGCCGAGGGGAGCTATAAAAGAACTGATTTTCTTCCTTACCGGGAAGCCCCGCCCTTTAGGGCGGGAGAGGCTTCACTTTTTTAGATACGCTCGCTAACCCCGCAGCCCCGCTGGAACGGGATCTACACTTCGTTCCGACAAGCTACGGGGAATGCGCTCGCTTTTTCGGTTCAAGACGCAAAAGCTGGAAAAGCCTTTTGGATAAGGGTATGATAAAACTCGTTCAGCTGGACATCCCGTATCCAGAAAGGCTCCAATCCAATATCAAAATATAATAAACATCGTGTGATTGCAAGGAGAAACAAGACCCCGTTGGCTCCAGATATCGAGAACACCGGCATATGAGTGAAACAAATTGGTATGTTATCACCGGGGCGCCGTCTTCCGGTAAGACCACGCTCTTGAAGGAGCTCGAGGCACAGGGGTATCGGGTTGTTCATGAGGTTGCTAGGGCCTTTATCGAAATGCAAATGGCGCAAGGACGCGCGCTGGAAAAGATCAGGGCCGACAAAGAATCCTTTGAGAACCGAGTCCTTCATACCAAGATGGCTATAGAAGCAAGACTTCCCAAA
>DAOUZN010000164.1 GCA_030665585.1 Deltaproteobacteria bacterium | reverse complement strand
AGGGCACATCTTCTTCTTGGGCCATCAAAGAACCCTGGTGAGCCAAGATAAAACAAACCATACTCGCCAAAACCAAATGCATTGAGCATAAGGAAGATAGCTTCTTGATCTGAATCGACATACAGACTACTTACCAACTGGTGTATGATAGCGGGCCGGCAGGGCGGGGATGTCCACTGTGAGATTCTCGGTGGGCACTAGTTCACCAGGCTTTGAATAGGCGCGGGAATCCTTCCGCCAAGGCGTACGAAATTCTCAGAACCCCCCCTGTTCTGAACCGAAAGGATGGTGGCTTCTCCCAGGAGGCCCCCGAAGTAGGCCTTCTCGCCTGCCTTCTTTCCAGGTACCGGTATGAGCCGTGCGGCTGTGGTCTTGCTGTTGATGACGCCGATGGCCATTTCGTCTGCGATAATCGCTGCCACGGTCTCAGCAGACGTGTTTCCAGGGAGGGCCACCATATCGAGCCCCACAGAACACACACTGGTCATGGCCTCGAGTTTTTCCAGGGACAGGAAACCCCGGCGCGCAGCCTCCGAGATATTGATGTCTTCGCTCACGGGGATGAAGGCTCCACTGAGTCCTCCCACATAGGAACTGGCAAAAGCGCCACCTTTCTTCACGGCATCATTGAGAAGCGCCAACACCGCGGTAGACCCTGGAACACCGATGCTCGTAAGCCCAAGGCTTTGGAAGATTTCTCCGACGCTGTCTCCCACGTTGGGTGTGGGAGCCAAAGATAGGTCCGCGACCCCGAAGGGAACGTTCAACCGCTCGGCGACTTCTCTTCCGATCAGCTCCCCGACACGGGTAACCTTGAAAGCGGTCCTCTTGATGATTTCCGAAAGCTGTCCCAGAGTCAGGGCTGGGTTGGCGTTCCGTGCTCGGTCGATGGCCTTTCTCACAACCCCGGGTCCGCTGACGCCAACATTAATAACCGCACCAGGTTCCCCAACGCCAAGATAGGCCCCGGCCATAAAAGGAATGTCCTGAGGGATATTGGCAAAAACGCAGAGCTTGGCGCAGGCAAGTCCATCTGATTGGGCCGTGTATTCGGCCGCAGCTTTTATGGCTTGCCCCATAAGGTAAACGGCATCCATGTTAATGCCCGCACGGGTCGAAGCCACATTCACGGACGCACAGACCCGTTCCGTTTTTGACAACGCCTCGGGGATAGCTTCAATCAGGGCCAAGTCACTCTCAGTGAAACCCTTCTCCACGAGCGCGCTGAACCCTCCGATGAAATCCACGCTGACTTCCTTGGCACTACTGTCCAGAGTGTGTGCAATGTTCACCAATTGGCCTGACGAAAACGGGGCGCCTACCACGGCCATGGGACTCACGGCGATGCGTTTGTTGACTACCGGAATGCCGTACTTATCGCCCACTTCATCACAAATCCGGACAAGGTCGCGAGCCAGTCCGCTAACCTTGGCATGGATTTGTTTTCTAAAACGATCCTCATTGTGGCTTACACAGTCCAAAAGACTGATGCCCAGTGTGACGGTGCGCACATCGAGGTGCTCATTCCTTAACATATCCAGTGTGGAGAGTACTTCGCGGTCGCTCAGCATGGTCATGCCTCTTTTGACAAAGAATCTTGGGGCACAGGATCTATCCCTCTTGTTTAGACCCTATGAATCGCTTCAAAAATGTCCCGGTGTTGAAGGCTCAGATCCAGTCCCAAAGCTTCTGCTCTCTCCCGGAGGGCCTGCCTGAAGGCTTTGTGGTCGATGTCTACCGGGGTGTCTACTTCGTAGATCATGGTGTTGCGCTTTGGATCATCCCCACCGCGGAAGGCGGCTCTGAGGTTGGTAATGTTGCCTCCAAAACGAGCTATCACTTCAGTGATGCCGGCAACCAAGCCCAAGCGATCCGGCCCCACGGTCGTGACCACAAACGGTTCGCTGGCCGAAGGGACGGGAGGCTTCCCCGTGGTTTCCAGAGGCTTAACTAGAACGTGTAGCCCAAAGGGTTCCAGGCCTCTTTGCAGGCCATCAAGGAGATCCTCTGATTGAAGCTGTTCGGGAATGGAAGCGATAAAAATACCCGTGAATTCAGTTTGCAGTATGGTTTGGCTCACATCTTCGATGTTGCAGCCGTTTTCCAAAAGAATCCTCGAGACCGTTGCCACAATGCCCGGTCGATCTGTTCCAAGGACAGAGATCACCACTTTTGTCATGGATGGTTTCTCTCCCTTACGTTTCGAGGAATCTGCCATGGTGCGTACAGGAAGACGCTAGCGTCATCACCAACAAAAGTCAATAATTAAGGGGCTGTTATCCAAATGCCTGAACGAGGAAATGGAGAAAAAGGCTTGAGAGTCTTTGGAAAAAGAATGGATTGGAGAAGGCGCCGCAATGGTAACGACTGTGAGACGTGAGGGTCATGAGGTCTTTTCTTGGGTACCAGGGTTCGCAGCCTGGCAGCTCCGGAAAAGACCCTCATGACCCACGCCTTATTCCAATGTAAACTACCTTGGTCTCTCCATAGTCACTTCCTGCAACCTAAGGTTGAGACTCGCCGGAATGATAAATCAGGGTTAATCTAAAATAATAGGGAGCATCATATCCCCAATCATCATCCGGAGAATCATCCACATAATTGAAGTCACCGATACTCAGATAGAATATGGGTGAATGACTTGCCCAGCCATCTCCCACCCAAAAATCCTGAAAGCCATCCATGATGTCAAAGGGTGCAACAGCGGTGGGATTAGGGCTGGTGGCGGGTGTATCTCCGTTACTGGCAAAGATACAACTGGCGCTGCTCGGACGCCCCACAAGGACCTGATCTTGGTTTGAATCCCGGTAGAATTCCCATACATATTCCACGTCCGAGCCTGGGGCGCCAACATGCATTTCCATCTTGATATCGTAATACCACTGCGTATCGGTAACAGATAAAGGACCCAGGTCAATCTGGAAGAAGTCCTTATCACCTTGATAATCAACATATCCTGCAATCCATGGAAATTCAATCGTGGCTTGACCAGCTGCCGGTGTATCGGCATTAATTGTAATCCAGTCAGGCGGGTTAGCCCCATGAAAGTCAAGTAGGGAGGTATTGACCTTGTACTCTGTCTCCTGCACGGAACTCTGCTGGAGGGTGATACTGGTTGTTTCATCTATTTCCCCAATCTCACTGTAGTACTTTGTATCAGGGAGGTCGCGTAGGGCATCATATGGCAAGTCTGATTTTGTTGCGATCAACTCACGGTAATTGGCGTATATGACATAGGGCACACCTGAATCCCCATCGTCTCCCTGATAGTCGCAGACCCTGAAATAA
>DAOUZN010000171.1 GCA_030665585.1 Deltaproteobacteria bacterium | reverse complement strand
TAGCCCCTCATTTCAGGTGCGGATAGGGTGCTGATTTTACCTCATTTGGCCGCATTTGGCCAAGCTAAGTCTTGTAACTTATTGGAATAGATGAGGTTCATATAAACTAAAGGTCTTCCGTCAGCCTTAAAAATACTGCTTCAAGATTGATCTCATGCCCCCCTGCCTTTTGTCTTAGCTCCGACGCTGTGCCAACAGCAATGAGTCTGCCAGCATGTATGATACCGATGCGGTCACACATTTCTTCGGCAACCCCAAGTGTGTGGGTGGACATGAAAATCGTCACACCCTTGTCGGCCATGGATCTGAAAAGGGCCTTGACAAGCCTTGAACCCTTAGGATCCAATCCCACCATGGGTTCATCGACCACGATCACTTTCGGCTCGTGGACCAAGGCGGCCGACATGACCAGGCGTTGCTTCATGCCATGAGAATAACCTTCTATAAGATCCCCAGCCCAATCCTGCATCTCGAATAAGGCCAGCAGGGCCTTTATTCTTTCTTTCGAGCGAGCATCATCCATGCCATAGAGCGATGCCACAAACTCCAGGAACTCAACACCGGAGAGCTTTTCATAAAGGAAGCCGCGGTCAGGGATAAAGCCTGTAACCTGCTTAGCACCCACCGGGTCTTCAGCCATGTCCTTCCCGTCTATGACAATCACGCCCTCCGTGGGTTCCATGACACCGGCAATCATCTTGATAGTCGTGGTCTTCCCCGCCCCATTGGGCCCCAAGAAACCAAAGATCTCGCCGGGGCGGACTTCCAGACTAATATCATTGACCGCAGTGAGGCTGCCAAATCGCTTTGTCAAGTGTGTTAAAGTAATCATCTGCCCTATAACTATAAGGTGTCTGAAAAGCCGGATGGAACAAAATCTTATCAACCGACCATCAGCGCGATCATCTGAGCATCAGCGCGATTTTGCATTATCGCGCCTCTAGGACTGTGACCTTGAGCCGCCCTATGACCCGCACCATGTCCACCTGGCGATGCAACCCCCCTTCAACGAACCTCATGTGTGTCACGTCTGCCGGCATCTGGTTCATCAAGGCGTCGGCCGAAATCCACTGTCCCAGAAAAACTTCATTCCATGCATGATAGTAGAACCGTCCTCGAGTGTAAACCAGGCCGGCACACAGTTTCGCCGGGATGTCAACCGCTCTCAAAAGGGCAGCAAAGAGCACGGCATGCTCGTTGCAATCTCCTGCTCTCGCCTCCAGGACACCCAATGCATTGGGCACGGAAAGGGTGGGACGCTTGTCCAGAGACCTGTAAATCCAGTCTAAAATTCGGCGCGCCTTTGCCTCGCAGTCCTTGCCCGGAGCCACAATCTCACGGGCCAGTGCTTTGATTTTAGGGTGGTCGCTCTGAACCATGGGCTCAGCTTTCAGGTAAGGGTCAGCGTATTCTTTTTCGTATGCGATAGAAGCCCGGACACTGAAAGGCCCTGGTTCACGGACGATCTCCAGAACGGAACTGGTCAGACGCTGACGTCCTCCATGGAGGTCAAGCCCTTTCACGTTCGCGCCATCAAGGCGGATTCTCAAATAGGACAGCTTTGAGACATTCTTGAGGGCGACGTTGCAGCCGACCGAAGCCTCCTCTGCCATGTCTGTCTCGGGATCGGGTCTAATCCCTGAAAAGGCCTGCTCCTGCGTGGTCCTCACCAGTCGAAGCCCCATAAGGCCTTCTTCCTTCAAACGCTCCCCGTTTGGGCCCAACCACGTAAGGAGTTCCATACCCATGAAAGTGCTCCTCACCTTATAAGCATCCCACTTTGTGCCGCCCAAAACAATCGTCTCGCGGCCGATCACCTCCACGTCCACCCAGCTCTGGGTCATGGTGGATGGATCGAAAACAGGCAGTCGGTAGCGGGCCCCGGGCGTCACGCCTCTCTTGGCAAGATGGGGCCAGAGCCCCACGGACAAGAACGGTCTTTCGGAAAGTTCAATGCTGCGCCGTCTCACATCTCCACCAAACCCTGTCTGGACCACCAGGTGCTTGTCTTCCACCCTGCCGCGGGCTTCAAAACGGACCAAGCCTGAATCAAGATGAAACACGAAAGACCGCAGAGACGCATCCTGGTTCAGCCGCCCAGAGGTTTCGGTTGAGATCCTGTGAACATCCCCTCCGACACGCAGGTTCATAACCGCCCTTTCCAAGACCATGAAACCATCAGACTGTGTGATGAGGCGAGAGTGGGCATATCCGACCTTGTCGTCATGGTGATAAATGGCCATCCACGTTTCCACTTCGTCAACGGGGCCCAGGCCGGCAAATTCTGAAAGGGGTGGGGACGATGCCTCAAAGTATGTCCTCTTGACGAGGACACTCATCATGGCGAGCCAAACCAACAAGGCCCCAAAGCCGACAAGATCCCAAAGCCCTCTCTTCCCCGGTTTCATCCTTGAAACATAACATATAGAGAAACGCTTTCAAAGCGAGGGCGCCAAGGCCTTCCTCCACCCAATCGGCCAAGCCGGTGTGGTGATTCTTTGAGGATCAGGGGGAACCCGGTACCTTACAGGCGCTGAGCGGGCGTTGGCTTGAATAATATGCCCATCAAGGTTGATTTCATGCCTCGACTGTAATAGGAGTATGAACAACAGCGGTATCCGTGCTTCCTGGCCGGAGTTGAGGCTCCTTTGCGAATTGACACAGTCTCAAGCTGCATGGATAGGAGGCCCCTTCATGGCCATTGAAGATATTAGACGGCATCATCACAACCCTGATAGAGATCTCAAGTCGGATAAGAGTTTGCCGCCCTCGGACAACGTCAATGCCTATCTTAACTTCTTGACCATTGATGATATCATCTATCGCATCATGTGGAATAACGGGCTC
>DAOUZN010000074.1 GCA_030665585.1 Deltaproteobacteria bacterium | reverse complement strand
TTGGGTCTTGACCTCATGTACGGGCTTCCGAACCAGTCCCGCGCCGACTGGCTTTCGGATTTAAGAGAGGCGACCGGCTACGAACCCGAGCACCTATCCTGCTATATGCTGACCTATGAGGCGGCGACATCCTTGGATCGGTGGCGCAAAGCCGGCAGGTTCCGTCCCTTGAGTGAAGACACGGTGAGGGATCTTTTTGAACTCACAGTCGATTTCTTGAGCGAGAGGGGCTATGAGCAATATGAGATATCTAATTTTGCCCGAGGAAAAGCCCTTCGCTCCAGGCACAATCAAAAATACTGGTCTCACGGCCCTTATGTGGGGCTGGGTCCGTCGGCCCACTCCTTCCTTGCGCCCATGCGCTGGTGGAATCACCGCAGCCTGAGCGACTATCTCCAAGCCTTGGGGCGGGCGGTGCTTCCGGTGCAGGGCCGTGAGGCGTTGAATGCAGGCCAGTTGATGCTGGAGTCGATTTTCTTGGGGCTGAGGACTGCTGATGGTATAGACATGTTGGGATTCAAACGACGATACGATGTGGATTTCCTGGATCGGTTCGGCGCAGTGCTTGAACGACTTGAGGCACAGGACTTGCTTTCCGTCTCCTCTGATCGGTGCGCATTGACGATGGAGGGGGTGGTGGTTGCTGATACCATTTCCGGCATGTTTGCGGAATATGTAAGGACATAAGATTTCGTAACGCTGTAGGTCTTTGAAACGCCGGTCGCGCAAGCGGCGGCCCGCCGCTTGCCCCTCCCCTGAACCTTCATGGAGTCAAGAAAGGGAATGGTCCAGGCTTCTTTATGCGGTCATTAAAACGGTTTTGGCAATCAATCTTGGCGAAGCGGAAGATAAGGGCTTTGAACTGTCTGAGCCCAAAGGGCGAGTTTTCAAAGCCCCTGGAGCGAGCCTTAGATGGATCAAAAACCGGTTTAGACAAAGCGAAAAGAGGCCTGGACCATATCCCTGTTCTTCAAAGCGTTAAAGTGTTACAAAATCTACTTCAAATAATTCTTGATCCTAACAGGTTGCTACATATAGAATCTGAAGCCCTATGAAGCAAAGACGGATTTCAGCCCAAGGCAAAGCAAAAGCGGTTTCGATGATATTAAACCAGGCTAAAGAGGTCCTTCACATCGAGGCCGACGGGATCGCGGGCGTCATAGATCGTCTGGACGAGAGTTTTGTGAAGATGGTCAATCTTATTCACGCCTCTAAAGGCCGCGTCATTGTGACGGGTATTGGAAAGTCCGGGATCGTGGCCAGAAAGATTGTGGCAACGCTGAATAGCACCGGAACCCGCTCCCTGTTTCTGCACCCTGTGGAGGCGATGCACGGCGATCTGGGAATGGTCAGTTCGGATGATGTCATCATTGCCCTTTCGAACAGCGGAGAAACCGATGAGCTGAACATGCTGATCCCCAGCCTCAAAAAGATTGGGTGCCCCTTAATCGCCTTCACTGGGCAGCTGGATTCGGCTCTAGGTCGGCAGAGCGACATTGTGATAGACGCAGGTGTTGATCGGGAAGCTTGCCCGCTGGGACTTGCCCCAACGGCAAGCACGACCGCCCTTTTGGCGGTGGGTGACGCATTGGCGGTCACCCTCATCCGGAAGCGAAACTTCAAAGCGAGCGACTTTAGACAATGCCACCCGGGCGGCAGTCTTGGCCAGCGCCTTTCACTTAAGATTCGAGAGATCATGTTTACAGGCAAGAACATTCCGAAGGTTAACAAAGGGCAGACCATGCGCCATGCGATCCAGGAGATGAATCGCCTGCAGCTGGGTGCCACACTGGTGGTGGAAAAGAAAGACCTCCTCGTGGGGATTATCACGGATGGGGACATTCGGCGGCACCTCTTGACTCAGGAGAGAATCTACGAACGTCGTGTTGAAGAGGTAATGACGAGACGCCCTAAGACGCTGGGTCCTGATACCCTGGCCTCACAGGCCTTGAGCCTCATGGAGAAGAATCAGATTACGGTCTTGCCCATCGTTAACCCCATTCAAAAAGTGCGAGGGATATTGCACCTCCACGACATCCTGGGAAAGGGTGCGTTCAAATTCAATGGCGGCTGACAGGAACCAACTACCAAGGGGATTGATTTGCCCCCTGGTGACACCGATGAAGACCGGAGATGTGTTGGACGTGAGCGTCCTCGATCGACTCATCGATCATGTGGGCGTAGGTGCGGACGGCTTACTCCTCGGTGACGTGTTCTGGGGCGAGAGCCTTGTACTGAGCTCAGAGACAAGGGTGGAATTGGCATGCACCGCCCTGGAGATCATCCAGGGGAAATGGCCGGTCCTGATCACCATTACCTCCCAGAGCATGAAGGCGACACGTGATCTGTTGGCCCATATAGAGGCTTTCGTTGATCGTTCAGATTATCCGGGAAGGCTCTTTTGGGTAGACTATCCCATCTATTACCACAGCAACCGGGGGTTGCCACAGTGGTACGAATCTATGGCTCGCGATACGGGGATCGGGTTAATATTGGGCAACCACGCCGGGCTGGTCGAACGGCGCAAGAGGCCCATTAAGCATAAGAATATTCGAACCAGTGTCTTGAAAAAGGTTTCACAGATCGAGAAAGTAAAGGGTTTGATCTTTAGGGGCCCATTAAAACGATCCATGAATTATCACAAGGCGGTCCGCCACCGTCGGGATTTCAGATTTTATGACGGAGATGAGGTGGCATTTATGAGACAGCCTAGCTCTAACGGTGTTGTGGCGGGCGGAGCCAATTTGCTGCCCCAGGCTTGGCGTGAGGTGACTTGGTCTTGCCTGAACCGAGATGACGTGCAGCAGCAGTATGGAGACCATACAAGCCAGATACTGGACTTGGGTGTGATGCTGGAAGAATTTTACGAACTTTACTCACGTAGCCCTGCGGCTATCCTGAAACGGATGCTTCATGCGGCAGGGGTACTGCCTAATGCCCATACCGCTTCAGCCACTCCGCCGTCGACGGCAAGTCAGAATCGCGCGGTGGAGGCCGTTTGCAATAAGTACGATCTGGTATAGACCGGTCAATCTCGGAAGTTGAAACCGGAAGGTGTCATACCATGAAAAAAAAGGAACATCTCGAGACGTCCATCCCGACCCTTGGCCCGGCCAAGATTACCTCCCCCATTGAGACAAGGGCAACCGAAATGGGGACCCCGTGCTTTGTTTCGGAAGAGCGTATACTGGTGAACCTTGTTGAACATCATGTGACAGAAGCTGCCAAGGGGCGTGGGCAGCTCCTATCCTTTGAGCGGGCGGGGCCGCGATGTAAGATATTTTTTGATCCGAGCAAGCTTCGTTGCGCGGTGGTGAGTTGTGGTGGCTTATGTCCGGGGATCAATGACATTATTCGCGCCATTGTGTTGGCGCTCCACCACAACTATGGTGTGCGCAATATTTACGGCGTCCGGTACGGATTTCAAGGCTTCATCCCTTCATACGGTCATGAGCTGATAGACCTTACACCAGACTTTGTGCGCAATATCCACGAAGACGGTGGCACGGTTCTCGCCTCTTCCAGGGGGCCTCAGGACATTGAGAGCATTGTAGATGCCTTGGAGCGGATGAACATCCGTCTACTCTTTACCATTGGCGGAGACGGAACCATGGTTGCGTCGACCAAGATTGCCGATGTCATTAACAAGAGAGGATTAAAAATCGGTGTGATAGGTGTGCCGAAGACGATTGACAATGACATCTATTTAATAGACCGATCTTTTGGGTTTGATACAGCGGTGGATGTCGCCGTCAATGTCATCCGTTCTGCCCACAATGAAGCCACGAGTGCCCCGAATGGAGCAGGGCTGGTAAAGCTCATGGGCCGGCAATCAGGGTTCATCGCAGCAGCGGCAACGCTGGCCATGCCGGTCGTCAATTTTGTCCTTATCCCAGAATCGGACTTTGACTTAGACGGCCCTGCGGGATTCTTGGAAGCCCTAAAGGCGCGGTTGTTCCACAGGAAACACGCCGTGATTGTCGTAGCCGAAGGGGCAGGGCAGAAATTGTTTGAAGGCAAAGCCAAACAGCGCGATGCCTCTGGAAACATCTGTCTGCATGATATTGGCCTCTTTCTGAAGGCGGCTATTACGGATTATTTCAGAAAAGAGAAAATGGAAATCAACCTGAAGTATATTGACCCCAGCTATATGATCCGGAGTGTTTCGGCCAACACCAATGATGATATCTTGTGCAGTCTATTGGCCCGCAGTGCGGTTCATGCCGGCATGGCTGGAAAGACCAAAATGCTTGTGGGCCTGTGCAATAATCAATTTGTTCATATTCCTATGGAGGCAAGCGCTGGAAAGCGAAAACGCGTGGACTGCGCCGGGGATATGTGGATGAGTGTGCTGGAGACGACAGGCCAACACTCGATGAAGAACTAGATTACATCTATCATCTACCATTTATCACTTATCATTGACCAGTGCCCAATAACCATTGACTAATGATCATTGACTAACAACCAATAACCCATGTCCTACCCCATAACCTACGATCTGGTGCCTCCCAGTGAGATCTTCCACAGAATTTCAAGGCTTCAGCAGGCACTGGCCGCTAGCTCCCTGAGTGGGACCATGATCCTGGATGGGGTCAATATGTTTTATTACACCGGCACCATCCAAAATGGCATTCTGTTTGTTCCGGCAGAGGGAGAACCTGCCCTATTCATACGCCGGAGCCTTGAACGGGCAGAAAAAGAGACCCCACTCAAGACGCTGGTTCGGCTCAAGGGCTTTGGTACGCTTCCGGGTTGGCTACAGACCCATGGTTACCCAACCGTTCGGCTGGGACTGAATGAGGCGACACTTCCGGTGTCAATTTTTAAGAGGATTTCGGAAATCTTTCCCCAGAGTGCGTTTGAAGACATGAGTCTCACCCTGTCCATGATTCGTTCGGTCAAGTCGGATTACGAAGTGGGCCTGATTCGCGAAGCCGGCAAGAGACATCAGGTCCTTTACGATCATATACCGGGCATGATCCGGGAGGGTATGACGGAATGGGAACTCGGATCCGCTATCCACGGCGATATGCTCAAGCTCGGTTACACGGGCATGGCGAGGCTTGCCACGTTCAACAGTGAGCTTTTCGCAGGCGTCATCAGTTTTGGCGAATCAGGCAATTACCCCACCGCTTCCCTGGGTCCCGGAGGTCTGGTGGGGCTTTCTCCCGCATTTCCGTTCCTGGGTGGCGCCAGAAGGCTTAAGGAGGGCGACACCATTTTTGTTGATACCGGTTTTGCCTATGAAGGGTATTTCACGGACAAGACCAGGATCTTCGCATTGAGGCGTCCCCGGCAGGCCGCCGTGGATGCCCACAAGATTTGCCTGGACATCCAAGAGGCGGTTCGCAGTCGGCTAAAACCGGGTGGGGTTCCGTCGGAAATATTTGAGGAGGTGTACCAGAGCGAGGTCATAGAACGAAAGTTTGAGGAAAACTTCATGGGCTTTGGGGACAACCAGGTCCCATTCCTCGGTCACGGCATCGGCTTGGTGATTGATGAGTTTCCGGCTATTGCCAGAAAGATAGACGTTCCCCTGAAGAAGAATATGGTACTTGCCGTGGAGCCCAAGAAAGGCCTTAAAGACATGGGGTTGGTCGGCGTAGAAAATACCTTCCTGGTCACAGAGCAGGGCGGCGAAAAACTGACGCCTGGGTCCGATGAGATCACGGTCATTTCCTGAGTTAGCCTATGTTGCACCTGATCCGACGCATGAGATAAAAATCCAGCCGACATCAATTCACCGAGAGAAACCCCGTCCTTGACACAAAGCCTGCTTACCAGCCAGCCTGTTTCAACCCTTCCGATGAGTAGTGACAGCAAGATGGTCTGACCCGTGTAAGCGGATTAACAAGGGTCAATAATCTGACACATTGCGAAACCGCGCATCTGTTTCGGCCCCTTTTCATCTCGGAGACGCAAGCCATTAGACCATAACTCATTGGAACTGTTTAGAATATGTGCATGAATTATTCCGGCACGATTCCTGCTAAAAAGAGAACAAGGTGTTTGCACATTGAACTGCAAAAGCGGTGTTAGCGAGCGAATCTACCAATGGCAAACATCCTTGCGGTCGAAGATTCGCTGCCCCGATTTATCGGAACTGCAGGGATCTTCAAATCATGGTGATGTTGTACTCAAAGGTCATGTGTGAGGACTTGAGTGAATGGGTGTTTGTCCGTTTCTCGTCACACGATCACATGTGCCATAGGAGGTAATTCCATGAGCAATCTGCGACCCCGGATAACAGCCCTATCCATAGCCTTCAGCATTGTGATGCTGCTGATCAGTGCGTCTCAAAGCCTTGCTGAGGAAGCACAGCCCGTTGAAGACACGATCGTGTTGGGCATGTCAACCGCCTTGACAGGCCCAACGGCCGTCCTTGGCATAAACATGCAGAGCGGGGTTTTGGCGGCCATTGAGGAAGCTAATCGAAAGGGTGGCATACACCGGCGCAAGCTGCATCTCATTTCTCTGGATGACGGTTATGAACCAGCCCGAACAGCGCCTAACATGCGCAGGCTTATCGACGAGGAACGCGTGTTGGCTGTTATAGGAAATGTGGGAACCCCAACAGCTGTTGCGGCCATTCCCATCACGAACGCGAGTAAGACGCCATTCATTGGCGCTTTCACCGGTGCGGGCATTTTGCGAAAAATGCCTCCCGATCGCTATGTGATCAACTACCGTGCGAGCTACGCGGAGGAAACAGCGGCCATGGTCGGCGCGCTCATAACCCATGGTGCACTAAAACCCAAAGAGATTGCCTTTTTCACGCAGAGGGATGCCTATGGCGATGCGGGATTTGTGGGGGGTATCGCGGCACTCAAGCGCCATGGACTCAAGGATGAAGACGCCGTGATCCACAGTCGCTATGAACGCAATACCTTGGCAGTGGAAAACGGCCTGGCTGATATCATCATGTCTGACCCGAGACCCCGGGCAGTCATCATGGTGGGGGCCTACAATCCTTGTGCCGCCTTCATTCATCTTGCAAGACAAAGCGGACTGGATGCCATATTCCTGAACGTCTCCTTTGTGGGAGCCGAAGCGCTAGCCGAAAAACTCGGGGGAAAGGGTGACGGGGTGATCGTGACGCAAGTCGTCCCGCATTTTGATTCGGCCTTGCCTATGGTTGCTGAGTACCGAAAGGCGCTCAAAGCCTGGAATCCATCCACCCAACCGACCTTTGGTTCGTTAGAGGGATATGTTGCCGCCCGGATCCTTTGCCGGGCGTTGGAGACAATTCAAGGGCCTTTGACCAAAGAAGGGATCGTCAATGCGTTAGAGGAACTGGGTGAGTTTGATATGGGGCTGGGTCAGCGACTGCACCTCGGACCAAAGGAGCATCAAGCCTGCCACCGCGTCTGGCCCACGATACTGCGCGGAGGCAAAGCCGTGCCGTTTCAATGGGAAGAACTAGGAATCCGGCTTGAAGGGAGATGACATGACGGACCAGGTCGTGAATAAAAGCGGGCCCCATGCCACAAAGCTGGTTTGGGTCGTCACTCTGTTGGGCTTTGGTGCCGGCCTGGTCCTGCTCGGCATTGTTTATTGGACCATGTCGGGCATCCGCTCACAACGGGAGAGGCTTGACGCGCTTCAGGTGGAGATGACGCGCATGGTCACGTCTCTGGACCCCCATTTGGCTCAGGGGCGAGACGAAATGGGGGCATTGCTCCTCAGCAACGGTGCGAAGAGCGGGAAAAGCAGTTGGATCAATAACCTGACAAGCCTCATACAAAATTACAGGAATCGGGGGGTCGTCGACAGCCCCAGCATGTCAAAGGTGTTTGATCTGCTAGACACCCAACTGGGGCGTGTCAAACAGATATGGGATGGGTGTTCAAACTGGAATCATCTCAATAAAGCACTCGTTTCGAATTTCCCAGCGGCCAAAAAACGGATTGAGACGGCCTTGCAGGAGATGCGAGCCACCATATCCAGCATTGAGGGCCGGGAAAGGCTGCAACGCGCCATACTTATCAGCCGGTATCGCCAGGGTGATGCTGAAAACGTCAAGCGACTGGCCGGGCAAATCATCGGCGACATGAGCCATGTGACCGACATCCCCATTATCAAGACCGAGCTTGCTGACCTTTCTTTGCTATGCGAACGTCTCGTGGGCGAATCTGAGATCGATAATCTGGCGGACCTGAAAGACAACAAGTTCAAGTCCACACTTGACCGTTTGGACCGCGGCATGCGTCATCTGGAAAAACGCAAGGTGCTGCCAACGGGTCTGCCGATCACCTTGCTGAAGAACTTTGAGGTGGCCTTATTCGGCGAGGGTTTCAAAGTCGACAAGGTTCATCAGACGATCCTTCCTGGCAAGGATGGGTTGTACCTGCTGTGCAAGGATCGACTGGCGCTCCGAATTGAGCGGGAAAAGCTGCAGGCCAAAGTGACCAGGGTTTTTGAAGACTTTGGCGCCACCCGGCAACAGCTGGCAAGCAGCGTTGAGGCTTTTGCCAGTCAAACGGCTGTGGGAGCCGAGAGGGCCCTGGGACAGGCTTGGCAAACCATGATGTTCGTATGGATCATTTCGATGTCGGTTTTTTTTGTGTTTTCCGCAAGAATTGCCCGAACGGTCAAACGCCAGGTCAAGGCCATTGAGAGCACCAACGAAAGCCTAAAAACCGAAATCGTCGAACGTCGCCGAGCAGAGGATGCATTGCGGCAGAGCGAGGAAGCGCTTCGTACGGCCAACGACGAATTAGAAATGCGCGTGGAAGCGCGTACTGCCGACTTGACACGAACCAACGAGTTGCTCGAAGGGGAAGTGCTCGAGCGGAAGCAAGCCGAGAACGCGCTACGGCAAAGCGAAGAAAAGTTTCGCAGTCTCAGTGCAGAACTGGCTGAGGGTTTAACTGACGTGTTTCAAGCTTTGAAAGAGCTATCTTCAGGAAATCCTGAGGTCAGGATCCCGGAAACCTCGGAACTGGAGTTGATTACTAAACTAAAACACACGGTCAATCTCACCGCCCAAAACCTGGCAGAAATCGTTCAGCTGTCTCATGAATTTGCCATCGGGCTTGCCGAGCACTTCGATACATTGGACAGGGTCTCAAAGGGCGACCTGACGGCCCGGGTATCCGGGACCTCGCAGGTAGAATTATTGGAGTCGCTGAAGAACGTAACAAACCACATGGTTGAGAGTGTATCCAACGAGATCACGGAGCGAAAGCGGGCAGAGGCGGAAGTGCTCAGAGCCAAGGAGGAAGCCGAGGCGGCCAATCGTGCGAAAGGGGAGTTTTTGGCCAACATGAGCCACGAGATCCGCACCCCCATGAACGCCGTGATGGGCATGACAGGGCTGTTGCTCGACACTGAATTGACTCCTGAGCAGATTGATTATGCCGAGACGGTGCGCGCCAGCGCCGACGCTTTGCTCCAGATCATCAACGACATATTGGATTTTTCTAAGATCGAAGCGGGCAGATTAGAGCTGGAGATGATTGAGTTTGATCTGCGAACAACCGTGGAAGATGTGTCCGACATGCTGGCCCAGAGGTCCCACCAGAAGGGCCTGGATGTGGCCTGTCTGGTTCAGCCCGATGTTCCGTCGTGGCTGCATGGCGACCCCGGCAGACTGCGGCAGATACTCCTTAACCTCGTGAGTAACGCCGTGAAGTTCACTGAGCAAGGCGAGGTCGCCATCCAGGTCTCGCTGGACGAAGACACCGACACGCACGCCACGGTTCGCTTTGCTGTCACGGATACGGGCGTCGGCATCCCCCGGGATCGCTTGTATCGTCTCTTTAAGTCTTTCTCCCAGGCAGACGCCTCAACCACACGCAAGTACGGCGGCACAGGGTTAGGACTGGCCATTTCCAAGAGGCTTAGCCAGATGATGGGCGGCCAGATCGGCGTGGAGAGTGAAGAGGGTAAGGGCTCGACGTTCTGGTTTACGGCGCTCTTTGAGAAGCAACTGGAACGTCCGGCAGCTCTGCCGGTGCTTCCGGCCGACATCCTGGGCAAACGGATCCTGGTAGTAGACGATAACCAGACAAACCGCGAAGTGCTGTCTGCCTACCTGGAGTCGTGGGACTGCCGCTGTGGTGCGGCCTCAGGCGCACAGGAGGCGCTGGGCATGCTGCGCGAGGCGGTGGAAACCGCAGACCCCTTCCACCTGGTGATCCTTGATCAGATCATGCCGGAGATGGACGGCGAAGCCCTGGGC
>DAOUZN010000024.1 GCA_030665585.1 Deltaproteobacteria bacterium | reverse complement strand
CCGGTGAACAACAGGTATGTTCAGGTGCCCCGAGATTATTGGACAACTGGCTGCGTGATCGCTGAGAGTTAGGGGCTTTGCCAGGGACAAAGGTTTGATCATGACGGTTCGCGAAACGGCCTCAACAACCATGTTGTGGGTGAAAGAGTTCTCAACGAATATCTTCCTGAGGCTCGGCAAGGGGTTGTTTGAGATAGAATTCCTTCAGCGCAACAGAAGACGAGTCAACCTCTGTTTTTTAATTTGGGTTGTAAGCAGCCTGGCCGGCTATCTGATTCTCTCGACAACCGTTGGGGGTCTAAAGGATGACTTTTACCAGGGCGGCCTGGAACAGACCCACAATCTTGTTGCGCAAATAGGTCCATCCCTTTTGGCAAATGACGTGTTATCGCTGAACATGGCCATTGGAGAGCTCGAAAGCAGACCAGGCCTGATATCTGCTGCTATCCTGGACCACCAAAATAAGGTTGTTGCGCACACCGACTCGAAATTGGTAAACCGCCCGCTCCCTCCGTTGGAGAGCCAACGCTACGTGGCGACCATGAAAGGGGTCTCCATTGAGGAGGGAGTTTCAGTCAGGGGTGAGAAAACCGTTAGGTTCTCATCAGATGTGATCTATTCGGGAGTAAAAATCGGCAAGGTTTATCTGGGACTATCGGCAACTCACCTGTACGATTCTCTGAAGAAATACAAGACCGTCTTTGTCTTCGGTGTGGTTTTCAGCCTCCTGTTGTTATCAGCCATACTGGCGACCATGGATCGCCTGTCCGTGGCGAGAGCCCTAAAGGCCCAAAAGGCCCTTGAGGGCATGATCAGGATGGGGCCCTATTTGTTGGAGAAAAAGTTGGCACAAGGAGGGATGGCTGAACTATTCGTGGCGGCCTACGAACGTCAGGACGGTTTTCGGAAGACTGTGGCGGTGAAGAGAGTCCTGCCCCATCTTGCCGAGAATTCAGAGTTTATCAATATGTTCATCCGAGAAGCGAGATTGGCTGCCCTCCTGCAGCACCCCAACGTGGTCCAGGTCATTGATTTCGGTAAGATCCAAAACGTTTATTTTATTGCTATGGAGTACATCAGGGGGAAAAATCTGGGCGAAATCATGGCCGGTCTGAAAGAGGGGATGACCGTCGACCAAGCCGTTTTCGTTGTTTCTCAAGTTGCTATGGGACTGGAGTACTCCCATTCCAAAAAAGACGACAAGTCGGGTAAGGCCCTAAACATCGTCCATCGAGATATTAGTCCCCAGAATATCCTGATTTCATTTCAAGGAGAGGTTAAGCTAAGTGATTTCGGAATATCGAAGGCAAGCTCTGAGCCGAGCTTGACCCACGCAGGCGTCATCAAGGGGAAGCTTTCTTACCTGTCTCCCGAGCAGGCCATGGGCCAAACGGTAGACCACCAGGCGGACCTGTATGCCCTGGGGATTGTCTTCTATGAAATTCTGTCTGGGAAGAGATTATATAGGTTTACCAGTGACATAGAAGCCATAAGATCCATCCCGGAGATGGAGATAACACCCATAAAGGAACGGCGGCCGGACATTCCAGACGGGTTGAATCGCATTGTCATGAAATGTCTTGAGAAGGACAAGGGGTTTCGATATCAAAACGCGCGAGAACTCCTTCAAGACCTGGAGGCCCTCAGACGGGGTTTAAATATGAGGTACGACAGAGTGGATTTTTCAGACTTCATGCGCACACATTTCAAGGGAAACAACGCCGCCAAAGATCCAGGTGCCAACAAGTAAAAGGCATGCAGATAAGCCTAAGGGCTCCAGAGGGATCACATGACTGCAGACAGCACCACGGTAATGTTGTCGTGACCTCCAGCGGATTTGGCGAGCTCTATAAGTTTGTCTACCTTTTCATGGACGGCACCCTTCAAGCAAAGTGCTTCCTGGATTAATGGGTCATCAACCATATCTGTGAGCCCGTCCGAGCAAAGTAGAAAGAGGTCGCCGGAAAGTCTTTTTCCTCTAATGAGGTCAACGCCTATCGTTTCCTCGACACCCACTGCCCGAAGTATGACGCCTCGCAGGGGGTGGTTTTTTGCTTCGTCCGGGCTGATGACACCCCGGTCTATCTGTTCTTGGACAACAGAGTGATCGTGAGTTAGTTGTTTCAGCTGCGCATTTCTAAGGAGATAAGTCCGGCTGTCTCCTACATGTCCCAGAACGAAGCCGTCGTTGCAAAATACCATCAGTTCTGCCGTACAGCCCATTCCCTTGTGGCGAGGCTCCATCCTGACGTGATCAAGGATTCGTTCATTGGCCCACCTAAAGGCCTTTTGCACAAGATTTGCGCCATTGTCTTCAGACCGGCTAAGGGGTGTGGAAAACACTTCGACCGCAGTCTCAACAAAAATACGGCTGGCCAGTTCCCCCGCTGCGGCGCCACCCATGCCGTCCGCCACAAGGCAAAGACCCAGCTCGGGCTTTACAAGAAAGCTATCTTCGTTATTGGCCCGTTTTAGGCCAACATCTGTCTTGCCAAAAAAGACCATTCCCTGCAGCCTATTTCTTCAAGGATGATACATTGACCGACACCTTGATTGAGCGAAAGACGGGTCGTTATCCATTTGAAATAATTACTGCACGTCAGGCAACGTGAAGCTCCCCGACCAAAGGTCGGGGCTTGCGGGAAGCCTGCCGGTCAAATCAACTATCTGATGTGAATCATCTCTCCCGCCTTCGGCACGGAAACAACGTAGCCTTCCTCTTTAAGCTGTTGCCCAAAGGCCAGACACTGCTCCTCTTCACCATGAACGACGGCGATCTTTTTTATGCTCAGATTGGATTCTTTTAAAAAACGCTGCATTTCATTCTTATCCCCATGGGCGCTGAAGCCGCCCAGACTGACCACGCGGGCCTTCAGGGGATACTCCTTGTTGAGGAATCTTAACATGGGGGGCGCACCGCTTCGGCCAGACTTCTCGTAGGCAAGGCCGCGTTCAAGGATACGCCGACCAAGGGTGTTGCGGGCCATGTATCCTACGATCAGGATGGTAGTCTTGGGGTTGTGGATCTTATATCGCAGGTGATGCAGAATCCTGCCTGCCTCACACATGCCGGACGCAGCAATGACAATGTGTGGCCTGTTCTCACGGTTAAGGGCCATGGACTCCTCCACCGATTGGACAAAATGAATTCTGCCAAAGGAAAAGGGGTTTTCCCCTTTCTGAAGAAAGTTTGCATGGGTCGCTTCATCATAAACTTCCGGGTGCTCTCCAAATACTCGGGTGATGTTCGTTGCCAAAGGGCTGTCAATGAATACAGAGACTCGAGGGACTTCATCCTCATCATAAAGCTCATGTAATAAGTAGATCAGTTCCTGGGTACGCCCGTAGGCGAAGGAAGGGATGAGAACCGATCCGCCCCTGTCATAGGTCTCAATAAGAACCTTCTTCAGTTGCGGCTTCAGGTCCTGCACTGGCCCATGGAGCCGGTTGCCGTATGTGCTCTCCATGATGAGGAGATCCACTTTACGATCTTCTTCCGCAAAATCGAGAGTCGGGTCCTTGATGATGGGCTTGCCGAACCGGCCAATATCTCCCGTATAGCCAATGGTGAAGGCTCGCCCATTCTCCTTGGCTCTAATCATGGTGATAGCAGAGCCCAGTATGTGGCCGGCGTCGTATAAGGTGCAAGTGACGTTCTGGCCAACTGTGATGGCGTGACGATACGGATAGCCGTCAAAATAGGAGAGGCATTCGCGAGTATCTTCCAAGGTATAGAGCGGCTCCACTTCTTCAAGGCGATACTGTCTTATCAAGCCATGAATGGTCTCGGTATTCAGTTCGTGGCGGCCTTTCTTCAAGAGCGCCTTGATCTCCTTCAAGCGACGTTTAGAGATTCTCTGCGCCCCCTTGGATTTCCTCATTTCGGCCAGGGTCGACCGCACCGTCTTGTAGTTAAGATAGGCAGCGTCGGATTCCTGGATATGAGCGCAATCCGGGAGGAGGTATCCGCAAGCTGCTACAGTGGCCCCGGTACAGATAATGCGTCCCGCAAAGTCACGCTTGGTCAACAGCGGAATACGCCCGGAATGATCGATGTGGGCGTGGGACAGAACCAGGTTGGTGATGATCCGCGGGTCAAATGGCAAGATCCTGTTTTTTTCCACGCTTTCCCTGCGGCGGCCCTGAAACATTCCGCAGTCGAGCAGAATTCGGTCGTTCTCGGTGGTTAAAAGATGCATCGACCCGGTCACTTCCCGTACCGCCCCATAAAACGTCACATGCATGAAACGCCTCCTTGTCAAGCCAGCCTGTCGGACGCCGCACTCAGCAGGGTCTTCGTATGTTGATTCTGTGCCCCACGAGATTTCTAGACAATCACAGTCCGCTTGATCGTGTTTACAACGTCGTCTGGATCATCCAGTATGGTCACCAGATCCGCATCTTCGGAAGAGATGAATTTACGCTTCAGGAGGTTGCCTCGTAGCCATTCCCACAGGGTGCCCCAATAATCAGAGCCTACAAGAATCACAGGAAACGGTTTGATTCGATTGGTTTGGATGAGCGTAATCGCTTCAAAGATTTCGTCCAAGGTTCCAAAACCGCCCGGCATCCCCACGTATGCTTGGGCATATTTCAGGAAAATTACCTTCCTCACAAAAAAATACTTAAAGTCCAGTTGTATGTCCGCGTAAGGATTTGGGCTTTGCTCCTTAGGCAGACGAATGTTGAGACCAATAGAGCTTCCACCCCCTTCTTTCGCGCCCTTGTTACCCGCCTCCATGATCCCTGGGCCGCCACCCGTGATGATATGGTAACCGTTTTCAGCCAATTTTTTGGCAATCGTGACCGTTTTTTCATAGGTTTCCTCCATCGGCCCAACGCGGGCAGAGCCAAAAATGGACACACAGGGATAGACGTCGGATAAGGTATCGAAACCATCAACGAGTTCGGCCATAATTCTAAAAAGTCTCCAGGAATCCTCTACGGAAATGGCATCAATCAAATATTGTCTTTCCGACATGGTCATTCTCCTCTTTCTCTTCTCTTGGGACAACCCTAACAAGGTTCATTGCCCGACCATTTGTAGATAACACAAGCCAGGGAAAACTCCAAAATTCGTATCATTTCTACCAGCGATGGCTGACTTAAGGGGATGTACTATTCTTCCATGGCTTGAAGCCGTCCCCTTTCCACGTCCACCCGATTCAACAGGATGATCCCTACCACAAAAAACAAGACGATTGAAATAATGGCAGTGCGAGGGTTTTGGGAGAGATCCGTCATCAGGCCGAAGATCAGCGGGCCGAAGATTGAAGCAAACTTGGCACTGATGGTGAAAAACCCGAAAAACTCTGCGGGCCTCGTCTTTGGGATCAACTGCCCGTAGAGGGATCGACTGATGGCTTGACTTCCCCCCAGGACAAGGCCTACTAGGCCACCGAGTATCCAGAATTCGAGGGCCGACCTTAGAAAGTAGGCGTATGTGACGATGCCGATCCACAGCAGCAAGGTGATCATGATGGCACCTTTGGACTGGATGCGCTGGGCCACCCTTGCAAAGAGCAGAGCCCCAGGCAGCGCGATCAGCTGCGTGATGAGGAGGGTGCCAATTAAGGTGCCCGTATCAAGACCAAGCGCGGTCTTGCCAAAGATGACTGCCATGGCAATGACGGTCTGGATGCCGTCATTGTAAATAAGGAAGGCAACGAGGAACCACAGCAGGTCTGGGTATTTTCGGAAGCACTGTAGCGTCCTAAAAAAGCGGGTAAGGCCGTACCTCAGATAAGAGAAATCTTCTGACTTTTTGTGACGAATCTTTGGTTCGGGAACCCAGAGAAAAAACGGCACGGCAAAAATGCCCCACCAGATCCCCACCGAGGCAAGGCTGATGCGAATGCTCAGGGCTCGGTCCGGTATGCCAAAAACTTCATGATAGGTGATGATCAGGACGTGCAAGGCCAGCAGGAGGCCTCCCCCGAGGTAGCCAAAGGCATAGCCCTTCCCGGAAACCCAATCTATTTTCTGACCGGCAGCCACTTCAGGCAAGAAGGCGTTATAGAAAGGCATGCTGCCGGCAAATCCTATGTTGGCCACCATAAAGAGGACGAGGCAAAGAAACCAGTCTCCTCGTTGAACGAAATATAGAAGCAACGAGAAGACAGCTCCCGTGTATGTAAAGCCGGCAAGGAATTTTTTCTTGGAACTTGAAAAATCCGCCAATGCCCCAAGAATCGGGGCACTGAGGGCTGTCAGAAAGAGGGAGGCGGAAATGCTGTACGCCCAAAGCCCACTGGCCGATGTTGTCAAGCTTACCGGCCCCCACCGGACGGTGACACCTCCCTCGGGCACCAGGGAGGCAAAATAGACCGGCAGAATGGCTGCCAATATACTGGTGGCAAAGGCTGAGTTGGCCCAGTCATACATGCACCAACTCCAGATGGCCCGTCTGGTGTTTGTCATTCCAAATCGCTTCATGTTATTAGTTCCCTTGGCAGTCTGCCACGTTAGACTACCCCGAGAGAAAAAATGCCTAAGGAGCTTAGCCATATCCTGATCGCTCAAGATGTGCTCGCAGAGCTGAAAGGATCTGGAAGGAGACGGTTGGCCCGGATTCTTGAAAAGAATCTATCTGCCTTTTATTTGGGAGCCATCATCCCGGACGCCTTCTTCTATGATGCAACGCCTTTTCTGGGGCTTTCCAAGAACAACGTTCAGATCGCCCGTGCCCTCCACCTAAAAGAAACGGCTGAGAACGATGCAAGAGCCGTGGGCTTCTTTGACGCCATTGCCGTTGACCCCCATGCATGGCCTTCAAAAGTGGCTTTTGCCGCAGGCATTGTCACCCACACCGTCAGTGACCGTATTATTCATCGTGTCATAGACGATTACACGCGAACCTTGGGCCAAGAAGGTGGCCTTGCTATAGCAACGCACCGGCAGCTCGAGACGTGGATCGATATGGTCCTGCTCCAGCCTTTGCATCTGCATCCGAGAGACTTCCGCTTTGAACGCTTGGTAGACGTTCACCACCCAACCCGGGACATCCTGTTACCGTTCTATCTTTCCCACCTGGTCGAAGTCCAACAGATTCCAGACCCCCGCCTGCTGAGATCCTTGAAGATGGCCTACGCCCAACAACGGCTTTGCTTAAAACTCTTTGCGGTGAAGGGCTTATATCACATCATGCATATCTCAAACAAGCTTGCGGCAGGTCGTCTGGGGATCTGGTCCAGCTTGTTTTATCCAGATACTGTTGGAACCGACGGCTTTCCCATCATGGGCAGGATGGATCCCAACGCTCTAACCGATGATCGATCCTTTGCCGGGTCGCTCCCATTGCTGGTCAGGGAAATCACGACCGATGCGATCCGTCATATTGGCATAGGCGTACACAGATTGGGGCAGGGATAACCATAAGGGAGCCCGTGACGGGATACATATGCGAGGCAAGCAAGATTAACCCAACAATATCTGGAGGATAGCCGAATTGAAGGCGTGCCGCAGCCAACCTGATTAGTGTTGACAGTGCATAGGTAATCCTGTACTAGTTTCCATCCATAAATGGCCTTTTTTCCTCTGAGCGGCGTTCTCCGCGGGTTTTCGCCTGCGACGTACGAAAAGTACGCCTCGGCGTAAACCTTTGTGCGGCCTTGCTCAGAGCAAAAAATGCTCATTTCTGAATTGGAAACTGACGCCTGTGCCCATTGATCGGATAGCGTTTCGTGGATGGGCACTAGGGACTCAATTCTACAACACAGAAACTCAATGGGTAAGTATCTCTTCATAGCGGCTTGTTGCCTCATCTTCATAGGAGGAGCGCTTTGGCTTCTCTTGATGCCAGGGCAACCCCCCGTGAAACATCCTGAGGCTAAACCTCCTTTGCTGGAAAAACCAAAGACGCCGATTCCTTCCGAGAAAGTCATTGACTATGGCAAACTAAAAGAAGACAAGGACAGGGCCCTGACCGCTTTGATGAACGAGCGTAAAGCCTCATACGGCCTTGAAGAGAGCATTGATATGATCGTGAAGTCGGACGAGTCAATTAAGATAGGGGAACAAACCATTCCAATGAAAAAGATCCTGGACGAGGTCCGACTCAAAGAGGGAGAGATCTTAGAAACCAATCTGGGAAAGAAAGCCGAACAAGAGAAGCCCCGTGACTATGGGATACATGTGGTTCAGGCAGGTCAAAATATATGGGATATTCATTTCAAGCTTCTAAAGGACTACTACGAGCACAAGGGGATAGAGCTTTCCCCTCTGGCTGATGAACCGAACCGCCTTGGGCGCAGCTCCGGATTTGGCAAAATATTGAAATTTTCAGAGCACATGGTGCACATTTATGATGTGAAAGAGCACAGATTCGAAACAGCTTTGGGTTTGATATATCCACTGAGCAAAATCGTCATCTACAATATGGGCCATATATTCGCCCTGCTGGACCGAATCGATTACAGGGATGTTCACCGGATTGAGTTTGACGGAGAGACCCTGTGGTTACCTGCCGAGCAGTAGGTTGGCCGACTGACCGGCTTGGCTTTCGAGGTGCGGGTTTGGGCCGGGCGGATGCGTAGCAGGGAACTTTCAACAGTGTGAACAGGCCGGAATCGTAGAAAATGATTAAACGTTACACCCGTGACGCGATGGGACGCATATGGAAAGAGGAGAACAAGTTTCACACTTGGCTTCTGGTCGAGATCCTGGCCTGTGAAGGCTTGGCTAAAATTGGCCGGATCCCCAAGAAGGCTGCACAAAGCATCCGCAAAAAAGCGCAATTCTCCATTGAAAGGATCGAGGCCATTGAGGCCGAGACCAAGCACGATGTTATTGCCTTTTTGACCAATGTGGCAGAGACGGTTGGCCCGGATGCCCGGTACATCCACTTAGGAATGACATCGTCGGACATCTTAGATACGGCCATGGCGGTGAGACTCCGGCAGGCCTCTAAAATCATCTTAAGGGGGTGCGACCGACTCCTAGCCGCCCTGAAAAAGAAGGCCCTGGCGCACAAACACACGGTGATGGTGGGCCGATCCCATGGAATCCATGCTGAGCCCATGACCTTCGGCTTGAAACCTGCTCTATGGTTCGACGAGATGCGCAGAAACCGCGCCCGAATGGAACACGCCGTTGAAACCATCAGCGTCGGGAAACTCTCAGGCGCTGTTGGCACTTATGCCAATATTTCGCCAAAAGTCGAAGCGTACGTGTGTCGCAAACTGGGGCTCAAGGTCGCTCCGGTGTCCAACCAGATTATCCAAAGAGACCGTTATGCCGAGTACTTTGCTGCGATGGCAGTTCTGGCCTCTACGATAGAAAAAATAGCGGTGGAGATTCGGCACCTACAAAGGACCGAGGTCCTGGAAGTAGAGGAGTATTTCTCACGAGGGCAAAAAGGCTCCTCTGCCATGCCCCACAAGCGCAACCCGGTGGCTTCAGAAAATCTGTCTGGCCTGGCAAGGTTGGTGCGGTCGAATGCATCGGCCGCACTCAATAATGTAGCCCTATGGCATGAGCGAGACATCAGCCATTCTTCGGTGGAAAGAGTGATTATCCCGGACACCACGATTATTATTGATTACATGCTGAATCGTATGACTGACATCATACGCCACCTCGTGGTTTATCCCAAGCAGATGCAGCACAACTTGGAACTGACCCGGGGGCTCATCTTTTCCCAACAGGTCCTCCTCGCCTTGGCAAAGCAAGGGGTTAGCCGAGAACAAGCCTACCAGCTGGTTCAAAAACAAGCCATGCGTGCGTGGAAGGAACACAAGGATTTTAGGGGGCTGGTGAGAAGTGATCCGGACATCGCTCGTTACCTAGGATCCGAGGAGGTTGAACAACTCTTTGATGTGAATGCCCAGCTAAGGCATGTGGACACCATATTTGCCCGTGTTTTTAAATGACGCTGGGCGGGCTCAAAGCAGAAAGTTGAAAGCCGATGACTCGTTTCCTTGGTCGACTCTGGATGTTCATTTTTTGCAGCATGCTGTTGCTCTTTTCGGAAAACTGCACTAGGGTGAGTCGTTTTGTTGAATCTGTCGACCCTTATCACACGGACACCTACAAAAGGATCTGTGACCAGTGGACCCGCGAGGCCCGCATACATCACGGTTTTGAAGTGCCGCTCATTGTGTCGGCCACCTTCAAGTCAGCAGATTTCCGACGGGCTTACGCTGATGAGTATGCAGAAGCCTACCAACTCACACCAGCGGGAAGAAAACAGTTTGTGGAAGATCAGATGAAGGCTGGCCGTCTTGGCCACGAGTTTTTCATGGCAACCTTTGTGCGGGAAACAGGGTGGGATGATTTTGACAAGGCCAATTCCATGTGGAAGCTTCTTCTGGTGAACGATGAGGGCGAACGTGTGGCGCCTGTTGAAGTGAGAAATCTTAAGAGACAGAAGGCTGTCATGTCCCACTTTTTCCCGTATATTACACCTTGGAAGTCTGTTTTCATGGTAAGGTTTCCTTGCAACATAACTGAAAGTGATAGGCCCATTATCGGAGACGACGCGAAGGAGCTTAAGCTCGTCATCACCAGCGTTCTCGGCACAGCTGAGTTGCTTTGGAACTTCGAGTAATCGTGAATGAGAAACAGTGTGGTCGTCAATCGAAGATTGCATGGGTAAGGAGCTGCGTAGGGGCCTTCGAATCATATTGCCCGAACAACGATTAACCAACAACGAAAGACACCAAGGAGGTATTTATCTTGATCGATATTGCGTATGCCATGGGCACCGGGGGGGGGGCGTCGGGACAGGGTGGTGGATTTGGGGCGTTGGTTCCTTTGATCCTGATGTTTGTCATCTTCTATTTCCTGTTGATTCGGCCTCAACAAAAGAAGCAAAAACAGCACCGCGAGATGGTCACCAGCCTTAAGAAGGGTGATCGTGTGATGACAACCGGCGGTCTCTACGGACGCGTTACCGGCCTGACTGACACGGTTGTCACACTTGAGATTGCCGAAAAGGTGCGTGTAAAAGTGGCTCGTAACAACATCGCAGGATCAGTGCAAAGCGACAATCCGACTGCAAAAAAAGGGTAATTCCGGCATCCATCCGTGACTGCCCGCTGACTGCTGATCCCCGGCCCCTTCCGAATCGAGTTTTGACTCAATTAGGGTTAGGATAACCCCGTCATAGTCTTTAGAGGAGTATTGGATTGAAGCAATTCAAGTGGAAGTTGATTCTGATCATTGGCATCGTGGTGGTGGCATGGATCTATGTTGTCCCCTCGTTCTATTCAACGGTCCCTGGGTGGTGGACGACCCTTCGGATTCTTCCATCAGACAAGATTCACCTCGGGCTTGATCTTCAAGGCGGTGTCCACCTTGTGCTCGAAGTCCAAGTTGAAAAAGCTGTGGAAAACAGGATAGAACGTACAGCTGAGGAGCTGCGAGCCGCCATGAGGAAAGCGAGAATACGCCCTGTGGAACTTGGCCGCCCTAGCAAGACGGAAATATCGATTCGGATTCTCAAGCAAGAAAACATGGACGCCTTTGACAACATGCTTGATAAGGATTTCGGCATGCTTCGCATGGTATCCAGAACCACTGAAGGGGAAGGCCTTCTGGTTCGACTCGACTTGCCTGATCAGGAAGTAAAATACATAGAAGAAATGGCCGCAAAACAGGCCATGGAAACCATCCGAAATCGTATTGATCAGTTTGGTGTGAGTGAACCCGACATTCGTCGCCAGGGGAAAAACCGCATCCTGGTGCAACTGCCGGGGATCAAGGACCCAAAGAGGGCCATTGACCTCATCGGCAAAACAGCTCTGCTTGAATTCAAGTTGGTGGACGAAGACCATGATGTAGAAGAGGCTTTAAAGGGACAGGTGCCTCCGGGAGATGAAATCCTTTACCAAGTGGTCGAAGACAAGGCCACAGGCAGGACGAGAAAAACACCTTTCTTGATTAAGAAACGAACGTATTTGACCGGGGCTTACCTGACGGATGCTAGGGTCCAAATCGATACCCAGTTCGGTGAGTCCTATGTCAGCATGGACTTCGATAAGAAAGGGGCCAGGCTCTTTGAACGGATTACCGAGGAAAACGTCAAGAAGCGCCTTGCCATTGTACTGGACGACCACATATACTCAGCGCCCGTGATTCAGGAAAAGATTGGTGGAGGCCATGCCCGCATTACCGGCAATTTCACGACCGAGGAGGCTCACGATCTGGCCATCGTGCTGCGGGCTGGAGCCCTGCCCGCCCCGGTCCAGATTCTTGAAGAACGCACGGTGGGGCCCTCGCTGGGCCACGACTCGATTCAAAAAGGCCTGCTCTCCATGTTGATTGGCGGGATCCTCGTGGTCCTGTTTATGGCGATTTACTATCAGGGTGCCGGCATCATCGCGAACATTGCTCTTATTCTGAACATCGTCCTTATTGCCGCTGCGCTTGCGGCATTTCAAGCCACCCTGACGCTGCCTGGCATTGCCGGAATCATTCTCACGATCGGTATGGCTGTAGATGCCAATGTGATCATCTTTGAGCGGATTCGAGAAGAGATTCGTTTAGGCAAGACGCCCAGGGCTGCGGTGGATGCAGGCTACGCCAGGGCTACGACGACCATCTTGGATGCCAATATTACAACATTGATTGCTGCTTTGGTTCTCTTTCAGTTTGGCACGGGGCCTATAAAAGGCTTTGCCGTGACCCTGAGCATTGGTATCGTGGCAAGCCTTTTTACCGCTATCATCGTGGCGAGACTTATTTTTGACTATTTTATACTCCAGCGACGTGTGCAACATTTGAGTATTTAGACGTGCTCGTTCTGGAAACAAGGGAAAGGAATTCTTGACCTGGCTATGCAATTCATAAAACCGGACATTAATATCAATTTTATTGGAAAGAGAAAATTCGCCTTCGCCGGCTCCTTGCTCTTGATTGTCGCTAGCATCGTCTCCCTAGTCGTAAAAGGGGGACCTGACTACGGAATCGATTTTGCCGGGGGCACCCTCATTCAAGTTCAGTTTTTAAAGACCATATCTCCGCAAGACATTAAGCAAGCCCTCGCCTCCGCGGAGCTGGAAATCACGTCAGTCCAGAGATTTGGAGAAGAAAAAGACAATGAGTACTTGATCAGAGCTGCCGGCTCGCCTGTCGCTTTAGAAAGCCTTTCCTCCAAGATTCAGGAGGACCTTACGTCAGCATACCCGGACAACCAAGCAGAAGTCCGTCGCGTGGAAATGGTGGGTCCCAAGGTGGGAAAAGACCTGCGCGAAAAGGCCCTGTTGGCCATGTTTTCTGCTATTCTTTTTATCGTTGTCTACATTTCGGGGCGCTTCGAACTCAAATGGATGTTAAGTATCATCCTTGCCTCGTGCCTGTTCATTGCCCTTTTCACCCTAAAGGGATTTGGTGTTAGTATCCCCGTTCTTATCGCGGCAGCTGTGTTGATTACTCTGGCGCTGAGCTTCTACTTGAGGCTCAGGTTTGCCACGGGGGCGATCGTTGCCTTGGTCCACGATGTTATGATCACCGTGGGGGTTTTCTCATTGATGAACAAGGAATTCACCCTCCAGATCATTGCGGCCCTGCTAACCATCATAGGGTATTCGCTCAATGACACCATCATTGTTTTTGACCGGATTCGGGAAAACACCCGAAAATATCATCGACAACCTTACGAAATCGTCATAAATCGTAGCATCAACGAGACCTTGAGCCGCACTTTGCTGACGTCGATGACAACCTTGGTCGTGGTCATCGCTCTCTTTGTACTGGGGGGCGGTATTATACACGATTTCGCCTTTGCCCTCATTATAGGCATTTTCGTAGGCACCTATTCATCAGTCTATGTGGCTAGTCCCATTCTCCTGGCTTGGCAGCAGGCCATGAAACCCCCTGGGGGCCGGTCCAAAGCAAGACGGCGGTAATCAGATGTGACCGAAGCAAAAAATCCCAAATACCAAACAGCGGCCAGGGGCCTAAAAGGGGAGAATATAATGGGCTATCTCCATACTCACCGGGGCTGGGCAGGTGTTCTTGTAGCCTTCCTCGTGACGGCACTGCCGGCCTGTACTATGTTCAAAACCAAAGAAGATCCCCAGGTGGCCACGCTGCGACGAGAATTGCGCCAAATCAAAATATCGCAGGCAACCACTCAGAAGACAACACAAGTTATCCAGGCTGAACTTCACGCCCTTGACGCGAAAGTCGAAGGACTGGGAGACAGCGTTGAAGCATTGGCGAGCCGTCCCGAGCCCCAACCTGTGGTGACTGCACCTGACGAGAGCCCTCCCCCATCCCCGGTCTCGCACGAACCGGCAACACCGGCGGTGCGAGCAGAACCTCCAGCAACAAAGGTGGCAACCGCATCAGCTCCCAAGAAGCCAGCCCCTGAGGTAAAAGTGAAGAAAGCCACCGCGTCTGACAAGCATTTGCATCAGCGGGAATATGACAGGGCCTACGCAGTATACCTGGAACATCGCTATGATGAGGCATTGACTTTGTTTAAGGGCTTTTTACAGCACTACCCTCAACATCACCTCGCGGACAACGCCCAGTATTGGATTGGGGAGATTTACTATGACCTGGAGGATTATACCAATGCGATTCTTGCCTTCAAGGAGGTTGTGACGCGTTATGCTGAGGAGACCAAGGCCCCGGATGCCCTGCTCAAGATCGGTTATGCTTACGTCGCCTTGGACGATCCGACCAATGCTCGTGTCTTTTTAAAAAGAGTGATCAAGAATTATCCTTTCAGCGAAGCCGAATCCAAGGCACGAGCCAAGTTGAAAGAACTTGAAAACCTGTAGTGTCATTCTTTTTCAATCTCACGTGCCCTTCCCTGTCGCGAAAACCCTTGACACAATGAACCGTTTGTTCGTATACGGGCCGTTGCCCAATAACATACGACTGAGACGATGAGACTTCACAAACGCTGAGAGACTGCAATAGGCGTCATGGAATCCCTTACATACTGGCTTACCCTAAAGGCTGTGCCCGGCGTGGGCAACCGACTGTTCCTGCAGCTCCTCATGCATTTTGGAGAACCTGAAAGGGTTTTTAAGGCCTCCAGGGAAGCACTCCTGAAGGTGGAGGGGATCAACCGCCGACTGGCATCAGTGATTGCCGATTATAGAGTTCCGAAGGCTGTCCATGAGGATCTCGCCTTTGTGCGCAAAAACCAGTTTACGATTACTACCTTTTCAGACCTTAACTACCCTGCCCTGTTGCGGCAAATACACGACCCGCCACCCGTCCTGTATGTGTACGGCAGACTTCGTCCCGACAGCCTCAATATGGCCATCGTCGGGTCACGAAATGCGACCCCATATGGTCGCACCGTCACCAAACGGTTAAGCGGCGACCTGGCACGACGCGGATTCACCGTAGTCAGTGGCATGGCGCGCGGCATCGACTCTGCCGCCCATAGGGGGGCGCTGGCTGCCAATGGCGAAACCATTGCTGTCTTGGGATGTGGGCTAGGAACCGTCTATCCGGCTGAAAACAAGAGCCTGTTGCATAAAATTGCGGAAAGCGGGGCAGTCATTTCAGAGTTTCCCTTTCTCACCCCCCCCGAAGCCCACAACTTTCCAGTCCGAAACCGGATCATCAGTGGGCTGGCCCTCGGCACCATTATTGTGGAGGCCACTCACAAGAGCGGCAGTCTCATAACAGCCAGACTAGCTGCCGAGCAAGGGCGGGAGGTTTTCGCCGTGCCCGGCAGTGTGACCTCTTTCAAGAGCATGGGCACCCATCGCCTGATCAAGGAGGGTGCTAAGCTTGTGGCGCATGTCAATGATGTCATCGAGGAACTTAATATCGGCCAGCAAAGAGCCACCATGGAGTCAAAAGAGCCGGAGGCCATACCCCTGACCCAAGGAGAAGAAATAATCCTAAGTGAACTGAGCCCCTATCCGATACATATAGATAAAGTGGCTCGCCAGGTGTCGCTGTCTGCCGGCGAAGTCTCAAGCCTCCTACTTCAACTGGAGTTGAAGGGTCTGGTAACCCAAAGCCCTGGAAAACTTTTTTCCAGGTCTGAATCTGTTTGAGAAAGGATTACTCTTGAGCAAATCTCTTGTGATTGTTGAATCGCCTACAAAGACACGAACCCTCAAGAAATACCTCGGCCCTGACTTTGATGTAGCCGCCACTGTGGGACACATCAAAGATCTTCCTGTAAGAGAGCTGGGTATTTCTGTGCAGGAGGGATTCAAGGCAAAATATACCACCATTCAGGGCAAAGAGAAGGTTGTCCGGGCCTTGAAAAAAGCGGCTGCCAACTTGGATGACATTTATCTGGCACCCGACCCGGACCGTGAGGGTGAAGCCATCGCCTGGCACACGGCCGAAGTACTGAAGAAAAAGGGGCGAACATTTTACCGGGTCCTTTTCCATGAACTCACGGAAAACGCCATACGGACCGCCATGGCCTCTCCGCAGAAGCTGGACAAGAACAAATATGAATCCCAGCAGGCCAGGCGGACCCTGGATCGCCTTGTCGGTTATCAGATTTCGCCCGTCTTGTGGAAAAAGGTTCGGAGGGGCTTGAGCGCGGGCCGGGTTCAGTCGGTTGCGGTCCGCATGATCTGCGAACGGGAAAGGGAAATACAAGCTTTTGAGCCGAAGGAGTATTGGAGCATCACCGCAAAGCTTGAGGGCGAGACGCCTCCTGCCTTTCTGGCCAAACTCACCAAGAAAGATAAAAAGAAATGCCAAATCGCCAATCAAGAAGCCTCGCAAGCCATCCTGAAAGACCTTCAAGGGGCCCGGTTTACGGTGGAAAAGGTGGTCAAAAAGACCCAGCGGAGAAAGCCTCTGCCGCCCTTTATCACCAGTAAGCTTCAACAGGAGGCGATTCGAAAGCTCGGTTTTTCGGCCAAGAAGACCATGGTAGTAGCCCAGCAGCTGTATGAAGGCCTGGAAGCCGCTGAAGGCGGACCCGTAGGTCTGATCACTTACATGCGCACCGACTCAACCCGTATTGCCCAAGAGGCCATCAGCGAAGCGCGGCAGCTGATCCAGGATGAATTTGGACACGCCTATCTGCCCGATAAACCCCACGCTTTCAAGAACAAGAAAAAGGCCCAAGATGCTCATGAGGCCATCCGACCGACATCGGTCTTTCGGAAGCCAAAGGATGTTGACCGGTTTCTTTCCAAGGATCAGCTGGCCCTCTATGATTTGATCTGGAAACGTTTTGTGGCCTGCCAGATGAAAGCGGCAGTTATCGACCAAACATCTATTACGATTTCGGCGGGATCTTACATTTTTCAGGCCTCTGGATCGGTCGTTCGTTTTCCCGGTTTCATGGCTCTATACATTTCCTCCAATGAAGACCAGCGTCCGTCGGGCGATACGGAAACCCTTCCGCCCCTGTCTGAAGGCATGGTGCTGACCTGCCACAGATTGGAGCCCAAACAGCACTTCACCCAGCCGCCCCCGCGGTTTTCTGAGGCCTCCCTTGTCAAGGAATTGGAAGAAAACGGCATTGGAAGGCCCAGCACCTATGCCACCATACTGACCACGATTAGGGGTAAGGGATATGTAGAACTGGCCAAGAAGCGTTTCAGGCCCACTGAGCTGGGCTTCATTGTCAATGACCTTCTCATAGAAAGCTTCCCAGACATTCTGAATGTCGATTTTACCGCCCAGATGGAAGATAGCCTGGACCAAATTGAGGAGGGAAAAACGGACCCCCTCACGGTGTTGGAGGATTTTTACCGTTCATTCAAACAGGATCTGGAACGGGCGGAAAAACAGATGCAAAGTGTCAAAGGCGATGGCTTGACTGTTGATCTTCGCTGCCCGGCATGTGACAAGCCCCTGAAGATCAAGATCGGAAGGAATGGTCCGTTTCTGGCCTGTTCCGGCTATCCCGCGTGCACTTTCACACAGGATTACACGCGCAATGAGAAAGGAAAGATTGAAATAGGTCGTCCAATCAATGACCAGCCGACAGATGAGAAGTGCGAAAAATGCGGCAGCCCCATGGTGCAAAAGCAGGGGCGCTTTGGCCCGTTCCTGGCCTGCTCGGCTTACCCGGCTTGTAAGAACACCCGTTCGTTGAAGGGAAAGGCCCAATCTAAAGCTGAGCCCACGGGCGTCAAGTGCCCCGAAAAAGGATGCGGCGGCGAGCTTGTTTCCCGCCGATCCAGGCGTGGCAAAATCTTTTACGGGTGTAGCCGTTATCCTGCCTGTACCTTCGCGATCTGGGACAAACCCGTGGCCAAGCCTTGTCCCCAGTGCGGCGCCCCCTTTCTCGTGGAGCGCACGAGCAAGAACCATGGGCCGCATCTGAGGTGTTTAGACAAGGAGTGCGCTTACGAAGAATCCGCTCAACAATAGTCATGGGGCTGTTCACCCCGCGGGATACACGGGTGTGCTCAGCCTGACGCCACCAGGCGTCAAAAGCTTGACAGATGACACGTATCTAAATCAAACCTGCCTAACCTTACGTATCCAACCAGCTGACCCAAGAGCCGCCTGTTTCCTGAGATAACGGACGATCAGTTCCTCGGCCATTTCGGCATGATTCCTGCTACCCAACAGTTAGGCGCAGTCTTTCCCTGCGAGGGAATTTCATGCAGAATCTCAACTCAAGGGAGGTAACAATGCAAGTGGAACTTATAGATACCCTGGGTCAGAAGTGCCCTCAGCCGGTCCTAAAGATCGCCGTGAGGGCCCCGGACATGAAACACGGTGATATCTTGGAAGTGTTGGGAGACTGCCCGACCTTTGAGAAAGATGTGCGCACCTGGTGTGAGCGGTTGGGCAAGGTCTTTCTTTCCGTCAAGGATGAAGGGGGAAACAAGAAGAGGATCCAGATCCAGTTTTAGAAAGCACATGAGCGGTCAAGAAGCCTCGACACGTAATGAGATGCGAATACCCTGGCAATGGCAACACGCTCGTCGGGCCGCCTACGAGAGGCTTTCGTGTGGAAAGGGAAGTTAAAGAGTGAAAAGGAAAGTAAGATGCTGGGAATTCTTTCAATGTACCGAGAAGGAATGTCCCGTGTACGAGGCAGAGGAGTTGAATTGTTGGCTCATCCCAGGGACCCATTGTCGAAATGAGATCCAGGGGCAGTTCTTGGAAAAAATCGAGATGTGCCTTAAATGCGAGCCCTTTAGAGCGAATATAGATACCCATTCAATCGAAAAGACGCTTAAGGTGGTCAATAAACAACTCGCCGAGTTTACGAGGATGGTCAAGGAGCGAGATGACGAGTTAGAAAGCACCAGCCTGGAGTTGGCCCTGGGCCTATCCGAGGTCTTCGAGGCACTAAAAAAGCTCGCTTCAGGTGATCCTGACATCAGGATCCCTGAAACCTCAGCACTCGATTTGGTCACGAAACTCAAACGCATGGTCAACCTGACCGCTGAAAATCTGGCAGAAATCGTTGACCTATCCCACGAATTTGCCATCGGTCTTGCCGAGTACTTCGACGTGTTGCATAGGGTCTCAAAAGGCGACCGGATTGCCCGGGTATGTGGGACTTCTCAAGTGGACCTCTTGGAATCGTTAAAAGAAGTAACCAACGAGATGGTTGAAAGCGTATCCACAGAGATTGCCGAGCGAAAGCGGGCGGAAGAGGCGCTACGAGAGAGCGAGGAGCTGCTCAGAGCCACGATCGAATCGACCGGGGACGGCATCCTTGTAGTGAACCAGGAAGGACAGGTCACCCACACCAATGCGCGGTTCGCTCACATGTGGCGCATACCAGAGGAATTTATCAAGTCAAAGGACGACCGGAAGTTGCTCAACTATGTCCTGGATCAGTTGGAAGAACCGGAGGCGTTCCTTTCAAAAGTGCAGCAGCTATACCAGTCATCCAAAGAAGACCTTGACACGCTTTTGTTCAAAGATGGTCGGATCTTCGAACGCTTTTCTTCTCCGTTGATTCGAGACGGGGCAACGGTGGGGCGGGTCTGGAATTTTAGAGACACCACCGAGCGAAGGCGGGCGGAGGAGACTCTAGAGAAGGCCAAAGAGGCAGCCGAGGCGGCCAACGCCGCGAAAAGCGAATTTCTGGCCAATATGAGCCACGAGATCCGCACCCCCATGAACGGCGTCATCGGCATGACAGGGCTGTTGCTGGACACGCAACTGACTCCCGAACAACGCGACTATGCAGAGACGGTGCGCGTCAGCGCAGATGCGTTGCTTCAGATAATCAATGACATTTTGGACTTGTCCAAGATCGAAGCAGGAAAATTAGACCTGGAAATCCTTGACTTTGATCTTCGAACGAGCTTGGAGGACGTGTGCGATGTGCTGACTGAGAAATCCGCCCAGAAGGACATGCCGTTTTCATGTCAGATCCCTCCCGAGGTTCCATGTTGGCTTCGGGGGGATCCCGGCCGCCTAAGGCAGATACTGCTTAACCTCGGAGGCAACGCCGTGAAGTTCACGGACCAAGGCGAGGTCGCCATCCAGGTCTCGCTGGACGGAGAGACCGACACGCACGCCACGGTTCGCTTTGCTGTCAGGGATACGGGCATCGGCATCCCTCGGGATCGCTTGTATCGTCTCTTCAAGTCTTTCTCCCAGGCAGACGGCTCAACCACCCGCAAGTATGGCGGGAATGGGCTTGGACTCGTTATTTCAAAACAGCTTGCGGAGAAGATGGGGGGTGAGATCGGCGTGGAGAGTGAAGAGGGTAAGGGCTCGACATTCTGGTTTACGTCGGTCTTTGAGAAGCAACCGGAACGTCCGGTGGCTCTGCCGGTGCTTCCGGCCGACATCCTGGGCAAACGGATCCTGGTAGTAGACGATAACCAGACGAACCGCGAAGTGCTGTCTGCCTACCTGGAATCGTGGGACTGCCGCTGTGGTGCGGCCTCAGGCGCACAGGAGGCGCTGGGCATGCTGCGCGAGGCGGTGGAAACCGCAGACCCCTTCCACCTGGTGATCCTTGATCAGATCATGCCGGAGATGGACGGCGAAGCCCTGGGC
>DAOUZN010000090.1 GCA_030665585.1 Deltaproteobacteria bacterium | reverse complement strand
TCTTGAGGCCGTCCAGGCTGAATTGAATTTCATCAAAGTGGCACCATGCAGCAAAATTTTCCTCCCGGATCAACGTGCCGTTCGTGAGAAGCACTTTGCGGATCGCAAAGCGAGGCAGGGCTTCATTTAGCGCCTCGAGATGAGGATAAAGGAGCGGTTCGCCTCCTGAGAAGAGGACCCTCAGGCCCTGCATCCGTTCAAATTCCTCCAACACAGATATGACCCGAGACAGAGACAAGGCCGCCTTTGTTGGTTCGCCAAGGTAGCAATGCCTGCATGTCAGATTGCACCGACTGGTCAGTTGAAGCTCAAGATATCTCAAAGAAGGCACAGGAGAGGGTCTGAGAATGAAATGTCGGTGACGCCTCTGGGGCCCAACAACAACGAGTTTTTCCTTCAGGCAGGTTTCAAGAAAATCCTTATCCACAGAAAGGGCTGACAAGAGATGCGTGCCGTCGCATTTTTTCAGGAATTCAAAGCCGCCCTGGTCCAGCTCGTACAGTTCATCGTTTCCTATGTCATACAGATACGGCTTTTCAAGATGTTTAAGCGAACAATTTGGACCCAAGACCACATAGGCCTCTCTGGGGAGCAACGATTTCAGCATCTGGTCAACAACTCTGGAAGACCCTCTGAGGAAGAGGTCGGCGGCTATGTATCCTCCGCAGGGCAGGGGATGACCCGTGTGTTCAGGATCAGTGAAGTCGCATCCATCGATGAAGAAGTCACAAAACTGACAAAGGCTTTGATGAAGAATATGATGATACCGGTCCTTGAACGGGTTGTTGAGGTTTTTGGGGAAATGAACGATGCTCTCCGGATGGCCTTCCATAAAACCTTGGAGGGCCTTAAGACCTTGGCAGGCCGTATCTTCCTCAACCCCTGGTTTGTAATAGGAACAATGCCGGTTGCAGACAAGTTCAACAGCAGTGGGATTCTTGTGATCCATTTTCGCCCGTTGATTTGGAAAAAAAAGAACCAGACCTGCGACTGCGAGTCTGGTTCTGTGAGGCATTTTAAAACTAGCAGGAGCTCTTACATTTACAAAGCCCCCTTTTGGACTTTTGTACCTTGCGAATCTTCATCGCGGTTCCCTCCTTTCCTGAAGGTCTTGTTGCTTTCAAAGCAACGTTGCAGAAAGATAAGATTGAAACCAATGATTAGAATAAATAACACGGGCCTGGGCATTGTCAAGACCTACAAAGGTCTTATGTTCAGTTATTGACGATACGGCTTTCTCATCACGGCGGCACCCACTGACCCATGAAAATCAGCCAGCTCACCATCATTAACATATTAACCTTTCTGGTATTTTCCAACACCGCCTTCTTTTTTATGTACCCCATCTATCTGACCGCCCTGGCAGTCTCCAAGACGGCTGTTGGCTTGATTATGGGCATGTATTCTGTGGCGTCTCTTGTGGCAAGACCCCTTGCAGGCAAGTGCATTGACCGGTTTGGAGAGAAACCAATACTCCTGTCAGGCCTCTGTTTGATTTTTGTTTGCTCCATTCTTTATCACGTTATCCCTGGAACGGTAGGGGGTATATATGTCCTTCGAGTTTTTCACGGCATTGGCTTTTCCGCCTTTATTGCCGGGGCTTTTTCGACCATTGCCAAATTCACCCCTCAGGAAATCAGGGGGCGTGCCTTCAGTTACAACGGGGCGACCATGCTTGCGGCCTTGGGATTTGTCCCCCTAGCCGGCGAATCTCTCATGGATGCCTTGGGGCATCCAGCCATCTTTCATGGCGGAGCAGCCGTAACATTCCTGGGTTTCAGTCTCCTTCTCTTCACCAAGAAATGGGAGAAGATAGCGGCCAGGGGTGCACCTAAGGTCCGTTACACACAGCTCCTAAAAGATCGTTCCTTCTTCTTTATCCTCGTGGCCATGATCCTGTTTGTTGATGCTCAGGCCACGGTCCTTAATTATTTCCCTCTATATGCAAAGACGATAGGCATCAGAGGGGGACTATTCTTGAGCCTGGCCCTGGGCTTGGCCGTGTCCATAAGGCTTTTCGGGGGCGGCCTCCTTGACCGGTACAGCAAGCTTACGATCATACGGGCTTGCTTTGTGTTGTTCGGGATGGGCATCGTATTGTTTTACAAGCTCGATTCGGTTTTTTTCTATGTACTGTCCATCCTTCTGTATGGGTCAGGGTTGGGATATATTTTCCCCGCATTAAATGCTATAGGGGCGGAACAAGGCACCTTTGAGCAAAAGGCCGGCATGATGAGCATCCTCACCATGGCCATTGACGGTGGATTCATTTTGGGCAGCATTTTTTCAGGGGGACTTTCTGACATGATCGGACTGTCCAACACCTTTGTCTTTGCCGGTGCTGTTTCCCTTTTTGGCGTTTTCGTCACATCATTGGCGCCCATCCGGGAAGATACATGAAGGTGGGCGAGAGTGACAAGACGCTTTGCAGGGGTCGCGCGTTGACTACGGTATGTCATGTATTAGATTAGAGATCAGGTAAGAAAGGACCCCCTTGCATGTTTGTCCTCGGATTACAAGGCAGTCCGCGCACAAAGGGAAACACCAGCCTCTTGCTTTCGACGTTTCTTGCCGAGGCCGAAAGACTGGGTGCCCGCACCCATCGGCTGCATGTGGCTCGCCAGAAGATCTCGCCTTGCCAGGAGTGCGGCACCTGCGAGAAAGAGGGCTTTTGTCCTCTTGATGACGACATGCAGAAGATCTATCCGCTGCTTTGGCGGGCGGAGATCATTGTCATGGCGACCCCCGTGTTTTTTTACGGTCCTACCGCCCAGATGAAGGCCCTGATTGATCGATCTCAAGCCCTTTGGGCAAGGAGGTATGTGCATAAGCTCGTCGATCCGGGGCGAAAGTGGCGACGCGGGTTTCTGTTGTCCCTGGGGGCCACCAAGGGGGAGAACCTCTTTGAAGGGGTCAACCTGACGGCCAAGTACTTTTTTGATGCGGTGGGGGCGAATTATGAGGGTGGCCTCACTTATAGACAGATCGAAGCCGAGGGGGACGTGGCAAAGCACCCCACGGCTCTGCGCGATGCAAAGGAACAGGCAAGGACCCTTGTGACCCCCTTCCTCAACAGGAAGAGGGTCCTTTTTGCCGGCACAGAGAATGCCTGCCGCAGTCAGATGGCTGGTGCCTTTGCGCAATACCTTGCGGGAGACAAGATCGAGGCCGAGAGCGCCGGGACTATGCCGGCGGAACAGGTCCATCCCCTCATGGAAGAGGTCATGGGAGAAAAGGGGATAGACATGGCCTTTCGCAAGCCGAAATCCATTGAGGAAGCTGGCCGCCTCGGGACACCGGATTTCATTATCACCATGGGCCGTGGAGAGGTTGGTCGCCTCTTTGCCGGCGTGCCAAGCCGGCAGTGGGACCTGCCGGATCCGTCCGGAGAATCCATCGCGTTCATGCGCCAGGTGAGAGACGACATTGAAGAAAGGGCAGGGGGACTCACAAAAGGAGGGCTTTGACCCGCAAAGCGAGGAGAGAATCCGGCAGTAACCGTGAAGGACATTTGCTCCAAAGGCTGAACCATGGGTTCACGGTTGCTTGCCCGTTGCTTACGATCAAATAGGGATTGAGAAGGGAGGTGTTGGATAACAGCAAGAATGGGGCGTGTTGTTGCGTGTGCTAATGGTGGGCCCGTCGTTTATTTCAAAGAAGTGCAAAGTGGAGGTAGATCGTATGGACCGATATGTATGCTCAGTTTGTGGCTATGTGTATGATCCTGCAGAGGGAGACCCGGAAGATGGTATAGAGCCTGGGACGAAGTTTGAGGACCTGCCTGATGATTGGAGTTGCCCTGTATGCGGCGCGGAAAAGGACCAGTTTGAAAAGGAAGGTTAGTTTACAAGAAGACTCGGTAGGCGAACTCAGAGAAGGAGGACCTCATGAGCGAGGAGGTAAAAATCTATTCGAGTCCGACGTGACCCCATTGCAAGATGGCAAAGGAGTTCCTTTCCCAAAAAGGGGTGCCGTTTACGGACTATGACGTGACCAAGGACAAGGAGGCCCTGGCGGAGATGAAAAAGATCTCAGGCGGGGCCCTCAGGGTACCTGTCATCTCAGTGTGCAACGAGGTGATGGTAGGACTCGACCGTGACCGTCTTGATATGGCATTGCGGTGCCTGAGCCACAGTTCAGAGATCTAAGAGCAGGGCGGGGGAGTCATGGCCGGTGTAACCATCTATGTGACAGAGGGATGCCCTTTTTGTGCCAAAGCCAAATCGTTTTTGGCAGAGCGGGGGATCACCTTTGAAGCGGTTGAGGCCCAGCCGGGATCCCGGGCATGGGAAGAGATGAGGGACAAGACCGGCAGCGGCTCCCCACCCCAGATCCTGATCGGGGACCAACCCGTGGGAGGATACAGTGACCTGGTGAATCCGGAGGCCACAGGCGAGTTGAACGAAAGGCTGGGGGAGGCCAGTGAAGCCCCGGTGTCTGCCCTTTATGATGTGATCATCGTGGGCGCAGGGCCGGCAGGGTTGTGCGCTGCTATTTATACGGCCCGGAAAGTCCTCAAAACGCTCATAGTCAGCGAAGACGTCGGGGGCCAAGTGGTTTGGACGTACGATGTGGATAACTACCTTGGTTTTAGCCAGATAGAGACGGCCGACCTCATTGCCAAGTTTGAGGACCATGTCCAAAAATATGGTGTGGAAAAACTCATCGGGGTCAAGGTAAAGGCCCTTGAGCTGACCGGCAAAATAAAGAAGGTCATCACGAGTGACGACAAGACCTATCTGGCCAGAACGGTCATCATCGCAACCGGAAAGCACCCCCGACCCCTCAATGTGCCGGGAGAAAAGGAATTGATCGGCATGGGGGTGGCCTACTGTGCAACCTGCGATGCCCCCTTATTTGCAGACCTTGATGTGGCGGTGGCGGGCGGCGGGAATTCGGCCCTTGGGGCGGCTATCGATCTCATCAAAGTGGCTGGGAAGGTGTACGTCGTCTCCTTGACCCCCCTAACTGGGGACCCAATCCTCCAGGATCAGGTCATGAGTGCGGCCAAGGCCGAGGTTTTTACCGAGCAAAAGATTCTTCGCATCGTCGGCGATTCATCCGTCACGGGTTTGGAGATGGAATCTCTGAAAACGGGAGAGGCCAGGACCCTGGACGTGCAGGGTGTTTTTGTTGAGATCGGGTTGCTGCCCAACTCTCAGCTGGTTGTCGACACCTTGGAGACCAATCGTATCGGAGAGATTGTGATAGACACCAGGTGTCACACCGGAGTTGCCGGGGTTTTTGCGTGCGGAGATGTAACCGATGTGCCCTTCAAACAGGTGATTGTTGCGGCAGGCGAAGGGGCCAAGGCGGCCCTGGCAGCATACGATTATATTATCAAGCAGAGATGACGGCTTCGCAAATCCCGCTATGCGGGACTGCGTTGCGCTGCATCCCTCCTCACTACGACGTACTATACATACGCCTCATTCCTCAGGATTTGCGCGCCTTGAATGTTGGAGCTTTTTACTTTGCCGTCTAATTGGCACTTTTTGCGAGACCATCAGAGATAGGGAGAAAAAAATGAAGCCGATAGAAATTGCTAAAGATATTTATTGGGTCGGAGCTATTGACTGGAACAGTAGAGACTTCCACGGTTATTCAATCTACCAGGGGACGACCTATAATGCGTTCCTAGTTATGGATGAAAAAATTGTGCTCATTGATACGGTAAAGAAAGAATTCGCCGACGAACTGATCACCAACGTCAGCCAAATCGTTGACCCCAGGAAGATCGATTACGTGATCAGCAACCACACGGAAATGGATCACTCTGGAGGCTTGGCTAGGGTGATGCATAGGATAGGAGAGGATAAACCGCTCTACTGTTCCAAAATGGGTTACAAAAACCTTCGGCGACATTTTCCCCAGAAATGGAACTACCAGGCTGTAGAAGATGGTGGAGAATTGAGCCTGGGAAAGAGAACCCTTTCTTTTATGGAAACCAGGATGCTTCATTGGCCGGACAGCATGTTTACCTATGTCCAAGAGGACAAGATCCTCTTTTCCAGCGATGCCTTTGGACAGCATTATGCTGGCCTTGAAAGGTTTGACGACCAGATGGGTGATGCCATTATGCCTCATGCCAAGAAATACTTCGCCAACATCCTGCTCCTTTATGCGCCTCTGATACTCAAGCTCGTGCACAAGGTTCAAGAGATGGGCTTGGCGCTGGATATGATCTGTCCTGACCACGGTATCATCTGGCGGCAGGACCCTTCAAAGATCATCAATGCTTACGTGGAATGGAGCACGCAGACACCCAAGAGAAAGGCCGTGGTGGTCTATGACACCATGTGGCACAGCACCCAAACCATGGCGGAGGCCATCGTTGATGCCCTTGGCCAGGAAGGCGTGGACGCCCGGCCCATGCATTTGAGGAGCTGCCACCGAAGCGACATTATGACCGAAGTCCTGGACGCCGGGGCCGTCATCGTCGGTTCTCCAACTTTGAACAATGGTCTCTTCCCCACGGTGAGCGATTTTCTGACGTATATGAAAGGGCTCAAGCCCAAGAACAAGATCGGCGCTGCATTTGGCTCCTATGGGTGGAGTGGTGAGGCGGTCAAATTGATCAACAAGGAGCTGGAGGCGATGAACCTTGAAATGATCGATCCGGGTGTGAAGATAAAGTATGTCCCGGATGAGCAGGGCATCGAGGCCTGCCATACGCTTGGCAAGAAGATCGCCCAGGCCCTGCCACAGGCATAAGGGTGATGAAGATGCCGACTATTGATATGGGGGAATGCGTGGACTGTGAGGCCTGTTTGGATCTGTGTCCCAGCGTATTTAGACGCAATGATGTGGGCTATATAGAGGTCGTTGATCTCGAGGAATACCCGGAGGAAGAAGTTGAGGAGTGCATCAAGAACTGCCCGGCCGACTGCATTACATGGGAAGAAGTTTGAGGCAGAGTGTGGTAAGGAGGTGTCACGTTTCGGAAAGTGAAATGGATACTGCAAGACGAAGCAGCCGAGACCTCAAACGCAAGGTCCTGGCCCTGCTCCAATCAGAAGATTTTGACCAAAGATTAAGTGAGTTGTACCAATGGCCTGCCCGCCAGGTGATCAACCCTCTTTTTTCTTTTCTCCTCAGCAGCGATGAGCAAACAAGGTGGCGTGCCATCACAGCCATGGGTGCCGTCGTGGCACATCTTGCCGAAAAGGACATGGAATCAGCCCGTGTCATCATGCGCCGCCTCATGTGGAGCTTGAACGATGAGTCCGGGGGCATCGGCTGGGGTGCGCCAGAGGCCATGGGTGAAATCATGGCCTGTCATGGAGGGCTGGCAAAGGAGTACGCCCCGATCTTGCTCTCTTACATTCGGGAAGACGGCAACTTTCTGGAGTATGAACCCTTGCAGCGGGGGGCGGTGTGGGGCGTTGGAAGGGTAGCCCAGTCAAGATCCAATCTGGTGCAAGACGCTGGCCCTCATCTTCTTTCTTATCTGGCGTCTACAGACGCCCCACTCAGGGGCCTCGCGGCCTGGGCGGTGGGCCTGCTTGGGGTTGAGGCGGCCCGGTCAACGCTTGAGGCCCTTTTTGAGGACAAGGCAGAGATTTCACTATATCTGGACCGCAGGTTGGTCCGTCGCTCCGTGGGCGACCTGGCCAAAGAAGCGTTGGCTTCCAAAGAGCTGCACGCTACGGATGAGCAAGCATCTCCTCAAGGTCCTGGGGGGTAATGTCAATCTTGGAAAATATCTTCTGTTCCAGACGTTCGGTCTCCAGTTGAACTTCTTCCAGGCGAGGCTTAAGACCGGGTAACTTCTTGGCGTACCTTTTTAGCACATCTCGGAACCGCTCTCCGATGTCCACCACCTTTTCATGTTTGACCCGCTTATCAGCATAGTTGACCAGCTCCACTTCGGTCACAGCCCTTGGATCACGGGTCTGTGAATCCAAACGGATATGTTGTCGTACGATATTCGCCACCGCAGGATAGCCCAAAGCGGCAAGTAGTTCCCCTCCCGTTTGTGCGTGGTTGTCCTTGGTCCTGATGCACAGGGTCTTGGTAATATCGTGGAGCAACGCCCCTGCCTCCACCAGGGCAAGGTCAAGGGGCTCTCCACCGCTGTTCAACTTGCGGGCAATGAGCAAAGCCACGTCCGCCACCAGCTCGCTGTGCCGCACGATATGGGGCAACATCTCGTATCGCCGGATCAACTCAAAA
>DAOUZN010000150.1 GCA_030665585.1 Deltaproteobacteria bacterium | reverse complement strand
GATCAGCGAAAAGGAGTTGGCTAGCGGGCGCTTTCCGCACAGCAGAGGGGGAGATTTCATAGGGAAGTTTGGCGTTGAAAAGGCCTATGAGTCATTTTTTCACGGTGAGCCGGGGACGAAGCAGGTCCAGGTCAATGCCCTCGGCCAAGTCACAGACGTGCTGGAAATGAAAGAGGCGGTGCCAGGAAACAATGTGTACCTGACGCTGGATGTGGAACTCCAGTCTAAGACCGAACAAATGCTTGCCGGCAAGGTGGGGGCGGCTGTGGCCGTGGAGCCTTCCAGTGGTCATGTCCTGGCCATCGTCAGCGGTCCGGCTTTTGATCCTAATGCTTTTGTTGAGGGCATGACGTTTGACGCATGGAATAGACTTTCTACCAACGAGTTCCGTCCTATGGAGAATAAGGCCATTCAAGGGCAGTACCCCCCCGGCTCCACGTATAAGATCGTCACGGCGATGGCAGGGTTGGAGGAAGGGGTCATCAACGAAAATACGGCGTACTATTGCCCAGGTCATTACCGGTATGGCAACCGCACTTATCGCTGCTGGAAACGTTCGGGACACGGGGGCGTAAAGATCATAGCTGCCCTGGCTCAATCGTGCGACGTCTTCTTTTTCCGAGTGGGAGAACAATTGGGCGTGGATCGTTTGGCTCGATACGCTGAGGGTTGCGGACTGGGGACAACCACCGGCATCAAGCTTGACAATGAGGCCGCAGGCTTGGTACCCAGCTCCGTGTGGAAGTTGAAAAGGAAAGGCGTGCCTTGGCAGGGCGGCGAGACGCTGTCTGTGGCCATCGGTCAGGGCTTTGACCTGGTCACCCCCCTGCAGATGGTTTGTTTGGTGGCCGCCGTGGCAAACGGGGGCACGCGGTATAAGCCCTTGGTAGTCCAAAGAATTGAGGCTTCGGACGGCTCTGTTGTCAAAATCGGAGAGCCTGAGATTTTGGGAAAGCTTCCGGCATCGAAGAAAACACTTCAGATCCTGAAAAGAGGCATGATTAATGCCGTGAACACGCCGTCAGGCACCGGGTGGAGCGCCCGCCTATCCGGCGTAAGCGTCGCAGGCAAGACCGGCACCGTTCAGGTCGTGGCCATGGCGCCCGATCAGGAGGAGACCCCCCATGAGAGCAAACCTCTTCGTTTTCGCGATCACGCCTGGTTTGTAGCCTTTGCACCGGCCGAAGAGTCCAGGATCGCTGTGGCCGTACTGGTGGAACATGGGGGTCATGGGGCAACCGCAGCAGGGCCAGTCGCCAGAGAGATGATCAGGACGTACCTGGGGAAATGAGATGATTGACCGAAGACTGGTTCAACACTTCGACTGGGTTTTGTTGAGCTTTACGCTGTTGCTTGTCGGGATCGGTCTCCTTGCCCTGTACAGCGCAGTAAACGCCGGCCCGGATGTGGCCCATGTAACGGGCCCGCTGTACCTGAAACAGGCCTATTGGTTCGGCATTGGAGCCGCTGTGATGGTCGTGATGTTTCTGTTCAACTATAAGTGGTTGAACCGATGGGCCTTTGCCACCTACGCCCTTTCCGTGGCACTGCTGGTGGCAGTGGCCTTTGTGGGCAAGGAGGTCTCCGGTTCCCAGCGGTGGCTTTCGGTGGGCCCGTGGTCGTTTCAACCCTCAGAGCTGGTCAAGATTTCTGTTGTTATTGTCCTGGCAAAATATTTTTCCGATCGTGTGTCAGAAGAGGGTTTCACCCTCAAGGACCTTTGGAAGCCCCTGATTTGGACTTTGATACCTTTTGTCCTAATCGCGAAACAACCCGACTTGGGCACCGGCCTCGTGGTTCTTCTCATGGCCGGGTCGGTGACCCTCTTTGTGAAGATCGAACATCGATCCCTCATACTCTTGACGGCTGGAGGGGTGGTGGGATCCTTGGTCGCCTGGTTTTTCTTGTTGCAAGACTACCAGAAAGAGCGGATTTTGGTGTTCTTGAATCCTGACAGAGACCCCTTGGGCGCTGGCTATCATGTCAAACAGTCTATTATCGCGGTCGGTTCCGGCACATTGGTGGGGAAGGGGTTCTTGAAGGGGACTCAGAATGCCCTGTCCTTTCTCCCTGAGCAGCACACAGACTTCATATTTTCTGTCCTGGCAGAAGAGTGGGGGTTCTTGGGTTCGACTCTGGTCGTTACGGTCTATTTGTTGCTCGTCATCTGGGGGCTGAGTGTGGCAATGCGCTCCAAGGAGCCCTTTGGGACCATTCTGGCTGTCGGTATTACGAGCATGATATTCTGGCAGGCTGTCATTAACGTAGGAATGGCCCTGGGCCTGCTTCCTGTGGTGGGTGTTACGCTGCCACTCATTAGCTACGGCGGCTCGTCGCTGGTGGCCATCATGCTTGGGATCGGGATCCTTATGAATATCAGTATGCGGAGGTTTATGTTTAAGGCTTAAGCGATGAGTGATAAGCCTTAACCATGAGACGTTTTGAATGACTTAGGTAAGTTCGTAAAAGGAGGCCGGCATCGTTTCGTGCCTGGAAAGAGGGGCCTAATATGAAAAGACCAGGAAAAGGGATACAGACATTCTTGGGTTCAGAAACCACGCTGGAAGGCAAGCTTGCTTTTGAGGGAACGGTGCGACTGGACGGGCATTTTAAGGGGACCATAGAAAGCAAAGATGGCGTCATGATTGTGGGGGATAAGGCAGTCATCCACGCTGATATTCTGGTCCACACGGCCACGGTGAGCGGGGAGGTCAGCGGCAATATTCGAGCCACAAGCCGCATTGAGTTGCATCCGCCGGCCCGCGTGTTTGGTGACCTGAGCGCCCCTGTGGTGGTGATTGACGCCGGGGTCGTTTTCCATGGAAACTGCACCATGAAGCCTAACGGTGACGCAGCCGGCAAGCCCATTGATCTGGCCGAATGGAAAACCTGATGCTGAAAAATGAAAAAAACCTTTGACAAGGTGCCTGCGGTAGTGTATAGACGGTCAGCTTTTCTGGGTGGGCATGTTGTCAGATTCTTTTACTATTCCATAAACCTTCAAGATTGGAAAGTGAGAGTTCGTCATGATCAGTGTCAGTCCCTTTCTGTTTGTCCAAATGGCCAACTTCATCTTGCTGATCTTCATCCTGAATGCCATCCTCTATAAACCCATTCGTAACATCCTTATTGAAAGAAAGAAAAAGATACAAGGTTACGAGGAGGCCATAGAGACCGCTCAACAGGGTGCTGCCGAAAGCGAGCAGACCTTTCAAGCAAAGATCTCTGAAGCCAGGAAGAAGGGCCTTCAGGAGAAAGAGCTATTGAAAGAAACCGGCCAGGAAGAGGAGAAGCGTGTCATCAAGGAAATTAACGAAAAGGCACAAGCAGATTTGGAGGCCGTGCGAGCGCAGATTGCCAAAGACGCCGAGAGCGCCAGGGGTAAATTGAAGGGCGAAATAAAAGCCTTCTCTGCTGCGATTGCTGAGAAGATACTGGGGAGGGCTGTATCATGAGCGTGTTTGTCAGGACGGGGAAGGTTCGCTATATTGTCGGCCTTTTGGTCGTTGTTTCGGTTCTGTTTGCTGTTGGGTCGGTTTTGGCTTCCTCTGAGGGCGGAGGCGGAGAAAGCACCTTTGACAAGGGCAAGGATCTGATCTGGCGGATCATGAATTTTGCAGTCCTTGCGGGCGCGCTGATTTTCCTTTTGAGAAAGCCGTTGGCCCAGGGCCTTGAATCGCGACGACAGGGGATCAAAGACCAATTGGGTGACTTGGAAAAACAGAAGCAGGATGCGGAACAGGCGGTTGCCGAGTATAAGGCAAAACTGAGCCGTCTGGCCAAAGAAGTCGAAAAGATCATGGCTGAATACATCCAGGAGGGCGAGGTCGCCAAGGCGAAGATCATTGAGGAGGCGAGAGTTGCCGCGGAAAAGCTCCAGGAACAGGCCAAGAAAAATATTGAGCATGAATTTGAAAAGGCCCGGCAAGAGCTGAAGGCGGAGATGGCCGGACAGGCCGTGGCCATGGCAGAGGCGTTGATCAAGAAGAAGATCAAGGACGAAGATCAGGAACGTATTATTGGCGAATACTTGACAAAGGTGGTGGTAGCCCAGTGATAAGTCTAAGGATTGCTAGAC
>DAOUZN010000064.1 GCA_030665585.1 Deltaproteobacteria bacterium | reverse complement strand
ACAGCAGCTTCTGGCTCATAGAACCCCAGCCTTCATCTCAACAGAAGATCTGTCGGATCATACCCCGAGTTTTGATGGTTTCGTAAAAAGTGGATTTTACTCACTCCGTGAACATTTTGGGGGCCCTTGAGATGCTCAGCTAAAATGCTAAAACTCGGGCTAACACCCTCAAACAGGTAGCATTTTTTAACGCTAAACATCTCAAGTGCCTTTCTCCCAAAATGCTCAATGTCGTTCGCAAAACACTTTTTACGAGTCTGTCAATTTTGATAGAAGGAGAAAGTGGTTGCTCAGAAAGAGAATTGCCAAGAAATGCATACAGATCAAAGCCCTACGCGATACCTTGGTGTGACAACCATAAGCAGGCACGGAACAAATCCCTTTACAAAAAGAGTCGTATCATGTATAAGCCGTGTTGATCCAAAACACCTCGCCGGAGGCTGGGGGACAGAAGCCTATGGGCCGCAAGAGCCTGCTGAAATCCACGAAAAAGAAGCCTGCAAAACCCAACAAGGCGGCTGTACAACATCAGGCCGAAAGAAAAAAAGCCATCTTGGATGGGCTACCACGCTTTTCGGGTTCGGTCAAAGCTTCCTTGGAAAATCTTGGACTGGCCCAAACAACCTATTATAAATGGCAGCAGCGATTCAAGGCCGACGGGATTGACGGACTGAAGAGCGGAAGCCCGGTCTCCGATAAGGTGTGGAAGCGGTTCACTGAACTGCAAAAGAAACAGGAAAAACGAGCACACGCTGAGAGTAAATTGAAGGCAGAGGAGAAACCGACCATGACAAGCGAAAAAGACAGAGAGAAGACCAGAAAGATCCTTTTTAAGCGGTTTGATAAGGAGCCGTCACAACCACGTCAAAAAGAGACCGCGCCTGAAAAGGGCCATGCCCCCGAGACCGCTGAACCCAAGGGTCCAAAGGAACCGCCGTATACACCTCCACCCGAAGCGCCCATGGATAAGACCTTGAAATACGCCATCGGGGCCTTTGCATTCGTGATCGCTATACTTGTGATGGCCAGTCTGTCCAATTCGAACAAGTTTCACTTCAAGCACAATGAGCAAATGATCGAGCTCTGGCAGGGCAAATTTGCTCCTATGGGAGAAACTCGGGTGGCTAGCTTCTCGGATTCCAAAATTCTTGAGGGCTTACCGGAGCAGAAGTATTACACCAAGAGACAGGCACTCGACGCTGTTTCCAACTATTTCATTAGACGGGCCGACAAGATCCTGAACACAGGCCAAACCCCGGATTTGAAAACTGCAAAATCGTGCCTGATCCAGGCCTCCAGGTACGCCGTGTCTGAGTCTACGCGACAATCCGTTCAGCTAAGGTTGAACAGCATCAACAGGGTGAAGGAGGACTTACAGCAATATATCGAAAGCCCTGAACCCGCGTCCAAACAGGGACGGGAGGGAGCATAAGGCCCCTTCTTTTTTCTTTACGTAAACGTCCCTTTTGCCACGACCACGATGCCCCTAGGCGTTACCGTAAACCTTTTGCGGTCCTCTTCCGGATCATAGCCGATTTCAGTATTCGGTGGTATGATGTTTTTCTTGTCGATAATCGCCTTCATGACCCTGCAATGGCGACCAATCTCCACGTCGGACAGGATCACTGATTCTCGCACCTCTGACCAGCTTCTCACCATTACATTGTAGGAGAGGACCGAGTTCTTCACCACACCGCCACTGATAATGGTGCCGTGTGACACAATGGAATCCAGGGCCACGCCTGTCCTATGGGCGCTCTTGTTCTTAAAGACCGTTTTCACGGGGGGGTGCTGGGCTTGGAAGGTGCGCAAGGGCCATTTGGCGCCGTACAGGTTGAACATGGGCTCCACCCCCGTCAAATCCATGTTTGCATTCCAGTAAGCGTCTAAGTCTCCCACATCCCGCCAGTATGAGGAATCCTGCACACAGGGTTCCAGGATACGAATGCGGCTCCCGTCCTCCGTGATCGTGTAAACGAAATCCTCAATGCAGTTTTCCTTTTTATAAGGGAACGCGAACAGGGAATACCTTTTCAAGGCCTCGGGAATGATATGCATACCAAAGTCATCCTTGTCTGAGGACTTGAGCAGGTCTACTAGTACGCGCGTCTTAAACATGTAAATCCCCATAGAAGCCAGGGCATGATCAGGATCTCCTGGGATGGCAGTGGGAGCTAAGGGTTTTTCTTGGAAACCAGAGATTCGATAGTCGTGGTCAACCTCCAGGATCCCGAATCGGTGGCCCTCCGAGACAGGTATTTCGATCACAGGGACGGTAATGTCCGCATCCTTTTCTTGGTGATAGGCTTTCAGGTGGCTATAATCCATCTTGTAGACATGGTCGCCGGAAAGGATGAGCACATATTCTGATGATTCTCGTTCTATGAGATAGAGGTTTTGACGCACTGAATCGGCTGTGCCTTGGTACCACTGGTCCCCGGTTCGCATCTGGGGATGCACTATTTTCAGGTAGTGGCCGAGGGCATAGCTGAATATGTTCCATCCCGCTTCCAGGTGTTCCACCAATGACTGGGCCTTGTATTGAGGCAATACCATGATCTTGTAAATATTGGAGTTAATGCAATTACTTAAGGTCACATCAATGATACGATATATGCCTCCATAAGGAACTGACGGCTTTGATCGGTCCTGGGTTAAAGGATAGAGCCTTTCTCCCTTTCCGCCGGCCATGATCAGTGCGATAACATCGCGCATACTCATACTCCTCTTAAGACATCTATCATCGTGAAGGCCCGGCCCTTTGCGGCCTGTGCCACCTTCTTGGAGAGAAAATGAATCGCGTCCAGGGTTCCCGCCGCATAGATGTCTCGGCCATTGACGTTATGGGTGAACTGAAAGAAGACGGTGCCGTCTTCAGACCCAAGAATATAAGTGTGCCAGCCATGACCCTTCAGGTAGGCTTCTGGAATACCCCATTCGGTTTGTTGAACCTTTGGATCTCGCTCCATAACAATTTGGTCTTTGGTAAAAGGAATTCCCAGTTTGTTAAAGTAGCTCATCATGGCCTTGGCCGTTCCGCTGGTGTCAGCCTTGCCCTGCTGATGGCTTTCCTTGATTTCAAGGCGGTATCCTTTGAAGACCTGAGGAAAAGTCTCGGCAGCATATTCCATCATGGCCTGGAAGGCGACGATCTGTTTGGCCATATTCGGAGCAATGACTGCAACTACGTCAGACTTGTTGACGGTGTCAACCAAGAGCGCCCTGTCACCACCTGTGGTACCCATGACAAAGGGGATGCCATTGTCGCAGTAAAAAGAGGCATTGTCGTTCACCGCATTGGGATGGGTGTAATCCACACTGAAAAACTCCCCTTCTCCTCTCTTGACAGAATCTATCACCTCCTGTCGTTTGTCCGGTGGGATTAACCTCACACTGTCAGGGCCAATCCGGGTTTCTTTGACTCTTATTTCGGGCCCGGTGAGGGCATAGGGGAGAAGCGTCATAGCTGAATCGCGCTGGACGTGTTCGGCTGTTTTGGTGGCCATGTTACCCGGAAGACCATTCACCATCACTTTGATAGACTCCACAGTACACCTCCTTGCCTCGACTGAGGCGCGAAAGGTTTCGATTGCAGGTCGTCAGACTTCTTGGCTTTTTCGACGGACTCCAACCATTGGGGGGAGAGGACCTCAAAGAGGCACTTTAAAACCGCTCATATCACAAAAACTTTGGGCATTCAAATCACGCCTTCCATCCGACGGGCATGATAACAAGAGGTTCATGATTTCTTGGGGCATTAATGACCCTGGCCACTTTGTTATCATGGAAAGCGCCGACAATCCCTGCAGCCAGCCCCGAGGCTTGACATTGCAGAAAGATGTTCTGGCCAATATGACCGACTTCAATCAGGGCATACCTGATGCCTCGGTCTCCGTACTTAGTCGTGATACGGCTGTATTGGACGGTCACCACAAAAAGGACGGGTGCTGTGGCCATCCACATCTGTTTGACGGAGGCGTCGGCCACTTCGGTTCTCCGGTCTCCATCAACGATTTTTTCGGTCGAATGATCAGAGCAATCGTAGCGATAGACGCCTGGGGTTAAATCGGCCACGCCCTTGTTGCCCACCACCGCGTAAACATCTGCAGGGTAGAGGGCACCGCCTGAGGGTGCTGCCCTCTTAAATCCGCCGCGCTCTGTGATGCCTTGGGCAGCCCACAAGATCTTAGAAAACTGCTGCAAGCTCAGGGCCCTGTTCATAAATGACCGGATGGTCCTTCTCTGTTTGATAGCCTCTGCCACAGACATGTTTCCGTCGGGCATCGGTGAAGGCAAGTTCATGCGCAGTTTTCCTTTAAAGCTTTTTCGCTCTTCTTTGGCAAACGCCTTTCTCCAGAAAGGGCCGAAGGTCGAAAGAGATAAGCCTAATAGCCCGCTGACCCGACAAGCCTGTCGCCTGGTCAGGCGGACGGAAAGGAGTTTATCTAGGATGTCTGTCCGCTCTTTCACTTAACGGCAGGATATGATCTTTGAAGGCGTTCAACGAGACGTTTCATGTCCCGCTCATACTTTTGCCTCCACGATCGTCTCTGCTCTTGTTTCGTCTGCCGGTGGTGGATTTTTAACCCCTGCTTATGCGATTCCAATGGCTCTTGTCGCATTTTCTGAGCCTCCAGAGGAGCGGAGAGGCCCGCGCTAGACAGGATCATCACCATGGCCACGCCGAACAGTAATGCCTTCATTCTGTCTTCCCTTTCTGAAAGATTCATTTCCTGGCCTCGGAGGCGGCCTCCTCATATCTCGCACGGTGGGTAACCGGAAACTGTCAGGTTCTATGTCAGGTTGCCATAAAAAAATGGCAGAGAAGCACATGGGGTGAGCCCGCGGTCGTCTATTGTTAGCGACCAAGGATACGGTGATGGCTAGTGCGATGAACCTTCGGATTCCTCTGGGGTCATCTGAGAGGGCAAAGGGGCGGGCTGCCCGTGAGAATGTCTCTTCTTTATTTTTTCTTTTATTTTTTCCTTCCGTTCGCGCCAAGCTTTGCGGGCTTCTTCTCTGGTCATAAATCCGTCGTTGTTGGTGTCCATGGCCTTGAAACGACTAAAGACAATGGCTGTGCCAGCACATGAGATTTTGGAGGTAACAGAAAAGAGGGGTTCAGTCAAGGATGAGTGCAAAAGGATGCGTGTAAAAAAGCCCAAAGGGCTAGAAGCTCACAGGGATGAGACGTCTATGGAACCGGCCCCTGGGACAAAAGCCCCGGCCCAATCAAACCCGGTCTCCCTAACGGTTCCAGAGGTCCAGTACAAGCTTTCTGCTGATCTCCAGATAATGAAACAACACCGTGTGATCATCGCAGAATACTTCCAAGGTAATGGTTTCATCGTATCCGATCCCTTTGAGGGCAGACACGGCTCTTTCCCAGTCCACGCTTCCAACGCCCAGGGGCATATGATGATCCTCGGTGGAACGATTGTCAGAGAAGTGAACGTGCTTGATAGCGGGGCCCAAGTGCCTGCAGAAACTCTCCGCATCATCTTTTCCCATATTGGTGTGACCGAAATCGAGATGCACCTTGAGTGCGGGAATCTCCCCAAGGATGGTTTCGAAGTTTGAAACACGATCAAAGGGGGCCTTGTAGTTTTCCAAGACAAGGGTCAGTCCAAAGTGCCCGGCCATTTGTTCAATGGGTTTCAGGACCTCAATATTCAGTTCCAGCAGATCGGACTTCATACGGGGCGGACAGGCGTAACAGGGATGGATATTCATGACCTTCGCGCCGAAAGCTGAAAACAGCTTGGCACAGCGCTCCAATTCCTTAAAACAGGCCTCTCGAACCCCCTTGATGGGATAGGCATAAGGCAGACAAGGATCCGTGTGCCCCACGACAGAAAGATCATATTGATGAAGGAGTCTCCCAACCCTTTCCACGTCCAGTGTGAGGCCGGGCCCTTCGATGGTGAGATCCAGAAAATCGTATTTGGCCTTTCCAAATGCTTCGATTTCCTTGTATACTGAAGCAGAGGGATTGTTCATCAGGCCAATTTTCATGTCAGGTGCGCCGCCGGGGAAGCAGATTCATCCTCAATCATTTTGCATGGGTTCTTAATACAGAAGAGACGAGCCAGAGAACCTTGGGACACAAACACTTCAAGCCTAACCGGAACGCCTGTCAATATCAAACCATTTATCTGTACAGACCGCCATGAGGGGGAGGTTTTCTATTGACTCTGTTTGCCTCCATTGAATATCTTTAGAACAATGACCGTCCGCAGAGTTCTTATTTTTGCCCCCACAGCCGTCATCCTTTTCTTGCTGCAGTCCTATTTCTGGGTGCCCACCTACGAAGAAGGGACCCGAGCCAACCCGGCCCGCCTCCATGAATACATCACGGCATCCATTGGCGATGCCACCGTCCTGAACCCAGTCCTATCGGCCGATTCAGCCAGCAGCGACATTGAGTCCATGGTATTTGAGGGGCTCATTGACCGGGATGAAGCGCTTCGTTTCAGGGGTCGCCTTGCCACATCCTGGCAGATCTACGAGGAAGCCTTTTTCTATGTGAACGAGCATGTGAGTATACCGGGTGTGGGCAGGGCAGGGGGCCCAGCTGTGGCCGATCTTCTCCAAAGGGCCAGGGGCCGGGATTTTCCGGCCAACCCGAAGGTCAAGGCCTCTTTGGAGAACATCGAGCAAATCGTGGTCATACCCGCCAGAGAGTTTCTTGTGACCAGGCGTGGAAAGGAGGTCAAGGGCCAAGAGAAGACCGAGGTGAAGATCAGGGTTCAGGCACCGGCTCGGATCAAGCTGGTGCTCAGCCAGGTGGATCAAGATCTTTTCAAGAATCTCTCCGCCATCTTGGGGAAGGCCTATTTTGCTTCATTTTCCGGGCAAGATGATCTGACGATTGACGGTGAGGCCTGGCAGAGGGAAAAACCCGAGTACGCACAAGAGATCTTGCCTGCCACCGAACACAATCCCATCGTGGTGTTTCATCTTCGTCCGGGTGTGCGATTTCATGACGGGCACTTGTTTGGTGCCAACGACGTGAAATTCACCTATGAGGCGATCATGGACCCAAAGAACCTGTCTCCCCGCATCGCCGACTACGAACCTGTCAAGCATGTGGAGGTGGTGGACCCCCTGACGGTGCGCATCGTGTATAACCGGCTCTATTCACCTGCGCTTGGCACCTGGGGCATGGGGATACTCCCTGAGCATCTGTTGAACGACGAGGCCATGCAGGCAGAAGCCCTGCGTCTTGGAAAAGACCCGGCAACGTTTTCCATGCGTGAAAGCAGTTTCAATCGACATCCCACGGGCTGTGGCCCCTTTGTCTTTCAGGAATGGAAATCAGATCAGTACATTGTCCTCAAACGCTTTCAAGACTATTGGGAAGGGCCGCCAAACTATGAGCGCTACACCTACCGGATTGTGCCGGATCTCCTGACTCAGGAGATGGAGTTTTATGCGGGCACCATCGACAGCTATAGCGTCCGGCCCCACCAGGTCAAGCGTTTGGAAGATGATCCGAAATACCAGAGTTTTTCCGGTCTTTCCTTTGGTTACACCTATATTGGTTACAACATGCGGCGAGAACCCTTCAAAGACCCCCGGGTACGCCGAGCCCTTGGGATGGCCATTGATGTAGAGAAGATCATAGACTTCGTGCTCTATGGCCAGGGGGAGCGGATTACGGGGCCTTTTGTCAAGCAGACCGACTATTACAATGCCGGCCTCCAGCCCTTGCCTTACGACCCCCAGGGGGCCCTGACGCTCTTGGAGGAGGCCGGTTGGAGTCGAGACCGGGATGGGTGGCTCGAAAAAGACGGCAAGAAATTTCAATTCACTCTGATCACCAACAACGGTAACGACCTTCGAAAGGCCGTGCTGGCCATTGCCCAGGATGCCTGGAGGAAGATCGGCATAGACGTGCGGACCGATCTCCTGGAATGGTCTGTATTCATCCAGGAGCGGGTGGACAAGGGTGATTTTGATGCCCTCGTCCTGGGATGGCGCATGGGAATAGAGCCTGACCTTTATCAGATATGGCATTCCAGCCAGACCCATCCCCATCAGCTTAATTTTGTGGGGTTTCAGGATCAGGAGGCCGACGATCTGATTATGAAGATCAGACAAGAATATGACCACGATCGGCAGGTCGCCTATTGCCACCGGCTCCATGAAATCATTGCCCGGGCGCAACCCTATACGTTTCTCTATGTAAGCAAGTGGACAGCCGTCCTCGACAAGCGGATCGTCATCCGGGATAGGGACTCCGAGGGCCGGCCTGTCTACAAGCAGATCACCCCAACCCAGACCGGAAACTTCACATTTTACTTTAATAAATGGATAAAACTTGCCGAGGTTCCGTACTTAACTGCAGAAGGGTAGTTCATGTTATCATTTATCGGCCGGAGCATAGTTCAAAAAACGGTGACCTTGTTTTTTGTCTCGGTGGTGTCCTTTCTGATCATCCACCTGGCCCCTGGCGAGCCAAGCCAGGTGGACCCCCTCAACCCAAAGTTTACGCCCGAGATGGTGGAACGATTTCAAAAGGCCTTTCATCTCGACAAACCCCTGTACGTCCAATACGTTTATTTTTATCGGGATCTTTTTGCAGGCAGGTCCGTATCGTGGAGGGACAACCAATCCGTTCTGGCAAAGATCTGGGAGCGCTTTCTGAACAGTCTGCCCTTGTTCATTGTGGGTACGCTGATCACCTGGACCTTGTCCTTCCCAATAGGGATTCGTGCCGCCATCTTCAGGGGTGGTCTGTACGATCGGTCTACCACCTTCGTCGCGTACCTGTTGATCTCCATCCCGGGCTTTTTCTTTGCCTACCTTCTGATTATCGTGGTGGTCAATAGCTTTCATGTGCCGGTGATCGGCATGGAGACCTTTGGGCTTGGGGAGGCCCCATGGCCGAGCCTGTTCATGGACCGGATCTGGCACCTCCTGCTGCCGTCGGTGCTCGGTGCCACGGGTGGGATTGCTGTGCTTTCTAGGTACGTGAGGGCCCAAATGCTTGAGGTGGAGGGTCAGGACTATATCCGGACAGCGAGGGCCAAAGGCCTGCCACCGGAACAGGTCCACTACAAACACGCCTTGCGCAATGCCCTGCTGCCCTTTGTAACCATGTTCGGCCTGATCCTGCCGGGCCTGATCGGCGGGTCTGTCATTATTGAGTCTATTTTTTCTTGGCCCGGCATGGGGAGGATGGCCTATGAGGCCATCCTGGCGCGAGATTACCCCGTCATTCTGACGGTTAATTTTGTCTCCGCGGTCCTCGTCCTGGCCGGGACTTTTATCTCAGATCTTTTGTACCTGGTGGTGGACCCGAGGATACGTCTGTGATGAACGTGGAACAAAGACCCGTTGCCGGTGATTCTCGGACAGAGCCTCCCCGTGCCGAAAGACAGACAAGGGCGCAAGAATTCTGGCAACGATTTGCACATAACCGCCTGGCTATTGTGGGTCTGATGATTTTCATCATCTTCTTCTGTATTGCCCTCACGGGTCTCTATCTGACTTCCGGGCCAAATCCTGTGCTTGATCCAGCGCTCGTCCGGCTCCAGGAGAAGTTGCGGCCGCCTTTTGCCAAACCGAACCTTGAAACCCTAGGTCCTCAAGAGGTGCCTGCACTGGGGGTCTACGTCTTCGGAACCGATGACCTGGGACGAGATGTATTTGCGAGAATGCTCCAGGGGGCCTCGGTTTCCCTGTTCGTTGGGTTCGTGGCCGTTGGGATCTCCGTGCTCATCGGCATATTCATGGGGGGCATAGCGGGCTACTTTGGAGAGACCCCCATCAGGGTCGATCACATTCTTGTGGCTTGTTTCTTTTTGTCAGGCGCGGCGTTGGCGGCCACGGGTCTCATCTTTTTTGGGGGGGGGCTTCTAATGCTTGGCCTTGCTTACATGGTTTATCCCCTTTTGACGAACAACGCGCCAGGCAAACGACCCGTGCCAAAATGGCTGCGCATCGTGCGTCAGAAGGCCATTTCTGTGGACACCCTGATCATGCGAATCGTGGACATCATGCTTTGTTTCCCCAGCTTTTTTCTGATTCTTACGGTCGTGGCACTCCTGCCGGCAAGTATCTACAATATCATGATCGTGATCGGATTAACCAGCTGGATGGGTACCACACGATTCGTGCGGGCTGAATTCCTCTCTTTGCGTGAACAGGATTTTGTGGCCGCCGCGCGGGCACTGGGCGTGAGCAACTTTCGGATCATCTTTCGCCATATGATGCCCAATGCTATCGCTCCGGTACTGGTATCTGCAACTATTGGTATTGCCACAGCCATTTTGACAGAAGCCGGCCTGAGCTTTCTCGGTTTCGGGGTACCTCCACCTCATGCGACCTGGGGAAACATACTATCTGACGGCAAACGGTTCATATTCGATGCTCCCTGGCTGACGTTTATACCGGGTTTTGCAATTTTAATCGTCGTACTCGCATTCACCCTATTCGGCGAAGGTTTGCGGGATGTGCTTAATCCCAAGTTGAGGGAGAGACATTAAAAATGAAGTGAGCTAAAGTGTCTAAAGTGAGCTAAAGATAAAGGAGTATCACTGTGGATAACAAGGAATTTGGCAGAAAGCTTGAAAAGAGAACACGTGAATTTGCAGTACGAATTATTCGATTGTCGGCCAAGCTACCTAACACTCCGGAAGGTAAGGTGGTTCGTAATCAATTAACCAAGGCGGGTACTTCTATCGGTGCTAATTATCGTGAAGCAAATCGGGCTAGAAGCAAAGCTGATTTTAAAAATAAAATTAGTATTTGCGAAAGTGAAGCCAGCGAAACTCAGTACTGGCTTGAAATAATCAGAGATGTGAAATGGATATCCCTGGATTATTTAGAACCGGAATATAAAGAATGCAGTGAGTTATTGGCCATTTTCACTTCAATCGGGAAGAATTGAGTAACCGAAAGGTCTAAACATACAGCATATACTTTTGGCACTTTTGGCACTTTTGGCACTTTAGACACTCTAGACACTTTATGCACTTTAGGCACTTTAGACACTTTAGCACACTTTAGACACTCTAGACACTTTAGTCCACTTTAGACACTTTTAAATTATGCCTAACAACGACATCCTACTTTCAGTGAATGACCTAAAAGTTTTTTTTCGCGGCGAGGATTCACTGGCACGGGCAGTCGAC
>DAOUZN010000046.1 GCA_030665585.1 Deltaproteobacteria bacterium | reverse complement strand
TGCCTTTGCACTTTGGACACCGGAACTTCTTCTTGTCGTACTCAGAAATTTTCATCGTTAACGTAAACTTCCTATTGCATTTTTCGCAGAGGAACTCGTAGGTAGGCATGATAACCCTCCTGCTACGTGTAAGGCTGTGATGCCGCGATATTGTTTGTGGCCTCAGTAAGCCGTGGTCTGCTGAGATACAGGTCCACGAGATCATCGACCCGTGCACTGCCAACAAACATATCTAAGCCTTTCCATTTATCTTGTTTCTCAAAACACCGGAGCATCTGAAACCTACTACTCGCCTGGCTCTAAGCGTCATTTCTTCAGCCGTCTGGGGCTTCCTTCCCCTGCGCTCCCTCTTGTCCTTGACATAGAATTTGCCGAATCCGCTGATTAAGATGTCTTCCCCACTTCCCAAGGTCTTTTTGATAATTTCCAAGAGAGATTCAACCACCCGGATGGAGTTCTTCTTGGGAAGGTCAAGCTTCAGGTAAACCGAATTCACAATGTCATTTTTCGTGAGGGCCATTGGTTACTGCTCCCCATGGAAATCTGGTTTTCATGAACGGAGGCTTGGTTTAATCAGGGCAACGCTACAACTAGTCCGGAGTTGTTCCAACCCCTCAGAAAACGGCTGGGTATGTGGTAAAGTGGTGAACGGCACGCTTAAGCAGGTCAGAGCGCTGCGGATAATCCGCATTACTGCTCAAGGCAAGATTTGACGCTTCGGAACGAAGACCTGGAACCGATACTTAATCTCGAAGCTGTACCGTTCACCGGTAAAAACCCTACAAGAACGGCTTGACATTGTCAACGTCGGACACACGGACGTGGGACATTCTCTTTGGAGGATTTACCTCTCTACTTTTCTATCACACAGCTCTATTTTCCGAACAGTCCCTTGACCTTGTCGGTGACGCCCTCCAGTTCCTTCTTGGCACCCCCGGTGACGCCCTCCAGCTCTTTCCTGGCGCCTTCGCCCACGGCCTCGATGCCCGGGCCCAGGGCCTTAAGCCCATGGTTCAGAACATCCGTCACGGCATGGGAAGTGATCTTTTCATACAGGGCCGCGAATACTTCCTCAAATGCCTCGGCAGGGGACGCACCTTTTTTCCCCACGTCCTTGAGGTGGATGTCCGGCAGTGGGGCGCTGATGCTTTTTCCGGCAAGCATGGACATGGCCAGGTTCACCTTGCCACCCTTCACAATGAAATCTCTGATCAGGATTTTCTTGCCCCCGCCTTCTTTCTCAGTTTCCTTCTTTGAGGGCCCGCCCGCACCCACCGTCCTTTTCACGTTGTTTAAAATCGTCTGGAAGTTGTCCGTTCCGCGCGCTTTCTCATAGGTGATCTCAGGGCGGACCACCTCGATCTTGTCGATAATGATCGTGTCTCCGGTCAGGGACCCCTCATCCACATCCACATAGACAGATCCCACTTTTACAGCCTCCGGTGACTTGAATCCCTTGGGGTTGCCGAGATAGAACCCCTTGAGTTTGGCCTCTCCGGAAAAAATGGAGATGCTCACGTCTGCTAGGCGCATCTCGGTTTTTGTGATTTTCGGCCCGTATGTGTTGACCGCATTCTTGATCAGGGGGCCAAGGTTCGAGACCCCCACAACCAGAAAGATGATCAGGATGATGACAACCACACCGCCTATGAGTAGCCATTTTTTCATGAGTCAACCTCCATCTTCCCGCATTCGCGGATTTTTCTTTGCTTGGGTTCAGCGAATTTGATAGGAATCTGTTGTTGGATCAGAAAAACATAGAATAGAAGCGCTTGTATGTCAATGCAATGTGGTCACCCCGCATGGGAGGCGTCTTGGGTCGTTTGAGCCCCTGCTTCTTGGAAGATGTTTGCCCATGGAGAGGGGATTTGTTGGGGCCGTTGACCGGGCTCCGGCAACACCAGACCGCCAGAGGTTAAGGGCAAGGTTCACTGATGCAGCAGCACGTTCGCGAAGACCGCGGTCCTAGACTTCCAAAAGGGCGCTTGGGGACTTTTTCCGGGGTTTTCACGCCAAGCATTCTGACCATTCTCGGCATCATACTCTTTCTGCGGTTGGCACACGTGGTCGGCAATGCCGGTTTGGCACGGGCGCTGGTCATGATCGGCCTGGCCAATGTCATATCAGTGCTGACCAGTGTTTCCCTTTCTGCGATTGCCACAAACCTCAAGGTCAAAGGCGGTGGTGACTATTATCTCATCTCTCGAACCCTTGGCCTGGAGTTTGGTGGGGCCATTGGAATCGTCCTGTTCCTTGCCCAATCGGTATCTATCGCGTTTTACTGCATCGGTTTTGGTGAAGCAGTGACCTCTATGCTGTCGGAAGGGGCTGAGGTTCTGCCTCAAATAATCGCTGCCCTGGCCGTGTCGTTCTTGTTCATCTTCGCCTGGCTGGGTGCGGATTGGGCCACGCGATTTCAATATGTCGTCATGGCCTTGATCGCGGCTGCACTGGTCTCGTTTTTTGTTGGAGGTCTGGTCAAGTGGGATACCGCGCTTCTGACGGGTAATTGGGTGAGGCCGGCTTGCCGCCCCGATTTCTGGATCCTCTTTGCCATCTTTTTCCCGGCCGTGACCGGGTTCACCCAGGGCGTCAGCATGTCCGGGGACCTTAAAGATGCTGGCAGGAGTCTGCCGCTGGGCACCTTTCTTGCCGTAGGGATCTCGATGTTCGTGTACTTTGGTGCGGCGGTCGTATTTGCTGCGGCTTTGCCCCGTGATGTAATGATAAGCGACTATGGGGCCATGAAGCGCGTAGCCTCCATTGACCTGCTCATCGACGCCGGCGTCATTGCCGCAACCCTGTCCTCTGGAATGGCCTCGTTCTTAGGGGCCCCCCGTATCCTCCAGTCTCTGGCCGGCGATCGCATCTTTCCCTTCCTATTGCCGTTCGCCAAGGGATCCAGCCGCACCGGGAATCCTCGACGTGGGGTTCTGCTCTCTGCCGGGATAGCATTCGGCACGATTGGTTTGGGAAAGCTGAACGTGATCGCACCGGTTGTGTCCATGTTTTTCCTGATTTCCTACGGGCTTATCAACTACGCCACCTTCTACGAAGCCCGCGCATCGAGTCCTTCTTTCCGGCCTCGATTCCGCTGGTTTGACCTCCGACTCAGCCTCCTTGGCTGTTTGGCATGCCTCGGAGCGATGTTGGCCATCGACCTGGCAGCCAGTGCGGTGGCGATTGCTGTTTTGTTTGCCATTTACCAATATCTGAGGCGCACGGCCGGTCCGGCACGCTGGGCTGACAGCCGCCGCTCTCACCACTTTCAACACATACGGGAGCATCTGCTGGCCGCCGCTATGGAGCCGGAGCATCCCCGAGACTGGCGTCCCCAAATCCTTGCCTTCTCCGATGATCGGCACCGGCGACGGCAGCTCCTTCGGTTTTCCTCCTGGATCGTGGGCCACAGTGGCCTTACCACAGCGGTTCGGATCCTGGAGGGTGAAGGGGTCAGGATGTTAAAGGCCCGGGAGGAGGCTGAAGCGGAACTTCGGACGGATATTCTCGAGTACGGCGTGGATGCATTTCCCCTCATCGTGGTTGCTCCAAACCTCAGGGTTGGGATTCACACCGTTGTCCAGGCCTTTGGCGTGGGACCCCTCAAAGCGAATACCATCTTGCTCAACTGGCCCGAGCAGTTTCCCAGGGGGAGTCTGAAACGCGGGGCGCTGAGTTACGGACGAAATCTCCGTGTGGCCTTCCGGCTTGGATGCAACATCATTGTGTTGGATGCCAAGGAGGATGAGTGGGCGGCCCTCGAGGCGTTGCCCTCCGAGAGGCGACGTATTGACGTCTGGTGGTGGGGCGATGCCACCAGCCGTCTCATGCTCCTGATGGCTTACCTGATGACCCGAAGCGACATATGGCGCGAAGCGAAAATCAGGGTTCTTGCTACCGGTTACGAGGATGTATCGGAAGAAACCATCCGGGATCTTGGAAAGACGCTCGACGAGGTGCGCATTGAGGCCGAGCCGGAAATCGTGGCAAAGGGCAGTGGTGACACCATTGCAGGGTATTCGGCGGAGTCGGCCATGGTCTTCCTCCCGTTTCGTCTCCGAGGGGATCAGCTGATGGATCCTTTTGGCGGTCCGCTACAGGACCTTTTGCCTCGCTTGCCCATCGTGGCACTGGGGTTGGCCGCTGAGGACATCGATCTGGACGCTGAGCCGGAGGAAGGGAAAGCGGGAGAGATTGCTGCAGTCCACGACGCTCTGGCGGATGCCGAGAAGAAGGCCAAAGATGCGGAGAAGGAGGCAGCTGAAGCCGCAGAGGAAGCAGAGCAGACAAGTCGAGAGATGCGGGAGGCCGCAACCTCCGGAGCCGATGAGGCAACTATGGCGAAGTTAGAGGCGGCTAACAAGGAGGCTCAAGAGAAAGCTGGAAAAGCGGCCCGACGGGCCGCCAAGGCCACGGCCAAAGCGGAGGACGCAGCCCGGGCCGTGGAAGCCCTCGGGGCGACACCGCATGATATGGACAAGGAGACGAGTTTTACACGCACTAAAATTTGATTGCCGCTTGCGCGACCCGCGTTTCAAAGATCTAAAGTGTTACTCTTCGTCAAGGCTCCGCCTTTGCCCTAAGCCTTGACTGTCCCGTTATCGTGCTTATTCTGGTACTAAGGCCGGAGGAACCGTCCTTCCAAAAAGCCATTTCTTGGCGGGAAACAGCTTAGGAATATCTTAACCCTCCGTTGAGAAGGTTCTCTCCGGCCTTTACTTTATTTATGGGAAGCCCTAAGCCATGGATTAACTGTCGAGAACCTGCCTGATGGTGTGGGAGAGTTGCTTCACGGAAAAAGGCTTCTGAATAAAGCCATTACAGCCCCGGGCCAATATGTCGCTGGCCTGCCCCTCTATGCTGTATCCGCTTGAAAGAAGGACTTTGACATTGGGATTGGCTTCCTTCATTCGGTCATAGGCCTCACCGCCACCCATGTCCGGCATGATCATATCGAGAACGACCATATCAATCTTGTGCTTGTTTTTCTTATAGATCTCTATGGCCTCCTTGCCGCTTCTTGCCAGAAACACCTTGTAACCCATTTCTTCCAAGATCTCCCGGCCCACATCGATGATCATGTCTTCGTCGTCCACGAGAAGCACCGACTCTGTTCCCCTCAACACCGTGGTCGGCCCATGCTCCTCTTCGGGGATCTTCTTGGCCGAGGCCGGCAGGTAGATGTTAAAGGTGGTTCCTTTGCCTTTCTGGCTATCGACGTCAATGACACCACCATGGTTTTGGATGATGCCGTAAGCAGAAGCAAGGCCAAGTCCTGTTCCCCTGCCCATTTCCTTGGTCGTAAAAAATGGCTCAAATATTCTTCTCTGGGTTTCCTGATCGATCCCAGCGCCGGTGTCCGTGACAGATATTTTCACATAATTGCCGGGCACGACACCAAGGGGCGTGAGATCCTTCTCCCGAAAGGTCACATTTTCAGTTCGAAGGTGTAAATCCCCGCCTCCATCCATGGCGTGCCAGGCATTGACGTAGAGATTCAAGAGCACCTGCTCTATCTGTCCACGGTCTACCTCTAACGGCCAAATATCTTTCTGATAGCTTGTGTGAATCTTGATCTCTTTCTTGGTCCGGCCAAACATGTGGGCAGTCTTGTCCATCAAGTCATTCACACCTGTCGGCTTGACCTCATATTTGCCGCCCCTGGCAAAGCCCAATAGCTGCCTTGTAAGACCGGCCCCACTTTCAACGATATCTTCTATCCCCTTAAGATGCTCATAGTGGAGATGCTCAGAATCGGTGTTCAGAAACATGAGAGAAGTGCGACCCTGAATCCCCATGAGCAGGTTGTTGAAGTCATGGGCAATGCCTCCGGCAAGGGTCCCGATAGCCTCCATCTTTTGGGCTTGAGCCAGCTGGGCTTCCAACTGGTGTTGTTCGGTGATGTCTTTGAAAACGCCCACCATGCCTATCACGTTGCCCCTCGCATCCAGATTGGGCGCACCGCTCATGCTGAAAAGCCGGGGGGACCCTTCTTTGTGCATCAGGGTGCAGGATGTATCTCTGATCGTCTCGCCTTCTTCTTTCACCTTGGAGAAGAGACGGGTACACTGGACGGCATCTTCTTCCGGGGCGAAGTCTGCAAAATATTTGCCTACCACTTCATCTGTCTTGTGCCCCAACACTTTTTGCCAGGCAGGATTGACATAGGTGAATGACCCGTCCAGTCCCATGGTGTAAATGATATCCGGAGAATTGTTGACCAGGCATTCATATCGTTTTTCGGAGAGCGCCAATTTCCCGTTGATAATCTCGTATTCCTTCTTCAGCCTTTTTTGGTCGAGGGCGTTTTTTACTCTCTTTAGTAATTCCTCAAACTCAAATGGCTTTCTGAGGTAGTCGTAGGCCCCTCTTCTCAAAGATTCTATGGCCGAGTCCACGGAAGCATGCCCCGTGATGACGATGACTAGCGTGTCCAGGTCTTGTTTCTTGATATGGTCCATGATCTGGAGCCCATTCATGTCAGGCATCACAATGTCTACAAGGGCAAGGTCAATATCACACTTGGAAAGGCAAGCGAGGGCTTCTTGACCACTGTAACCTGTTTGGGTCTCATAACCCTCATTGCTTAACAGGACCTTCAGACTATCGCACATACGGGGTTCATCATCGACAATCAGAATTTTGGGCGTGTAGGCCATCCCTACCTCCATAGGCTAGTTTCCATCCATAAATGGCCTTTTTCCCTCTGAGCGGCGTTCTCCGCGGGTTTTCGCCTGCGACGTACGAAAAGTACGCCTCGGCGTAAATCCTTGTGCGGCCTTGCTCAGAGCGAAAAATGCTCATTTCTGAATTGGAAACTGACGCCTGTGCCCATTGATTGGATAGCGTTTCGTGGGTGGGCACAGACTAAGCCTTTTGTTTTTGTCCTACCGGCAAAACGATCTTAAAAGTCGTTCCGGTCTTTTCGCCGCTTTCACAGGTAATGGCACCTTTTAATTCGTTGATTATGTTGTATGCAACGGACAAGCCTAGCCCTGCGTGTTCGCCGGTCTTCGAGGTAACAAAAGGTTCGAAAAGCCGGGATTTGATGGCATCAGGTATCCCCGGCCCTTCATCCCGGATACTGATTTCCACAGAGTCCCAGGCACCTGCACCTTCCATGTCTTGCTTCACTTGGGCCTGGAGTTTGTTTCCAAGGCGTCGTGTATGGATGTAAAGGTTTCCTCCCTGGGGCATCGCTTCGACTGCATTCTTGATCAGGTTAATAAAAACCTGTTTCAGACTGTTTTTCCCCGAAGAAACGGTCGGCAAGGAAGGCTCCAGCTTGAGATGGACATTGACCTTGGCATCACGCATAAGGGATTCTCGCGTAATCTTGACAAGATCGGACAATAGCCCGTTGATATCCACAGGTTCGGTTTCCTTGGCTCCAGGTTCCGAAAAATCAGATAGTTCACGGACGATGAGGGCGACGCGATCGAGTTCCTCGCTGATAATTTTCAGTTCTTCTTGAGCAGGGTCGTCGCCGGACAATTTCAGTCCAAGGATCTTAATATAATTTTTTATGATGCCCAATGGGTTGTTCACTTCGTGGACCACTCGTCTGGCAATACCTGATGCCGCTGCCAGGCGCTCAGACTGAACCAGTTTGGATTGAACCTCTCGCACCATATCAGCATGAAGGGCCAAGGCTGATTGATTGGCAAACAGGGTTAACAGGCTCATCTGGTTGCTCAAACGGGAAATGCGGCCTTGATCAATGCCCAGCAGTATCACGCCTACGCACTCCTCATGGGCGATCATGGGAAGACAAAGTAATCCGTCTCTCGCCATCAGGCGAATGAGTTGACGATCCAAAATCGTCAACTCAACTTTCCTTAGGTGGCCAAAGGAATCCAAGGGGGTTTTTTGGCTAAGAGACATCACGGGAAGGCAGGTTTCTGTTTGAAGAGGGACGACAATTTCCTTGGCCAGGACATCCTCGGTTGACCCCATGGCGCCTTTGCCAAGCAAGGCGTTCTTTTCCGGGTCATGAACCAAAAAGATGACTCGATGTACATCGAATAAGACCTGGAGCCCCTGCTTGACCACTTTTAGGATAGAATCTTGCCCGCTCGCTTCCAACAGATTTTGAAGGGTCCCTTGAAGCAAAGAAATGTCCCTGACGGCGCTGACCAGGTCTTTTTCTTTTTGGCGATCCGCCTCGGACACGGCAGGGGGCAGACCTTCAGATGACTCAATGTCGATGCCCAGCGATCGGGCTATTTCCAGAACCTCTTGCTCCGCCTGCAACACGACGGCCTCTATCTCGGAGCGGGGAAGCCCAAAAACCTCTTGCGCGGTCCTGAATCTCAGGTCGTTTTCTCCCATGGTCTCCCTGCTCAAGGCATTGGCCACAAATACAATTTTTACCAAAGGCAGCGCATCCAAAACGCGATGTACGGGTTCGTGGTGATAAAGAACGGCATCTGCCATGAACGACTGCAAGTTCCACTGACCAATCATCCAGGCACCGACCTCACAGTGTGTCGCGCCCAGCCTCATTTCTCCTGCCAACAGCAGGTCCGACTCATTGTTGGATGATTCTAGAACATCAGCATATTCCTTTGAAAAATTGACCCATAGAACCAGCTTCCCGATGTCATGGAGCAGGCCCGACAGAAAGGCTTCATCCGGGGAGCTATATGAAACCTTTTTCGCAATCAGCTTGGCTACCGTGGCACACATCAGAGAGTGGCGCCAGAACAGCTTGAGATTAAGAACGGAATTACTTTTTGTCTTGGCAAAGGCCTGGAACACAGAGGCGCTGATGGCAATATTCTTGACAGCGTCCGTCCCCAATAGGAGCAAGGCGTGCTCCATGCTGGTCACCCTGTTTGGAAGGCCGTAGTAGGCAGAATTGACCATCCTCATGACCTTGGCAGTTAACGATGAATCCTTATTGATGACTTGGGATATATTCTCATTGGTGCTGTCTGGCTTATTGCAGGCGGCAATGAACTCGAGAAGAATGTGAGGAAGTGTAGGAAGGTTCTTGAAGGTCTCGATCTTTTCGAAAAGTTGATGGGACTTTGACTTCATAAGGTAAGAGGGCCGTCGAACGATATGTTTGCCGGATACAATCATTATCTTACTCAGCTTCCGCCCATGTGTCAATGTTTTCGGCGTGTAGCATGTGGAGGTCGTCAACGGAACCGAACAGGACCGGCTGGCGGAGATACAGAAGCGAGTCTCAAGACGGAGCAACTCGTCAATGAGATACTATGAGAGTTCCAGAAAGGGATAGGGCTTGAGTCAGTCAGGGGTCCACCCTGGGCGAGTTGCCCCGGTCGGGAGAGCGGGAACTACGAAGAATGTCTCGGATCTTTATAGGCTGTTGTCAAAATCCCTGTTCGAGGGAGGATGTGTGGGCAATGACTGGGGCGCAGCCTCAAATGGGCATAATACAGGCCTGCCCGGACAGGCGTGTTCCAGGCAGGCACAGGGTTCGTCCTAGGCGTGTTACAGTTTTGACATCAACTCGGCTGTTACCTCTTTGACGCTGGGCGCGCCATCGAGGGTGATGTATTTAACCTTACCTCCTTTTTCAGCAAGATCCTTGAAATAATAAGCAGCGGCCAACGTCCCGCTCTCTGTATCGTAGTAAATGCTATGGCGCTTGTTGATGGCCTCTTCGTCTTGGTCATCCGACCGACTTGTGAGGTCACCCCCGCACACGCGGCACTTGTCGCCATTCGGTTTTATGGCATCAATAAAAATGTTGTTGGGATGATTGTTGTCATTCACGCAAAGCCTGCGGCCCATGATACGATTCTTGGCAATTTGTCGATCTAGAATCACCTCGGCCACGATATCCAGATCCAAGCCCGAAGCTTTCAGGGCCTCATCCAGCTTTATGGCCTGATTCTTGTTTCGCGGAAATCCATCCAAGAGCCAGCCGTTCTTGCAATCGTCTTGTTTCAGGCGATCCAGAATCATTGGGATGGTGATTTCGTCCGGCACCAGATCGCCACGGTCAATGAACTCTTTCGCCTTGGCGCCGAGTTCGGTGCCTTTGCCAATATTTTCGCGGAAGATGGCTCCCGATTCAATGTGGGCTAAGTTGTACTTCTCCTTAACGATCGCTCCCTGTGTCCCCTTGCCACTGCCATTTGGTCCAAACATCAAGATGTTCATACATGTCTCCTTTCTTCCTGATTTCAGGCGGGAATGCGAATTTGGAGTTTGGCCAGAACGCGGTTCTGGGACGCCCAGAACATTCCAGAATGTCGGCATTGATGTGTTACGAACGCTCAAGTATAAGAATTTGGAGCCGTTGTCAAGGGGTTTGAAGGGGAGCTGGAACCAGTGGTCAATTTTTGGGTTGACACATTGTTCCAGGCGAAGTATTAAAAAAATTTCGCTTTTTCAGCGGGAAAAGGGGAAAATACATCGTACCATGAAAACTTACAGTGCTAAGCCAACAGAAGTGGACAGACAGTGGTATGTGATTGATGCCAGTGGGTGTGTCTTGGGGAGATTGGCGACCTTTGTTGCTGATCGCCTGCGGGGAAAGCATAAGCCCATTTATACGCCCCATGTGGATACTGGAGACCATATCATCGTTATCAATACGGCGGAGGTGACTCTGACGGGGAGGAAGTGGGACCAAAAGGTATACTACCGTCACAGTGGATATTTGGGGGGGCTCAAATCCACGACTGCCAAACAGCTTTTGGAAACTCGGCCCGGGGATCTGGTCGTCTATGCGGTCCGGGGGATGCTTCCCAAGAACAGGCTTGGTCGCAAGATGCTAAAAAAGCTCAAGGTTTATGCCGGACCCGATCACCCGCACACGGCACAGCAACCTCAACCACTGCAACTTCAGGTATAGGAGTGTTTTATGGCAGAAGCTTATTACGGGACTGGAAAGCGGAAAACCGCTGTTGCCAGAACATGGCTTAGACCCGGCAAAGGGAGCATTACGATTAACCAGCGGGACGTCGATGACTATTTCAGGAGAGAGACTGCCAAGATGATTGTGGAACAACCCCTTGTTCTGACGGATACGTACGGGAGTTTTGACGTGAACGTCAATGTATCGGGTGGTGGTATTTCCGGCCAGGCGGCTGCCGTTCGGCACGGCATTACCAAGGCTTTGCTTCAAGTGAATCCGGAGTTTAGACCGATTCTGAAAAGGGCCGGCTTTGTGACACGCGACTCCAGGATCAAGGAGAGGAAGAAGTACGGCCAAAAAGGCGCACGTGCCCGCTTCCAGTATTCCAAGCGTTAGCTGACGGGCCATGAACCAGAGGGTTTTCAGAAGGGGTGGCGGGCCTCTTCCTTTTTGTTCTTGCGGTCTTGGCTGTTGTGAAGCCATGGCATCATCGTCGACATCGCCCGAGAAGGAGGTTAATCCATCGTGGCCAAGGAAGAACCTATAGAGGTGCGGGGCAAGGTCATTCAGGATATGTCCCACGGCACCTACAAGGTGGAACTGGAAAACAAACACGAGATACTGGCCCATCCTTGTGGAAAGATGCGAAAATATTCCATAAAGATCCTCCCGGGAGACATAGTAACGGTAGAGCTTTCGCCCTATGACCTGTCGCGCGGGAGAATTACGTACCGCTTCAGCGGCCGCTAAGCCCACAAGGCTTGGTGCTCGGTCGTCCTTTTTCTCACCTGTTGTTTTGCCTCTGTTATGGTTCCACTTTGTGCATCGCCTCACGTAGACCCCGTAAAGATGACCCCTTCATCGGACCGGCTCAAAAATCTTTTGGTTTGACAAGACCAAAGATTTGTCTTAGAGCCGTTTTGTAGGAATAAATAGTGGTTACCCATTCGAAGCATTGACGGTTTTGGCGGCCACGATAAGGCGTATCCGAATGGAAATGGCTGCGAAGAGGGCAAGCCTGTTGAGGGAGAAACATGGTTGTTAGGGCAGCGGTTGTTGGCGCAACGGGCTATGCGGGGGCGGAGCTGGTAAGAATCTTGTCGGGTCATCCTCGTGCCAAGTTATCTATGATTACCTCCCGCCAGCATGCGGGCACGACCTTTTCGGATATTTATCCGGCCCTGGCCGGGGTGGTGAATTTAAGTTGCCAGACGTTCTCTCCAGAGACCGTGTCTGAGGCGGCCGACGTGGTCTTTACCGCGCTTCCTCACAAGGCATCGATGGCGGTGGTGCCCGGGTTGATTGATCGCGGGAAAAAGGTCATTGACCTGAGTGCAGATTTTAGGTTTAAAGACCCGGCCCTGTACGAGGCTTGGTACGAACCGCATCAGGCTAAAGATTTGCTTCAATCTGCCGTGTACGGGCTTCCCGAGATCTATTCTAATGAAATCCAAAAGGCTTCTTTGGTTGGCAACCCGGGTTGCTATCCTACGAGTGTCCTTCTTCCATTGTTGTCCCTCGTGAAGGCGCCTTTTGTTGATTTGGGCAACATTGTGGCAGATTCAAAGTCCGGCACGAGTGGTGCAGGACGATCAGTGAGCCTGGCCACGCATTTTTGCGAGGTTAATGAAGGTGTTAGGGCCTACAAGGTGGCCGAGCATCGCCATAACCCGGAGATGGACGAGGTCTTGAGCCTTGTTGCAGGACGCACGATCCACATCACCTTCACGCCTCACCTGGTGCCCATGACACGGGGGATGCTGACCACGGTCTATGTCGGCCTGAAAGGGTCTGTTTCTACCCAGGAGGTTGCCTCCTATCTTGGTTCTTTCTTTGCAAACAAACCTTTTGTTCGCATCTGTCCGCCTGGCAGGTTTCCGGACACCAGGCACGTGAAAGGGACCAACTACTGTGACATCGGACTCAAGGTGACCGAGCGTACCAGACGACTGATCATTGTCTCGGCCATCGACAACCTGGTAAAAGGGGCCTCTGGCCAGGCCGTGCAGAACATGAATATCATGTTTGGCTTCCCGGAGACAGCCGGCCTGGATCAGGTCCCGTTTCCACTGTAGGTCCTTTCGGGCGCGGTATTGATTGCCGAACTTCAAGCTCATTATTGAATACGAGGGGACGGCCTATCACGGCTGGCAACGCCAGAAGGATGCCCCCACGGTCCAGGGGGTCATCGAGGCTGCGCTGGAGACCATGACCGGACGTTCGGTCAAAGTCATCGGCTCGGGGCGTACCGATGCCGGGGTGCATGCCCTGAACCAGGTTGCCAATTTTACCATCGATACGAGGCTCAC
>DAOUZN010000037.1 GCA_030665585.1 Deltaproteobacteria bacterium | reverse complement strand
TCTTTAAGATCGTCTGGGAGCTTGCATGATCGATATCATAACGGTGCTGCCAGGTAAACCCAAAAGGTGCTTTTCCTTGACTCCAAGTCCTCGTTCTGATAGCTTTTTTCTCGGTTTTTGGTGGTCGTCATCCCTATGGGTTATTCTGATAAATTTCCCCCTGCCCCGAAACGCAAGCCCATTCGGGTCGTGTACGTGGGCTGCTAAAAGAAGGTCGCTAAACCGGCCATCTCGCTATGAAGTTTAGGCGCCTCCGGGAAAAAATGGTGAGTACGCAGATTGAGGCCCGCGGCATCCACGACCAGCGCGTCCTGGAAGCGATGCGAAAGGTGCCTCGCCATCTTTTTGTAGGTGAGGCCCTGCAGGACCAGGCCTACGGAGATTTTCCCCTTCCTATCGGCGAAGGCCAAACCATATCCCAGCCATATATTGTGGCTGAGATGACTCAAGCCCTTGAATTGGCAGAAAATGATCGCGTTCTTGAGATCGGCACGGGCTCTGGTTACCAGACAGCCATCCTGGCTGAACTGGTCTACCGGGTCTATACGATTGAAAGGGTGCGCCAGCTGTTCATCGAGGTGCGCCAGATGCTTGACCGGCTCAATTACTACAATGTGGTTGCCAAGTGTTCTGATGGGACTTTGGGTTGGCCAGAGGAAGCTCCTTTTGAGGCCATTATCGTGACAGCCGGGGCTCCAAAGGTACCAGAAGTCCTTGTGGAGCAGTTAAAGCTTGGAGGGCGCCTGGTCATCCCGGTGGGGAATCGGTTCTCCCAGACACTCCTCAAGATCGTGAAGCACGAAGATGGGATCCACCAAGTGGACTTAGGGGGCTGTCGATTCGTAAAGCTTGTTGGCGACCATGGCTGGAAGGAAGCCTAGGCGCTGTGCTGAGGAGGCTCTACCACTGGGTCCTGCACTGGGCCGAAACGCCGTATGGAACGTGGGCATTGTTTCTTTTGGCCTTTTGCGAATCCTCCTTCTTTCCCCTTCCGCCTGATGTCCTCTTGATCGCCCTGTCCATCGCCTTGCCCAAGAAATCCTTCAAGTATGCCCTGGTTTGTTCTGGAGGCTCTCTGTTAGGTGGCTGTTTCGGCTATCTCATCGGATGGCAATTCATGGTCAGCCTGGGCGATGCAATTATCCGATTCTATGGATTGCAGGACAACTATGAATATATCCGCCACCTTTATGTCACCTACGATGCCTGGGCAGTGGGGATCGCCGGGCTGACCCCGATTCCCTACAAGGTCTTCACTATTACAGCCGGTGCCTTTCGGATCAACTTTGTCGTGTTTCTCGTTGCCTCTGCGGTTTCCAGATCAGCCCGATTTTTCCTGGTCGGTGGCCTCATCTACCTATTCGGGCCGAAGATTCAATCGTTTATCGAGCGGTATTTCAATACACTGGTGGTTGTTTTTGTGATATTATTGATTATGGGATTCGTCATAATCAAGTACTTTATATGAAGGAGAGAAGACTCATGAAGCTCAGGGGATGGATCACTTTGCTCACCTTGATGGCCTTGCCTGCGTTCGCTTCAGCAGAATTTTACAGGTACGTGGACCAGGAAGGAAAAACGCACTACACCGATGATGTCGCCAACATCCCTGCCGATCAGCGGTCTCATGTCAGCCAATACGACGACGCGTCCCATGGGTCGAGCTTGAAGAAAGAAACGGAAAAAACGCTACCGGAACAGGGAAACGCTGAAGATACTCTGAGAGAGCCCCAAGAGATGCGCCCCCAAAGAGAGCCGGAGGCAGGGGAACGCGAAAAAAAGGCCGTAGACCAGAAACTAAAAGAAACCGGAACCGCCTTAGAACAAGAATATCAAGCCCTCATGGAGGAAAGAAAACAACTGGATGAAGCAGCAAAGAGACGTACGACACCGGCCATACGAAAAAAACTTGTTGAGAGGATAAGAGGTTTTAACTCACGGATCAAAGACTACGAAAAGAGAAGAAAGGCATTTAATCAAGATGCTGAAGCCTATAATGCCGGCATAGAAAAAAAGGGCCAGCCCCCTGAGGTGGAGACAAACTGAGGTCTGATCATTAGCTACACCTTGAAAACCCGCATGACCGACATACCAGACAGCCTCCCTCGTGCTCCAAAGCGCTACCACAATCCGGGCAGACACCCATCATAGCGGGCATGTCTGCTGCATCAAGATTCGTGTAGTGTTTAATGACATGAGAGATGGCATCAGGACAGGAAAGAACCATTCCCCCATTTTGCCAGATAGGTGAAGGACAGCGAATGCCGGTGAGCTGTTTGATAATGGCTTCTACCTTGACGCCACTGCGCAGCGCCAACGATATGAGACGCCCAGCGGCCTCGATCTGGGAAGACGCACACCCCCCGGTTTTTCCCATTTGGGCAAACACTTCACAAATCCCCTCATGGTCTTCATTGATGGTCACATAGAGTTTCCCGCAACCCGTATTGATTCGCTCTGTGACCCCCGTCGTCTGAACAGGCCGTGTCCGTGGCACAATGGCCGCTTCCCTGTCTTGGTCCTTGCCGATGTTAAGCACCTGTCGGCCTCGGCTCCCATAGCGATAAATGGTGACACCCTTGCAGCCACTTTCATAAGCCAGTCTGTAAACCTTTTGTATGTCCTCAGGGGTGGCATCCCGGGGGAAATTTACCGTCTTAGACACGGCATTGTCCGTGTATTTTTGAAACGCTGCTTGTATCCGGATATGCCACTCCGGCGCTATGTCGTGAGCGGTCACAAAAAGACGCCTTATCTTATCAGGGATTCCCTTGATATGCTGAATGGAGCCGGTCTGGGCGATCTCCTCGACCAGCTTTTCGCTGTAAAAACCGTTTTGCTTGGCCACATGCTCGAATACGGGATGAACCTCGAACAATGTCTCCCCATTCAGGACCCTACGTTCATAAACCACTGCAAAGATAGGCTCCACACCGCTCGAACACCTCGCGATGATACTGATCGTCCCTGTGGGAGCAATGGTCGTTGTGGTGGCATTGCGCATATAGGGGGTCGCGGCATTGTCGAAGATGCTGCCTTCATAGGCAGGAAAATTGCCCCGCTTCTTGGCCAACTCGCTTGACGCCTTCCTGGCCTCGCGCGAGACAAAGGTCATCACCTGCTCAGCCCGCCGCACGGCTGCATTGCCATCATAGGCCACACCCAGCTTAACCAGCATATCGGCAAACCCCATGACACCAAGCCCAATTTTTCGGGTCTTCCTGCTCATGGTTTCAATCAGGGGCAGAGGATATTTATTTACCTCGATGACGTTATCAAGGAAGTGAACGGCACTGCGAACGGTGCGCCTGAGCTTGGCCTTGTCAAACTTGGCATCTTTCACCAGCTTGGCAAGGTTGATGGAGCCCAGGTTACACGATTCATACGGAAGGAGCGGTTGCTCACCGCAGGGGTTTGTCGCCTCTATGTCACCAAGCTGTGGAGTAGGATTCGCCTGGTTAATACGGTCCAAAAAAATGATCCCCGGTTCTCCGCTTCGCCAAGCAGCCTTCACGATCTGGTCAAAAATGGTTGTCGCTGAGACCCGCCTGACGAGCTTCCGGTTCCTCGGGTTGACCAAGTCATAATCTTTCTCCGCTGCCAGGGCCTCCATAAAAGAGGAGGTGAGGGCGACGGAAATATTAAAGTTATTCAGTTTAGCCAGCTCAGTCTTGCTGTGGATAAAGGCCTCTATGTCTGGATGGTCCACCCTGAGGATGCCCATGTTCGCTCCGCGACGGGTACCACCCTGCTTGACCGTCTCAGTGGCCACATCAAAAACAGTCATAAAGGAGATGGGACCGCTCGATATTCCCCGCGTAGACAAGACCACATCATTTTCGGGCCGCACACGGGAGAAAGAGAAACCTGTCCCTCCGCCGCTCTTGTGGATCATAGCCGCGTGTCTGAGAGTTGCAAAAATACTGTCTATGGAATCCTCAACCGGAAGGACAAAACAGGCGGCCAGTTGTCCAAGCCTACGTCCGGCATTCATAAGGGTCGGCGAATTGGGCAGAAACACCAAGCTGGTCATCAGCTTGTAGAATTCCTCTTCGGTCTTCTTGAGGTCCGCCCCTGGATCAAATTTAGTGTCAGCTGACGCTACGACCCGCGCGACCCGCCTGAAGAGCGCTTCTGGCGCCTCAGCCGGCTTCCCCTTCCGATCCTTCTTCAAATACCGACGCTCGAGAACAACCAATGCATTTTGGGATAGAGGTATGGCCATAAGGATTTTCTTAATCAGCTTGACGTCTTATGTTTAGACCCTGCTCTTCTACGTTTCCCCTTCAGGAATTTGACGAAGGCGTGACACAACGGCGACTGCGTTCGATGCTTGTGAACGATTAAGTAAAAGGCCCTCTGAAAAGACATCCCCTTGATGCCGACTTTCTTAAGACTCCGAGCTGCCAGCTCGTCGCCCACGGCACATTCAGACAGGATAGAAACCCCCACCCCGGCCTTGATAGCCTGCCGAACCGCCTCAGTGCTTCCCATCTCAGCCACGACATTGAGGTGACCAAACCAATGCCCTGATTGATCTAATACCTGCTCGATGGACTTGCGAGTGCCGGAGCCGGGTTCACGCATGATGAACGGCTCTTTGATAAGCTCCTCCAGTCTCACATGGCCTGTGGCTGCCCACTTGTGGCCCTTGGGGACGATGAGGAACATCTCGTCATCCATGACTTTTTCTTGAACAAGCTGGGCTTCACGCGCCTTGGCCCCCACGATGCCTAGCTCCACGCGTCCTTCAATGGTGTCCTGAATGATTCCGGCCGTGTCGCTTTCTATCAGCGTGACGGTCACCTCGGGGTAGGCTTGCTTGAACTCGCCCAACAAGGGAGGCAAAATATAGCCACCAGGTATGGTGCTTCCCCCGATGGTCAGATGCCCCCTGACTTTGCCTTGAAACTCAGCTAAAGCCCGTTCGGCATTCTCCTTCAGGGCGATCATCTTGGCCGCATACCCATACAGGAGCAGCCCCGCCTTGGTCGGTGCAACCTCCCTGCCCAGACGGTCTATGAGTTTACACTCAAAATGGTCCTCTAGATCTTTAATGTGGCTACTTACTGTGGGCTGGGAAAGATAGACCGAACTAGCGGCCTTAGAAAAGCTTCTTAGCTCAACGACCTTACAGAAAATATGGAGTCTCCACAAATCCATAGTCAGCGTTCACGACCCCGAGACCAGCACCTTTTGTCCCAGAGCAGGTTTAACCCTTGCCAAACCTCTCCTTCAGTTTTTCATAAACGATGTCAGGGACCATGTCCTGCGTATTTCCACCAAAACGAGCAGCCTCTTTGATGATGGAAGAACTGATAAAAATCCACCGCAATCCTGTCATGAGAAAAACCGTTTGCACGTTCTTGTTCAGCTTGCGATTCATCAAGCCGAGCTGAAATTCATACTCAAAGTCAGACACCGCTCGAAGGCCCCGCAGGATGGTGTCCGCCCCACGCTGGACCACATAATCCACCAGAAGCCCGTCAAAGCTATCCACCTCAACGTTCGGCACGTCTTTGAAAGTTTCTCTCAACATTTCCAAACGTTCTTCAACCGTAAAAAGAGGACCCTTGCTCCCATTTCTTGCGATGGCGACAATAATGCCGTCAAAGAGCTTTAGCCCGCGCCACACCAGATCACAGTGTCCATTGGTTATGGGGTCAAAACTTCCGGGGTAAACAGCAATCTTTGTGCCCTTCATGTCTGGTTGGCCCTCCTACTGGCAAGCTGTTTCATAACATATTCATAGAAGGAAACAAGGGTTTTGCCGTGTTGCCTCTGGTCGATTCGCCTGAGCCCCTCCACCTTTTCAGGGAGCGTTTCAACAAGGCTGTGTTCGACAACCACCCATCCTCCCTCTGCCATGCATTCAGCGCGGTCCAAGAGGTGCAGCGTGGGTTTTACCAACCCGTGTTCATAAGGAGGGTCAACAAATACCAGGTCAAAACCGTGACCGGTTGATTTCAAAAAACTCAATGCCCGCAGGACATCCCTTCTCAGTACGGTACACCGCTTTTCCAAGGAAAAGGCGGAGATATTTCGAAGGAGCGTCTTGATGGCCTGGGGTGACTTCTCAATGAACACGGCTGACGAGGCGCCGCGGCTGAGGGCCTCAATGCCAAAGCTACCAGTGCCGGCAAAAAGATCGAGCACAACGGCGCCTTCCACACAACCGGCAAGGATGTTGAAGATGGACTCCCTCAGGTAATCTGTGGTTGGGCGAACGCCCCGACCCCGCAAGGGGGAAAGTTTTCTTCGCCTTAAAGTCCCGCCAATAATCCTCACAAATTTTCTACCGTCGGGTTGGCCGTACGCCTCCTTTGAGGAGGTGGGTGGGCTAAAAGCCGGCCGTCAATGAAGCAGAAGGTACCATAGTAGTTCTTGAGTCATAGTCTGAGGCCGAATGACTTTATCTTCTTGTAGAGGTGGCTCCTTTCAATACCAATGGAGTCTGCGGTTTGAGAAATGTTATTATTGTTTTCGGAAAGCTTTTGCTGGATATACGCCTTCTCAAACTCCTTTTTTGCTTCTTTTAGGGAGTCCTCGTGAAAAAACTCTATGTCCGAAGAGGTCGCCTTGCGGCGCCTATACGACAAAGGGATGTCGTCTCCGCCAATGACCTCAGACTGGATCATGATGGCCAGCCTCTCCACCAGGTTCTTTAGCTCCCGAACATTGCCGGGCCACGGATAAGCTTGTAGGTGTGCGATGGCCTCAGGTGTTATGGTCTTTTGACCGCAGTTACCCTCCTGTACAAATTCTCGTAGGAATGTTTCGATCAACAATGGTATGTCTTCAGTGCGGTTTCGCAGGGCCGGCACTTCAATGGGAATGACATTCAAGCGATAATATAGATCCTCTCTAAAGATCCCTTTTTCAATCTCTTTTTCCAGGTCCTTGTTACTTGCCGCCAGAACCCGAACATTGACGCTCAGTGTTCGGGTCCCACCTACCCGCTCGAATTTTTTCTCCTGCAAGATGCGAAGGATCTTGGCCTGGGTTTTCAGGCTCATGTCTCCGATCTCATCTAAAAAGATGGTCCCTTTATCAGCCACTTCGAAGTTCCCCCGCTTTCTGGTGGTAGCGCCCGTGAAGGCCCCCTTCTCGTGGCCGAAAAGCTCGCTTTCAATCAGCTCGTCCGGTATGGCGGCGCAATTCACATCAATCAATGGTTTGTCAGGTCGGTCGCTCATTTGGTGGATGGTCCGAGCCACAAGTTCCTTCCCCGTGCCGTTCTCGCCGGTGATGAGGACCCAAGCGTTGGTGGGGGCTGCAATGGCAATTTGCTTCTTCAGGGTCTGGATGGGAGGACTGTTTCCCGTAATGGAATGTTTTTCGAGGGTCTTTTTGCGCAAGAAACGGTTTTCCTCCTCCAGTCGCCGGAAGTTAAGGGCATTATTGATGGTAACCACAACCTTCTCAATGGAAAGCGGTTTTTCCACAAAATGATAGGCTCCCAGCTTGGTTGCCTTCACAGCTGTCTCAATGGTTCCATGCCCCGAGATGATAACCACTTGCAGAAAGGGGTTCGTTCTCTTGATTTCCCGGAGGGTTTCTATGCCGTCCATACCGGGCATCCAGATATCTAAGAGGACCAGGTCCGGAGATTCCTCCTCTATGATCTTCAAGGCTTCATACCCATTTGAGGCAGTCAATGTCTCATACCCCTCATCGGACAGGATGCCGCTCAGAGACTGCAATATGGTGGTTTCATCATCTACAATCAGTATCGTGGGAAACATGGATGAACTCCTTCAGTGATCGATAACCAATTTTCATGCCGGTAATTGTACAATGAATCTTGTCCCGGTGGGGTGGTTGTCCTGGACCTGGATGGACCCAGAGTGATCTTCAACGATCGCATTCACGATAGCCAGACCCAACCCCATGCCGGTTTTCTTGGTAGAAAAATCGGGGTCAAAGAGACGCCCCTTGTCTTCTGGAGGTATCCCGGTGCCGGTATCACTGACCTCAAGCTGAGCGGACTTCAAGACCGGATCAAAGGTCAGTGTGACCGTAATCTGCCCATCTCCATCTATGGCGGCAATGGCATTGGCAATCAGGTTGAGCAACACACGCTTTATCTGCCGTCGGTCGACATTCAGTTGGGGAATCCCTCGGTCCATCTCGACCTCAAAAAAGATATGAGGATGTGCTTCCCGGTAAGGCGCCACGGCCTCTTCTACAATGTCTGGCAGATCGCAAGGTGCGGGGTTCACCGCGGGCAGCCGCGCAAAGGCTGAGAATTCACTGACCAGGTTTCCTATCAGATCAACTTGATCAATAATGGTTTCCGTGCATTGGCGAAAGACTGATTTGTCCCCATGAATCTGTTCAGCATACTTTCGCTTGAGCCTTTGTGCAGAAAGTTTGATGGGAGTCAGGGGATTTTTCACCTCATGGGCAATGCGCTTTGCTACTTCTTGCCAAGCAGCCATCCTTTGGGCCTTTGCAATTTCCGTAAGATCATCAAAAACAACCACTGTACCTATGAAGTGATCGTTATCGTCCTTAAGCGCGGTAATGTGGATCATAAAGATGCGGGTTGTCTGACCAATGACGACCCTGATCGTCTTTTGCACCGCATTACTCGGACTATTTTCCAGCTCTTCCAGGAAATCTTTGGCCAACGGCAGGTGTTCGGGCTTGAGTACCTTCTTGTAGCTCCGCCTCAGGAACTGGTCTCCCTTCAAACCGAGCATTTTCTGTGCGGATTTGTTGATGGTGGTAAAAAAACCCCGGGCATCCAGAGAAATGACACCGGTGGACACGTTCTGCAAGACGGTCTCCATGTATAGACGCCTTCGTTCAATCTCAACGTTCCTTTTCCTAAGCTCCCGGGTTGATAACTCAAGTTGTTCTTTACCCATCCTGAGGTCCCGGGTCATCTTGTTGAAAGCATCTACCAGGGTACCCATCTCGTCGTCAGCCACTGTCTCTATGGTAAATTTCAAATCTCCTTCGGCCACACGGCGCGTTCCCTCGGCTAAGCCCTGGATCGGCACTGTCAGAGTCTTTGCGAGGTAGAAGCCAAACCACGTCGCGCAGAATATAATCAGCAAGGCTACGATTGAGAGGGTGACCAAATGGCTGACCTGCATTGGCTTTTTTACCATTTTCATCTGCTGGTACTGGTCGAAGCCCCGTGAGATAGCCGCCATGTTTTCTGAGAGGCTGTGGGGAATAAGGGCCGTTACAGCGACGATTCCCAGGGCCTTATCCGGGCCCGCATTGGCCGGAATACACCCCAGGGTCCTAATCATCTCTCCTGGAGGAATAAACGCCGTGAGCGACGAGAAGCGGTTTTCATGTATCTCTTTTTGAATCCTGTCGGCAGATACCGGCTCAAGGGGTGTGCCTTCCAGGGCTGCGTCCAGTGCCACGGCCAGCCGATCGGAACGCTTGGAATAGACCTCGATAGCCTGTACGTTGAATGCCCCCTGCACGACTCGAATGTAATGCTTGAGGGCCTTTCTGTTTTCGTCGGCCAGCAAGTCCCTGCGCACAATTTGATAAGCAATCCGCTCAAGAAAAAACCGGTTGTTATCTCCAACATGCCTGTATACCTCTTTGCCCACCTCCAAGGACTTCTCCAAAGACTGCTCCACAGGAACGTTGAACCAAAAAGCGACACTCGAGGTGATGAACTGGACTGAGAAGAAAAAAAGTACCGCCGTTGGAATAAGGGACAAACAGGCAAAGGCCACGACAAGCTTCGTTCGCAGCTTGGCCCCCATCACCTTACGCTTCCGGTCGTAGAGGAGCTTAACAATATTTCTCAGTACGAGAAATATCAGCAGCAACAGGAGCAGCATGTTGAGGTTGATGAGAATAAACGTGATGATCGTATTGGAAACGGGCAGTCCTGCTCCAAACTGGACAACTTTGGTCTCTATATAGGTAAGTACGGCTACAACAGCCACCAGCACCAGAATGATGACCCGTTCGCGCTTCCGGCGTTTGGCTTCGTCTTGGGACACCTGTGACATGAAAATCTAGCCTTAGTACGTGAAGTCGGTCGTATACCAGTCCGTCTCAAAATCCCAGAGGAACAAGAAGAACCGAAACACGTAATGGAGACGCAATGGGAGGGTGATCTTTCTAAGTTCCGCTTTTATCCTGACTTGATAGCGATGGTTTCGTTCGAGGCCGTTGAGCTTGGCAATCCTAACATTCTCCACTTCAGCCATGATAATTTTGGCTTCACCCAAGGAATTAACGACAATGGATCTTCCATCATCCTCGCTCCGGGTGATCACAAATTCGTTCTTGAGGTTGTTGTACTTGACCGTGTGGCGTATCTCCAGGCTCGCTTGGTTCTTATCCTTCCAGAAATTCCGAACACGATCCAGCGAGGCCATGAAGGTAAACGTCGTGCGCACACCGTTTAGGATGGCCTGTTGCAAGTCTTCAGTGAAACACCCTTCTACTTTAAAATACAGGATAAGATCATCCCCAGTATTGGTGATAATAACATCTGTTATCCTCGCGTCCTGACCCCGGGCTGATCCCGAGGCCAATAGACATGCATAGATGGTGAACGTCCAGACTATTGTTCTCATGTTTATCGGCGGGGTCTACACGGGCTGTTGTGAAAAGTGACCCCCTGTGTCCACAGTGCAGAGATCAGTGGCGCAGAACAGGCCTATCCCGAAGCCATCACCACATGGGATGACGATAACGACCTGGTGATCAAATTGCAAGGAATTTTGAGACCCCATGAAAGAGGCAGCCTAAGATAAAGCGACCGATGCTTCTAGAGTTTCCCAGCATGACTTTTGGTCAATGAATCTTTGCAACAGGGCATGATTGAGGGCGTGGCCGGACTTGTGGGCTACGATATGGCCAATAATCGGCATGCCGAGGAGGGAAAGATCTCCGATACAATCCAGTATCTTGTGACGGACGAATTCATCTGTATATCGAAGGCCTTCTGGATTTAATATTCTATCTTTGTCGATGACCACAGCATTTTCCAAAGATCCGCCCTTGGCGAATCCATTCCGCTTCAGGTAGTCAACTTCATGGAGGAAACCGAAGGTCCTGGCACGGCTGATCTCCTTTTCAAAAAAGCCGTCAATTAATGAAACAGAATAACGCTGCTGTTTCAACAAGGGATGATCAAAATTTATGGTGCACGTCACCCTGAGGGTGTCTGACGGATAGAGCCCAACTTTCTTGCCTTTGTCCTCCATCTCTATGGGTTCCTTGACGACAAGAAAATACCGCTTCCCCGACTGGGCCCTGGGCCCGGCTTCCTTCATCATGGACGCGAAAGGCCCAGCGCTCCCGTCCATGATAGGGGCTTCATAAGCATCCAACTGCACCAAGGCATTATCAATATGGAAACCGACAAAGGCGGCCATCAGGTGCTCAATCGTGGAGACAATGACGCCATCCGTACCTAGGGTGGTTGCCAAGCTGGTGTCAATCACGTTCCGGAAATGGGCACTGATGACAGGTTTGTGGGGAAGATCAGTCCGTTCGAATCGTATGCCGTAGTTGACCGGGGCGGGTTTGAGGGTCAGCGTCACCTTCCTGCCTGAATGGAGCCCAACGCCGGTACACTGTACCGACCGGGTCAATGTGTGCTGACAGAAATCCATGTGAGGTGCCCCTTCTATTTGAAAATCAGATGGTTGTCAATAAGAAACTTCCTACGTGCCCGGCTTTTGAAACCTTGGCCATGCAATAGGCGTACCCGGGTGAAGTTCGGCGCCCAAGCCAGGTCCAGCCAGTCTATAACCTGTCGCAGAAAAGGCGCCATTGGCCCCATCATCCGCACCTTCTCCAAACGCCCACCTTCTCCAACATTTTGGTTATTTGCCGCGTGCCATGTGTCGGAAAAAACACATGGTCGTCAAAAGACGTGTCTTTTTTGCGACAAAACCCGTATCCTGGTTCGCTGCATACGGATTGATGACATGGCGTTTGACCACAAAGTGCTTGCGCTTGACAAAGGCCTCTGATAAATGTCGTAAACTCCAGCTGTTATGATAAGAGATTAAGTGAAATATCCTCAGTCAGGGCCTACCGATACACCATGGAGGTAGCTTGCTTGCCAGGGTCTTGAGCAGTGCGGTTCTGGGCATTGATGCCTATGTCGTCGAGGTGGAGGTCGACATCCGGCGAGGTTTGCCAAGATTTCAGACAGTGGGGCTCCCAGAGGTCTCCGTTAAGGAAAGCAAAGACCGAGTAAAATCCGCAGTCAACAACTCTGGATATCGATTCCCAGACGATCACATCACAGTCAACCTGGCCCCTGCAGACATCAAGAAAGAAGGCACCGCCTTTGATCTTCCCATCGCCGTGGGTATTCTAGCCGCCACAGGCATTGTGCCACACCAGGGGCTCGTTGACTATTTAATCCTGGGCGAACTCTCCCTGGACGGACGGATCAAACCAGTTCGGGGCTCACTCCCCATTGCTTTGGCGGCCAGAGATTCCGGCCTTCGAGGCATTATCCTCCCTAAACGAAACGCCGGCGAGGCTGCTGTAGTGAATGGCATAGGCGTCCTGCCGGTATCCACTCTGGGGGATCTCGTGGAGTTCTTGTGTGGCCTGAAGGCCATCCCGCCCGAATCGATCGATGTGCAAACCATTTTTGAGCAGGCACCGTCGGGTGACGTAGACTTTTCCGAGGTGAAAGGCCAAGAGCATGTGAAGCGGGCCATCGAAGTGGCAGCGGCCGGAGGTCACAACGTCATTATGATCGGTCCGCCAGGGGCCGGCAAAACCATGCTGGCCAAGCGCCTCGCTACGATCTTACCACCCATTGCCTTTGAAGAGGCGATTGAAACCACAAAGGTGTACAGCGTGGTGGGAATGCTCGCGAGAGATCAGGCATTGATTACCAGCCGACCCTTCCGTGCCCCGCACCACACCATATCAGACGCCGGCCTCATCGGCGGCGGCCACATGCCCAGGCCAGGCGAGGTGAGTCTTGCCCACAACGGGGTTCTTTTTTTGGACGAACTGCCGGAGTTCAAGAAAAATGTTCTTGAGGTGCTCCGGCAGCCTATGGAAGACGGTAACGTCACCATTGCCAGAGCTCTGACCAGCATCACGTATCCAGCCAGGTTCATGCTGGTGGCTGCCATGAATCCTTGTCCATGTGGATATTTCTCGGATCCCAATCACGAGTGCACCTGCACCTACACGAGGATTCATCGATATCGATCTAAGGTCTCCGGCCCGCTCATGGACCGCATCGACATCCATGTGGAGGTCCCTGCCGTGCGCTACAAGGAACTGGCAAGCTCAGACAAAACCGAGACCTCTGACACCATCCGAGGGCGTGTAAATCGGGCTCGTGCCGCACAGGTTGAGAGGCTGAGGCGGGCCAGGATTCACTGCAACGCCCAGATGAACAACCGCCAGATCAAAAAGTATTGTCACGTGGGTCGTGATTCCCACAGCCTCCTTGAAATGGCCATTGACAAACTCGGGCTTTCTGCCCGGGCCTTCAACCGGATACTAAAGATCGCAAGAACCATTGCGGACCTTGAGGAGGCGTCAGACATCGCAGTTCATCACGTCTCAGAAGCCATTCAGTACCGCAGCCTCGACCGAAGTAGCCTCTTTGCGTAACCGGGTGACCAACACCCACCTCCCTTATCCTTGCTTTGCATCGGTGTAGGAAAAGCAAAAAAATGACCGGGATCTCTTTGTGTTGCTCATATGAAAAACCGGCCTGGAGCCCAATGAAGAAATCGGCGACTTTTCTGCCCTTACCTATTTGGCCGCAAGCCATGTTCCCCCGTAGATGGAATCCAGGCTCCAACCGGATAGTCATTTGCAGGAAAATTTGATAAACTTGATTCACCATTCAAGGTGTGGCACCAAGTTCCCCCTGCATCTTTTAGTGACCTGGCCACAAGTTTTTCAGCCGGGCCCTTGTGTTTTCTAAGAGGGTCTATTATGATGTATTGCGATAATCGGCGCGGGTCAAAATTTTTGGAATTTCACAAAGGAGGAAGAATCATGAGGTATGCCGCACTGCTATTGGGAATCGTCTTTTTATTGATTTTCGCTGCGTGCGAAAAGGGTGAGCAGCCAGCCAAGAGCGAATATCAAGGAGCTGTTGAAGGGGAACAACAAGAGCCTCACGGCGTTACACAAGCGGTGGAAGAGAAAGCAGGGGAAGCTGTCGAAGGCGTAGAGGAGAAAACGGAGGAGGCTGTTGAAACCTTAAAAGAGAAGACCGAGGAGGCTGTTGAAACGGTAAAGAAGAAGGCTGCGGAACCTTTTGAAGGCATGGCAGAAAAGATGGGGGGGCACAGCGAGGCTGCTAAAGAGGTCATGGAGTAAGAAAGTTGTGTGCTGGGTGAATGATAGATTTTGCCGAGAGTTAATATATTGAACCTGAATTGAGTGAAGCGCCCCGACCAAAGGTCGGGGCTTGCGGGAAGCAGACCGGTCAAGACTCAATCAGGCAGGGGCTGGGAATCAGCACATCGAAGGTTATAGCGATAAGCCTTCAAACAGTGTGTTCTAGTATTCCGTCGTCAAGCACCTCTCCTCATGCGAAATTGGGAACGAGAGAGGCTATTGGGGCATGAGCAGGGATTACCTGTGTTGTTTTGTTGTTATGAGTAATTCTAGAACGAAAGCGGCCAAGGCCCCAACGATCCCTGCGGCTACCATGAAGAACATCTGAGTTTCCATATGACTCCTATTGACAATTGGATATGGATTTACTTCCGGCCATGTAGCAAATCAAAACATATACCCGAATGAGATGAAGAGTGAAGCTCCAAGTAGGCCAGCTATGGCAAGGCACAATAATGCTTCCTGCCAGGAGACTGCAGTTTTTTTCGTGGACTCTTCCATTTGTCTCTCCCTCCTGAGAAATGCTAACCTGCTTTACTGTTGCATACCAGCCAACATGGCCGTTTGATGACTGTATCAAATGCTGTGCCAAATTACCTCAACGAATAATATGATTGAATTTCTGGATAGTTAGCTGATAGGAGAGTCATACCCAAATCAAGCATATCGGGCAAACCAAGGCCACAAATCGCCAAAGGATGTGACAAAAATTGTCATCTGATACCAATT
>DAOUZN010000039.1 GCA_030665585.1 Deltaproteobacteria bacterium | reverse complement strand
GAGGCTGACAGTGACTTCACTGATTTTGTGATTATGGCTGAGTCCATCAATCCTTCCCCCATCCCCGAACCCGCTACCATGCTCCTGCTGGGCGCCGGGTTGGTTTGTTTTGGCGTGGTGGGCAGGAAGAAGTTGTTCAAGAGCTAGTGAAAAAGTAGATCGTAAATCCTTACAATTGCAATTGTAAGAAAAGCCGCTCAAACTTGAATCCTTGAGCGGCTTTTCTTTGTGGTGCCGAAGGGGAGACTCGAACTCCCACGGACATACATCCACTAGACCCTGAACCTAGCGCGTCTACCAGTTCCGCCACTTCGGCACTGCAAAGGGCAGAAAAAAATTGCTTTTGTGACTTGAATAGCTTAGATAAAATGTTTACTTTTCCTTGTCAAGGAACATGTAGAGTAGAGCCATGGCCATGAAAATTATTAAAGATCTTGGGGAGATTTCCAAACCGTTCAAGAATGCTGTGGTCACCATTGGCAACTTTGACGGGGTCCACATCGGGCATCAAGCCCTTTTCCGCCAAGTCATTGAAAAGGCTCGTGCCGCAGGGGGCACCTCTGTGGTGATGACCTTTGAGCCCCATCCTATCCGGGTCCTTAACTGTCACAAACATTTTCCCCTCATAACCCTCTATGAACAAAAAGCCGAGTTGATTGGTGCAACAGGCATAGACACCTTGGTGTGCGTGCCCTTTACCCGGGAGTTTGCAGCGATCCCGGCTCGCACCTTTGTCAAAGAGATCCTGTGCGACCTGATTGGCATGAAGTCGGTGGTCGTGGGGGAGGATTACTCTTTTGGAAAAAAGAGGGAGGGAAACATATCCTTGCTCAAGGAAATGGGCAGAACCTATGGTTTTGAAGTGATTATTTCAGGATGGATCGAACTGGGTGCGCGTCGCATCAGCAGCAGCGAGATTCGAAACCTGGTTAGAGACGGACAGCTCGAGGAGGCCAGCAAACTCTTGGGACGCCATTATCAGGTCCGAGGAAGCGTTATCCGGGGTCGGGATCGAGGAGGAAGGTTACTGGGCTGCCCTACCGCAAATCTCAAGCTCTATGATGAACTCTGCCCTAAGGGCGGGGTTTATGCAGTGACCGTGGAATACCAGGAGACCGTTTACGAAGGCGTGGCTAATATTGGTTACAGCCCGACATTTAACAATGGTGAATTCAGTGTGGAGGTCCACATTCTCGATTTTAGCGAGAATATTTATGACCGACCCATTCGTGTGAATTTCATCCAACGCCTCCGCGGTGAAAAAAAATTTCCAGGACCTGACGCCTTAGCCGCCCAAATAAAACTCGACATTGAGAAGGCCCGTAAAATTCTGTCCAGCGTATGATGACGTGTTAATCCCTTTGAAAAGGCCTCATATTTTGTCTGTCCAACATTCCCCTGTTTTCAGACCCATCCGCACTAGGTGACAAATCTTAAGACACGATGCTCGGAAACTACAAGACCATCCTATCTCTCATAGCCGGTCTCTTACTGTCTGGGATTGCCCTTTATCTGACCTTTAGGAATATCCCCCTTCATGAGCTAGTAAGCTATTTGAAAACCGTGAACTACTGGTGGGTCATTCCTGCCGTGGCCATTGTGCTAGTGAGTTTTCTGATTAGGGTTGTGAGATGGCAACTTCTCCTTCATCCGGTCAAGAAGACGGGGTTTTGGAGTGCATTTCATCCCCTTATGATCGGATTTATGCTCAATTGTGTTCTGCCTGCTCGCGTGGGAGAACTGGCCCGACCCGCTATCTTCTACAAGAAGGAGCACGTTGCCTTTTCCAAGGTACTGGCTACCGTGGGCGCTGAAAGGGTTTTTGACATTGTGATGCTCCTCATTTTCTTTGTTGTTCTCTTGGGCACCGTTGAAATCAGCCCAACCCTTGACCTCGCCTTTGGCAACTACCACCTAAATAAAGCCACGCTGGAGATGATCGGGGTGACGACCCTGAAATTGGCACTCTTGCTGATTGTTTCCATAATCCTGGTCACTGCTGGACAGAGTCGCAGGATCATAACACGTGCGATCTTAGGGCTGCCGAACCTGCTCTTTTTTGCCACCCGTTCTTTCAAGGAAAAGGTCAGGGAAGGGGTTTGTACTAAACTTGCCAATATGATCGACAGCTTTGCTGATGGACTGGAGATGTTGAAGGACGTAAGAAAGGTGGGGCTTTGCCTTGCTCTTTCGTTCCTGGTCTGGGCCCTGGCGGGCGTTTCTTATTACGTCATGGCCTTGGGCTGTCCCGGAATTGAGATCTCTTTTCTGGAAATGTATGCCGTGATGATCATTCTCTGCTTCTTTATTTCGCTTCCCTCTGTTCCGGGCTTCTGGGGCTTGTGGGAGGCGGGGGGTGTGTTTGCGCTTTTGATTTTTGGTGTCCCGGCCAAAGAGGCCGCAGGGTTTACCCTGACCAATCATGTGTTTCAGATGGTTCCGGTGATCATTGTGGGGCTTGTTTCATCGATCATCACTGGCGCCAATATCGTGCAAGTGGCTCACAATGCGGATGTGGCGCCTGGGGCCACGGGAAAAGGCGCCCAGGTTGAGATGAACCCCGCCATGCACACTGACGAGGTGCGCCGTGAGTATTCTGAAGACGCTTGACTTCTCGGAAAGTCGGTGGCTTCGGCCCAGAAGGGTGATCTACGAAAACGACCAGGGGGACGTGTTGCAATGGGATTACATTGAACGGACCAATGCCCGCAGCTCGGTCCTCATTATGCCCCGATTCAGGGAATCCGGCGACCTGGTCTTCATCAGGCAATACCGCGTTATCTTTGACCGCTATGTGATCGGGTTTCCTGCAGGGGTCTTAGATGATGAGGATGTGGAGGCCTGTGCCCTTCGAGAGCTTCGGGAGGAGACTGGGTACGTTGGAAAAGTCGTGGAGATCTCGCCACCGCTGACACTGAACAGCGCGCTGGTGAAGGAGACGGCATACTGTGTGGTGGTGGAACTGGAAGAAGATGCCCGTCCAGTGGAACAAGAACTTGAGCCCTCTGAAAAGATCGAGGTCCATCGCGTGAGAAAAGATCAACTGGCGACCTTCTTTAGGCACGCAGCCGCTAGGGGGGATATTGTCGGCGGAGGGCCCTGGTATATGTTGATGGCGGCTCAGTACCTATGAGGGTTCGCACCCTTCATCCATGGACGCTCTCCTATCAGGATGCCATCCGTGTCCAAAGGCGGCTTTCTGAAGAAATTCGTGAGACACCCCTCTCAAGACCGGTTCGGACCATAGCCGGCGCAGATGTTTCATATGCCCGCCGGGGTCGGGAGGTTTATGGGGCGGCCCTGGTTTTTACCTTCCCGGCTCTTGTTTTGACCGACCACGCCCTGGCTTTTGACACGGTGGAATTTCCCTACATTTCCGGGTTGCTCTCCTTTCGCGAGGCGCCCGTATTAGTCAAGGCCTTCAGGAAGATTCGCACGAAGCCCGATGTCATCATCTTTGATGGCCAAGGGACGGCCCATCCCAGGGGCATGGGGATTGCGTCGCACATGGGCTTGATTCTTGACTGTCCAAGCATCGGCTGTGCCAAATCCCGCCTTGTGGGCGTCCATGCGCCGGTAGCCGAGGATAAGGGAAGCACCGCGGCCTTGACCCACCGGGGGCGGGTTGTGGGTGCCGTTGTCAGAACCAGAGAACGTGTGAAGCCGGTTTTCGTCTCGCCGGGCCACGCGATTACCCTGCCGGAAGCGATCCGGTTCGTCCTGGATTGCTGCAAGGGATACAAACTCCCGGAGCCCATCCGTCAGGCCCATCTTGCTGCAAACCGGTTACGTGTTGACGACCAAAGAAAAATCGCTTTGTGAAGCCCTTGAAGTTCTAGGGCACATGGTTATAATGGGAGTGACAATTCTTGTGCGAGCCAGACATGTACCACTTCAGGTGTTTGAAAATGCCGGTTGCGCCTCCCTTGAACCTTCATTGAGCCAACAAAGGGCATGGCCCAGGCTTCTTTGAGCGGTCATTAAAGCGGTTTTTGCCCATCCATCTTGGCGAAGCGCAAGATCAGGGCCTTGAACTGTCTAAGCCCGAAGGGCGAGTTTTCAAGGCCCCTGGAGCAAGCCTTAGATGGATCAAAAACCGTTTTAGACCAAGGGAAAAGATGCCTGGACCATTGCCCTTTTTTCCAAAGCGCTAAAGCGTTATCCAGGCACCAGTTTTGCATTGAGCTGATGAACGCCACCAAAAGGACCATGAAAAACGCACGGAAACCAACCGGGCGAGTCGCCGTATGGCAAAGTGGGGCCATTTTGTTCCTTGCCGTGATCATCGGGCTTCTGACGAATCAATGGCGGCCTGACAAGCTGCCTCTCATGGCTGACCGCGCCATAGAAAACCCATTGAGCCTTGACTCCGGAGACGACGGCTTGCGGATTTCCATGGAAGACGCACAAAGCCTTTTTTTTGCCCGGGCAGCTCTTTTCCTGGACACGCGTTCTAGAGAGTTCTATGAACTGGGTCACATCCAGGGCGCTCGCAGTTTGCCCTTGGAGGATTTCGAGGAGCGGTTTAGGGAAGTCTTGGGAGATATTGGTCCAGATATGTTTATCATCACTTATTGCGATGGGAATAGCTGTCATTCAAGTGAGCTTGTGGCTTTTGAACTGCTTGAAAAGGGGTGTATGAATGTCCACGTCCTGGAAAACGGCTGGACACTATGGCAACAGCACGAGCTACCCGTTGCGGTAGGTCCGCCACCTGACCCAAATGACCACACAACGGCTCATTAGATCCAAAAAAACCACTATCTTGTGGATGCGCCTCCTTTTGGGGGGAGTTTTTGTTTGGGCGAGCACATACAAGATCCTCCATCCGGCCGCCTTTGCGAGTGTGATTGCCAATTATCAGCTCCTGCCGGATGTATTGGTCAATGGTTATGCCGTGACCTTGCCGTGGCTTGAACTTCTTTTGGGTTTCTTTCTGATTTTCGGCCTATGGCTCCCCGGTGCTGTGGTCTTGAGCAATCTGCTTTTAGTGGTCTTTTCTGGTGCTCTGGTGTTTAATGTGGCTCGCGGGCTAGATATCCATTGCGGTTGTTTTACCTCCGATACGATAGGGAATCCCAAGACCACCTGGTATCTGGTCCGCAATGCCGTGTTGATCACGGTTGCCGCCTACTTGCTGTTTAAGGTTGTCATAAGAAAAAAGGCCTAGAAAGCATCTTCCTTGATAAATGCTTATGGATGAAGGAGGCAAAAGGATGAAGGTTATTAGAGCGATACTCTTGGGATGCTTGGTGATGGTGATGATGGTGTTGGCCAGCATCACCCCAGCAGCCGAGGAAAACGAGGCTGTACCGGTCATCGAGATCAAAAATCCCACTTATGACTTTCAGCAGATACCCCAAGGTGAGCTTGTAAAGCACGACTTTCGCGTGTTCAACCGGGGCACTGCTCCCTTGGAGATCAAGAGCGTCAAACCTGGCTGAGGCTGTAGCGTGGCCCGGTTTGACCGGACCATCCCTCCTGGAGGGGAGGGTAAGATTACCTTAGAGATGCGGACAAAGGGATACCAGGGCAATATGCAGAAGACGGCCAGGGTGATGAGCAACGACCCCAAGAATCCCCAGTTGACCATCACAATGAAAGGAAAAATATGGGCTCCCATCCAAATCAACCCCCGACATGTCCATCTCAGAGGGACTGTGGGCGAGAAGGTGGAACAGATTGTTCGTGTGCACGGGGAAAAGAAAGAACCCCTGATCATCAAGCTCGCCTCGGTTTCCATTCCTGATAAGGTGGAGGTGGAACTCCACGAGATCGAAAAAGGTCGCGGCTATGAAGTGAAGATTAAGAACAAGGTCGAAGGAGAGGCAACATACGCCGGGCAGGTGAAGCTTACCACCAACTATCCTGAAAAACCTGAGCTCATGATTCGTGTTTCAGGTAATGTCAGGGGCCCTCTGGAGGTGAGGCCTAAAGTCTTGAGCTTTGGTCGCATGTCAGAGGAGCGGCTGCAGCAACTCAAGGAGAACAAGAGGTTTTTGAGGCGTCCCGTCACAGTTGTTTTGAACAAAGGCAATGACCTAAAGGTCAACAAGGTGGAGATGGAAAAATCGCTCTTTAAGGCTGTGCCCAAGCCCATACGGCAGGGTCGAATGGTGCAGATCCTGGTCGAACCTGTTTTGGAAAAGCTCGAAAAAGGGTTGAACGCAGATCGCCTGAAGATCTATACGAACCAGAAAGACTACGAGGTTGTGGAAGTCCCCATCCGTTTCGAGGTCTTACAACCGAGCAAATAGCGTGAGCCCTTACCGCATCATCTTTATGGGGACGCCGGAGTTCGCGGTTCCAACCCTCAAGGCGCTCCATGATAACCGTCATCATGTCCTTGCTGTCGCCACCCAGCCAGACCGGCCAAAAGGCCGGGGCCGTCGCTTGGTTGCCCCACCTGTCAAAGAAGTGGCTATGGGCTATGGCTATCCGGTATGGCAGCCAGCCAAGGTGAAGGAGGCCTGGTTCCTCGAAAAGATTATCGCCCTGGACCCGGACGTGTTCGTTGTGGTCGCCTACGGCCACATCTTGCCGCCGTCTGCTCTTGCCCTTCCCCGGTTGGGCGCCATCAATATCCATGCCTCTCTTCTTCCCGCGTACCGTGGGGCAGCCCCTATCCAGTGGGCGATTATCAATGGCGATCAAGAGACCGGTGTCACCACGATGTGGATGGATGAGGGCATGGACACGGGTGATATCCTCCTCACCGCTAAAGCCCCCATTAGATCGGAAGACACCGCTCAGACCCTTCATAACCGCCTTGCACAGTTGGGTGCACAACTCTTGATTGAGACATTAGACCAACTCGCATTGGGGCGTCTTGTGGGCATCCCGCAGGACAAGTCCAAAGCGACCTACGCCCCTTTTTTAAAAAAGGAAGATGGACGCATTGACTGGAGCAAGGAGGCAAAATCCATGGATACCTTCGTTCGAGGGATGAATCCGTGGCCTGGGGCCTTTACCTTCCTCTTGGGTAAGAGACTCAAAATATTCAGGGCCAAGCCCCTCCAGCAGGGAGCTCGGCAAGAACCAGGGACCGTGTTAGAGGGGTTTCCCGGAGACCTAAATGTGGCAACGGGCCGCGGCATTCTAAGTTTGAAAGAAGTCCAGCTTGAATCCGGCAAACGCCTCGGGGTAGAAGAATTTCTGAGAGGCTGCCCTGTGCCGCCTGGCACGATCCTGGGATAGCCCGACCATGGCAGCCATTGCGAGACGGATAGCCCTTTCTGTTTTAGGTTCCCTCCAGGACTCGAATGTCACTTTAGATGGTCTGCTCACGCAGGCCTTTGAAAAAAGACCCCCCCTGATACAATGCGACCGTGCGTTGGCCACCGAACTGGTGCTAGGCGTCCTCCGATGGCGGGGTCGCCTTGACTGGGTCATACAGCACCTTTCAAAGACGCCTGTTCATAAGATGGATCCACAGGTTCTGGACATTGTCCGGCTGGGTCTATATCAAATTCTGTTCCTTTCCCGGATCCCCGTATCCGCTGCAGTAAACGACTCTGTTGAGCTGGCCAAGGAGAAGGCGCCCTCGTGGGTGGTTCGGTTTGTGAATGCCGTGCTCCGATCGGCCGCGGGTCGGGCAAAGGAAATACCGCTGCCGGCTGACGCAGATGATCCAGTCGCTGCCATTGCCATCGGAGAATCCCACCCTGGCTGGATCGTTAAACGGTGGGTGAAGCGTATGGACATTGAAGAGACAAGAAGGCTCTGCAAGGCGAACAATCAGATCCCCCCTGTGACGGTCCGCGTTAACACGCTGAAGCTTTCCCGGGAGAGGCTCCTCAGATCTTTGACGGGCCATGTCAAGAAAATTGCCCGAACCAGATTTTCCCCGGATGGACTGGCCCTCAGGGGGCTGAAGAGGGCTATCGGTGAAATGCCTCCCTTTCAGGAAGGATGGTTTCAAGTGCAAGACGAGGCGGCTCAGCTCATCAGCTACCTCCTTGGGCCAAGACCTGGAGAGACGATCTTGGACGCCTGTGCCGGCCTTGGAGGCAAGACAGGACACGTGGCCCAGCTCATGAAAGATTCAGGTGTAATAAAGGCCATGGATCACCATGCCTGGAAACTACAGTCTCTTAAGGCATCCATGACACGGCTTGGCATCTCTGACGTCACCACCTGGCACCATGACCTTTGCGAGCCTATTGTCGAAGATCTCGCCGGCATGTTTGACCGAATCTTGCTGGATGCCCCGTGCTCCGGCCTTGGGGTGCTGCGTAGGAGGCCTGACATCAAATGGAAAAAACGGGAAGAAGATCTCACAAGACTCCAAAGGAAACAGCGACACTTCTTGGCTGCTCTGGCCCCATGGGTCAAAAGGGGGGGCTGTCTGGTCTATTGTGTGTGCAGTCTCGAGCCTGAGGAGGGGGAGTGGGTTGTAGAAGATTTTTTGAAAAGTCACACCGATTTTGTTATAGATTGTTCATCCACTGGGCTTGCCGGAATCGACGAGCGCCTCGTTGACGGGTCAGGTATTTTCAGGAGCCTGCCCCATAAGCACGACATGGACGGATTCTTTGCAGTGCGGCTCAAAAAGGTTGTGGTGTGAGACCCATTTTCAAGATAGGGGTGTTCTTTGGCCTTTTTCTCGTGGTTGCGGGGGCGATGGGATACCTCACGTTAAGGCTTATCGTCAGGAGTGAAGATGTCGTCGTAGTGCCGGACCTTGTGGGAAAGGATGTGGTCTATGCCTTGGAGATTCTGACCGGCTTGGGGCTCAACATCAAGGTGGCCGGCTTTGAATACAGGCCTGACATCCCAAAGAACCATGTGGCAGATCAGGATCCTAGCCCCGGTGCTGAGGTGAAGAGAGATCGTGATGTAAGGATCAGGGTGTCTAGAGGGCCCCAAACCGTGGTGGTTCCCAACCTTGTGGGCATGGATGTGCGCCAGGCCAACATAATCATGGAAGAAAATGGACTTGCCAGAGGTGCTGTTTCCAAGACCCACAGCGAACAGGCCGTAAGAGGAGAAGTCATTAGCCAGACGCCTGGGCCTGGCGGTGTAGTCAAGCGGGGAGACACGGTTGACCTATTGGTCGGCCTTGGGAGATGGCCGGTCAGATTCGAGATGCCCTACTTAGATGGTCTGGCACCGGAGGATGCCATCCTCATCTTGGAGCGTTCTCAACTCAACCTGGGCCAGATACGCTATGTTGAAAGAACTGACCGGCCCAAGGGTGTGGTAGTCGAGCAAGACCCTTCTTCCGGCTACCCGGTTGCTTCTGGGAGCCTGGTTAATCTGACGGTTAATCGGTCAGAAAAAGGGATAGTGCTTGATAAAGGACTCTATCTCTTTCATCATCCTGTCGTTGATGGGTTTTTAAAGAAGCATGTTCGGCTTCGTGTTAATGCCTTTGGCCTGCTGTATGATCTTTATGACGTTTTTCAACCTCCCGGGGAAGATATCTGGCTCCTTGTGCCCTATGACCCTGACGTGACATTTTTCTTGTACCAGGACGGGGAAGCAGTCTTGAGTCATTCCTTTGCATCCATGTCCAAGGTTCCCGCGTTCTCGGAGTTTGAACCGCAAAAGCGAGCGCATTCCCCATAGCTTGTCGGAACGAAGTGTAGATCCCGTTCCAGCGGGGCTGCGGGGTTAGCGAGCGTATCCAAAAAAAGGCAGCGTTCCTTGCGGTCAAAGATTCCCTGTAGGTTGCTACAGGGAGCTTCAAATACGGAAGCTTTAATGATAAATGATAGTTAATCCATTTGGATACTCTACAAAAGAGTTGGAAGGATCATAAGGATTCAAGGGGTCAAGGGTTCGAGTAAAATGCTTAGGAATGATAAAGAATGAGAAGCTTGATGGTTTCGTAAAAAGTCGATTTTACTCACTCCGTGAACATGTTGGATACCCCAAGAATCAATAGAAAGAAAAGCACTCGACCCCTTGAATCCTTGAATCCTCGAACCCGTTGTATCAAATAACCGAGAGAAGAATCATCCATTTGAAAGGAGCAAGATGAAGCTTATAGCACCGTCCATATTGTCCGCAGATTTCTCAAGGCTCGGTGAGGAGGTCAAGGCTGTCGAGGCGGCCGGGGCTGATTGGATCCATGTGGATGTCATGGATGGTCATTTTGTGCCAAACATAACCATTGGTCCGCTAGTCGCGGAAGCAGTCAGGGGAGTGACGCAGCTTCCTCTGGATGTGCACCTCATGATCGAAGATCCGGACCAGTATCTTGAGGCGTTTGCCAGGGCAGGAAGCACCTATCTGACGGTTCATCCGGAGGCTTGCTACCATCTGCACCGGACCATTCAAGCCATCAAAGACCTGGGTGTCAAGGCAGGGGTAGCGCTCAATCCAGCGACGCCTCTTTCAACCGTAGAATGGGTCTTGGGGGATGTGGACCTCGTTTTGGTCATGAGTGTAAACCCGGGTTTTGGGGGACAAACGTTTATCTCCAACGCCATTCCTAAGATAAGAGATCTCAAGTCCATGGTCCGTTCCAAGAATCCAGATGTGCTCATCGCGGTCGATGGCGGCGTAAACCAGGAGACCATCCGATCGGTGTCAGAGGCAGGGGCTGACGCTTTTGTGGCTGGCTCGGCGATTTTCGGCAGTTCCGACTACGGCGAGACCATCAGGAAGTTCCGTTCTCTTATCGGGCGCTAGAAAGGACGGGGTGGCGGAAGTGCATGGGAATCGAACCCACCCGGGACGGTTTTAGCGCCCCACACCGGATTTGAAGTCCGGGAGCCCCACCAGCGAGCTATCCACTTCCGCATTTCAATTTTTTATTGTACCGGTTGATTTTCAAATCTGTCAACGATTTTGTGCAAGTGTGCGAGTGAACAAACACGTGGTGGCGAAGGGGGAACCGTGCCATGGTGAATCAAGAACGTCTGGGCGATGTCTTCAGGGCGTTGGTTGAAACAGACAGTGTTTCTAGGAAAGAAGGCACCATAGCCAAGAGCCTGGAGAAGATCTTTGAATCTATGGGCGCCGAGGTCGTCATCGACGGGGCCGGCCCGAAGGTCGAAGGGGATACCGGCAACCTCATCGCCAGGTTTCAAGGTGCCCAAAGCGAGGTCACACCGCTGCTCCTCAATGCCCACATGGATACGGTCCAACCAGGTGAGGGGATAAAGATCCTTTTTTCAGATGGCGCTTTTTCAACCGACGGAACCACGGTGCTGGGGGCTGATGATAAATCCGCCTTGGCCGTTATCATTGAAACCATGAGAGTGCTTCAGGAAAACGAGCTTCGCCACGGGCCGCTGGAGGTGGTTGTGACGATTTGCGAAGAGATAGGCCTCTTGGGGGCAAAAAACCTGGATTACTCCCTACTTGAGGCACGACATGGATACAGCCTGGATGCCTCCGACATTGATGGCATTGTGACCCGGGCACCCGCCGCCAATCATCTCCAATTCAAGGTCTACGGCCGGGACGCCCATGCCGGGGCGGCCCCTGAAAAAGGGATCAATGCGATCCAGCTCGCCAGTCGAGCCATTTCGAAGATACATCTCGGCCGCATTGACGAGGAGACCACAGCCAACATGGGCCGCATTGATGGAGGCACGGCGACAAATGTTGTGCCGGGCCTGGTGACTGTGGCGGGGGAGGTGCGCAGCCACAGCCCTGAGAAACTGGAAGATGAGACACGTAAGATTGTTCAGTGTTTTGAAGAAGAGATCTCAATGTATAAAGAGGCCTTTCCCTCAGAGGACGGGTTTCCAAGGGTTGAGACGGCGATTCGGTCGGATTTTTCGGTGATGAAAGTGCCTGAAAATCACCGGGTTGTTGCCCTAGCCAAGGAGGCTGCATCGCGCCTTGGCCGTGAGATGAAAACCAAGACCAGTGGCGGCGGCAGCGACGCAAACATATTCTTTGAACATGGTATTGTTATGGGCATCCTCGGCACGGGCATGAAGGACATGCACACGGTGCGGGAGTCGATTCGGTTGGATGACATGGTAAAGTGTGTGGAGCTTCTACTTGAAATTATTCAGCTTCATGCAAAAGGCGCTTAGCGTTTTCTCTATAAGACGCGCCCACCCCGTGTGCTTTGACTCTCAAAGGCTTGTATGCTAGACAAACACCATCATTTATCTCGCGAGGTGTGGCAAACAAGGTCGAGGTTGAAACATATACAGGGCACGCTCAAGGGCTGGCAAGACGGAGGCAAAACAATGAATGCAAGCAATTTGTTAGATAGAATTAGCGTAAATTCTGATGTGATGGCGGGGAAGCCGACTATTAGAGGATTAAGGATAACCGTAGAACAGATATTGAAAGCCCTTGCAAACGGGGTCAAGTCTGAAGAGCTTTTAGAGGATTATCCTGATCTTCAATCCGCTGATATACAGGCAGTTTTACTGTATGCCGCGAAATTGGTGGAAGCTGAAAAAGTCTATAGGATTGCTACAAGGTAGGGCGGATTACGACAGTGGGTCTAAGGTTTTTAGTTGATGTCGGTGTTGGCAAAAAAGTTGAGGACTGGCTGACGCTCCATGACTACGATGCTCTATCTGTGCGTGAGATTGATCCCAAGATGGACGACAAAGACATACTAAAATTAGCTGTTTCCGAATCAGGGACACTGAGAATCAGAGCCAAGGAATGAAGATCGCCTATTTTGACTGTTTTGCAGGGATCAGCGGAGACATGATTCTAGGTGCCCTGATCCAATTGGGGGTGCCAGCAGATTTCATTGAAGAAAACATTCGTAACCTGCCCCTTGAGGCCTTTCATCTGGAGATCCGCACAACCGCGCGGATGAAGATTCACGGCCGACGGGTCCGGGTCGTGGTTGAAAAAGAAGACCGTCGCACCAGGAACTATCAAAACATCCGAACCCTGATTGAGGAGAGTCACCTCACTGAAAGCGTCAAGCATCTCAGCCTTAGGATCTTTGCGAGGCTGGCAGAGGTTGAGGCGGCTATCCACAACTGCCCCAAAGACCAGGTCCACTTTCATGAACTGGGCGGCGTGGACGCTATCGTCGACGTCCTGGGCGCTGCCCTGGGCGTGGAATGGCTGGGCATTTCCAGGACGGCGGCCTCAGAGATTCCAGTGGGAAAAGGTTTTGTCACCTCTGGTCATGGAAGACTTCCCGTGCCGGCCCCGGCCACCGTGGCGCTTCTGGAGGGGGTCCCGGTGTATGGTACGGGCGTGTCTCATGAACTGGTGACCCCAACCGGGGCTGCCATCATCACGTGCCTGACCGACGAGTTTGGTCCCATGCCGGAGATGCGGATTCGTCAAGTGGGCTACGGCGTGGGGGCCCGGAAACTCAAAGAGATCCCGAACCTGCTCAGGATCGTGGTGGGGGAGCCGGACTCCGTGTGCGAGCATGATCGTGTAGTCGTGGTAGAGACCAATATTGATGATATGAATCCAGAGATATTCGGGTTTGTCATGGAACGGCTTTTTGAAGACGGGGCCCTGGATGTGATCTGGATTCCCATCTTTATGAAGAAGAATCGACCGGGGACGGCCATCCAGGTGATATGCAAAGAAATAGACCGAGAGACTGTGATTCGCCGGCTCCTTTCAGAGACGACGGCCACTGGCGTGCGTTACTATCAAGCTCATCGATCCAAGCTCCCAAGAAAGCACAAAATGGCTGCCACATCTTATGGAAACGTCCGGGTCAAGGAGATCGTGAGCCCGGGCGGTTCCATGTCGGTCGTTCCTGAATATGAAGACTGCCGCAAGATTGCCTTGGAGCAGGGGGTTCCCCTGAAGGTGGTCTACGACACGATTGCAAGAGAGACCTCAGAGTAGGGTACACATTTAAAGTATTGCTTGATGGTATCCATCTAATCATCTAAACATCAAGGCCGTTTTAACACTGAACATCTCAACTGCTTTTTTGCCAAAACGCTCAATGTTGTTTGCAAAACGCGTCTTACGAGTCTGTCTTGCTTGAGATTCGAAAAGAATGTGTGGTTCTGTTGGCCACAGGCTGTTATGCAGGATATGTCCCCCTTGCTCCGGGGACGTTCGGCACGCTGGTTGCCATTCCTCTTTGTTATCTCCTTTCCGTGCTGGGGCCACTTGAAGGGACTCTTTTCGTCGTAACGTTTACAGGATTTGCGGTATGGATCTCTGGTGAAGCAGAAAAGGTATTCAAGAAGAAAGATAGCGGTTTGATCGTCATAGACGAGATGGCAGGGTTTTTGGTCACCCTGTTTCTCATTCCGTGGAGCTGGAAAAATATGGCGATTGGTTTCTTCCTCTTCAGGCTCATGGACATTACCAAGCCTTTTCCTATCAGGAGGCTGGAATCAAAATGGCCTGGCGGGTGGGGTGTCGTGGGCGATGACGTCCTTGCAGGCGTCTATGCCAATGTTATCTTAAGATTCACCATGAGACTTTTTTAGATGTGGGATGAGACAATGGAGGATAATCGCCTCGAGCAGGAAGTGGCCGGACTGCTGATGTCCCTGAAAATAACTATCGCCATAGCCGAGTCATGCACTGGGGGGCTGGTTTGCCATCGACTCACCAACGTTTCAGGCAGTTCGGAATATCTGGAAACCGGGGTTGTGACGTACAGCAACCAGTCCAAGATCGAGCTTTTGGGCGTGGCGGATCAGGTCATCAGGGACCATGGGGCGGTGAGCAAGGCGTGTGTCCGGGCCATGGCGATCGGCGTGAAGCGGCTGGCAGACACCGACCTGGGTCTTGCAGTCAGTGGCATTGC
>DAOUZN010000130.1 GCA_030665585.1 Deltaproteobacteria bacterium | reverse complement strand
CAACTCTTGTTCAAGCTCGGCGACCTTTTCCTCCAACTTGCCTATATTGTCCCACCATTCATTCCGCTCCCGCTCAAGGGCCGTATGAAGCCTTCTCTGCTGCTGCCTGTCAATCTGGCGATAGGCCACATAGCCTGCGATTCCAAGCACTACAATAATGATAATGGGTTTCTTTAATCTTTCCATGTTGAGATGTCTCCCGCGTTCAGTTGTGCCAAAGATCTAAATAGAGCTTCAAAACCCATCTAACATGAATGGATGCACCAGATCAAGCAGCTGTGTTAATCAAACTCCACGGCCTCCCCGTGCGCATGAGCCGACTCCAAGTCAACCGGCAATCCGGCCAGCGCCCTCATGCCGCCACTTGGTCGCTGTGGTTCGCACTTGAAAGGTGGTACTCCTTGTGCCATGATGGGTTACCTCGTTGATGATACATGCGTTATGTGAAGCTTCCCGCCCTGAAGGGCTGGGCCGCCCGGAAAGGAAGATAACCGAACTGTAGTATAGCTCCCCTTGACCCTGCAATGATCCCAATAACCCAGCCACTTATTACTTATCTCGCGATCTTCTTGGCCGGTGTCTGCCTTGAAGTCGTTTTGACGAGGATGAACGTGCGTCACATGAAGGAGCACGGCCACACAGTGCCTGATCCCTTCAAGGGCTACATCGACCATGAGAAGTTATCGAAAATCACTGATTACACCGTTGAAAACCAGAATTTCCATATGTTCACATGTTGCATCAACAGCGCTCTTTTTCTCTTTATTATTCTATCTGGTCTACTCCCCAGATTTCTCAGACTTGTCGAAGGCCTTGAACTTGGTCTCCTTACTTCCGGGATGATCTTTTTCGCTGCACTTGCCCTCGTACTGGGCTTGTTTTCACTCCCCTTCAGTTACTACGAGACCTTTATCATTGAACAGCGCCACGGCTTTAACACGTCCACATTGAAGATATGGGTGACAGATATTGTAAAAGGTGCGGTGGTGGGCTCTCTGATCGGCGGCATCTTGCTGGTGTCGATCCTCTTCTTGATCGAACACGGCAGGGGCCTGTGGTGGCTCTGGGCCTGGTTCGTGTGCTTTGCTTTTCAACTCCTGTTACTCATCATATACCCGACCGTGATTGCGCCATGGTTCAATAAATTTCTTCCTCTCGAAGACGAGGCATTGGAAACACAGGTCAAAGACATCATGCACCAGGGCGGCCTCTCCGTGGACGGGGTGTTTACCATGGATGCCGGCAAGCGAAGCCGCCATACGAACGCCTACTTCACGGGCATGGGGAAGAGCAAACGGATTGTACTTTTTGACACCCTCCTCACATCCCATAGTCACGAAGAAATTGGTGCCATTCTCGCCCACGAAATAGGACATTGGAAGAGACGGCATGTGTTCAAGAACCTGCTGTTCGCAAGCCTTGTATCATTTCTTGCATTTTATCTGGCTTCAAAACTTTTGAAATGGCCTGTCTTGTACCGAACATTTGGCCTTGATCATAGCGTATCTTATGTGGGACTTTTTCTTGTTGGAGCCCTGTGGGACGCTGTAGGGCAGTTTTTTGGGCCCTTGGGCCGAGCCATTTCCAGGCGCTTTGAAAGGGAGGCCGATGCCTATGCCGCCGGGCTTTTAAAGCGCACGGCTGACCTGATCAGCGCCCTGAAGCGACTGGCCGGTGATAACCTCTCGAACCTGTATCCTCATCCCCTTTATGCATGGTTTTACTACTCCCATCCACCCCTTTCACAGCGCATCCAATATCTCCAGGCCATGGATCGGCGGTAACATACTTTTAGCGAGTATACGCCAGAGCCTTTCAAGCTCCCCTAAACCCTTTGACCAAGTGCCTCAATCCGTTTCCTTTGTGTCAATACCTTTTCCATCCACAGGGGGTCTTCCTTCAGATAAGTGCCCGCCAGACGATTGAACTCTGCGGCTTGTGCCGGGTTTCCTTTCATCAGCCACGCTTCCGCCAAGTAGTAGTAATTTTCGCCGTTAGTCGGATGGAGACTCACGGCCCTCTCCAGGAGGCTGATCGCATCGTCAGTCTTGCCCCGTTCCAGCAGCGTCCGTCCCTGGTCCGTGAGTCGCAAAGAGGCCAGGACGCGGGGGCTGAGCGGCGCGGGCGTTCTGGATGCTTCCTCCGCCCCTTGAGGCGGCGGAAGGCGACTTTCAGGAGGCACCCAAATCGGTGCCCCGCAGCTTGAGAGAGTCAGCCCGGATAGGACAAGAACCAGAACGGTTTCAAAAACTCTCAATGACATCCTTAAACTCCTCGACGATCCGATTGAATGGAGGCTTCCCCGGGTGCGGGGTGGGCACATGATCTGCCAGAAAAAACTCTTCCATCGGTTTGCAACGACTTCTACGTGAGGCCAATGCGCCCGTTTGGGTACAAATTGTTTTTCTTACCACACCTGGCGGCATTTGAAACCAATTCCCTGAGATGTGCTGCGGGATAGCCTTTATGAGCTCGGCCCATACGGGAAGAGCAGCGGCCGATCCCGGAGCATGGATGGGCTCTGCGTTATCAAAACCGACCCACACCAGTGCCAGAATATCCGGCGTGTATCCAATAAACCATGCGTCTCTATAGTCATTCGTGGTGCCCGTCTTGCCGGCAACTGGAAAGGAGATGCCCATGTCATTTAGGGAGCGGGCGGTCCCAAAGGTTACCGCACTGCGGAGCATGGAACTCATGATAAAGGCTTTTGCGGGAGAGATGACCCGCTCAATGGTCATGTGTCTGCGTTCCAAAATCCGTCCATTCTCGTCCGACACGCCTTTCAAGCATAAGGGGTACGGCAGCACACCATCCGCGGCAAAGGCGCAGTAGGCTCGGGCCAACTCCAGAGGGATCACTTCAAAGGCCCCCAAGGAAAGGGACAGCAAGGGCTTGACCAGCGTTGTAAAGCGAAATGCCTTTGCCGTGCTGACAACACGATCCAGCCCCACCCGCACGGCCAGGTCTACTGTAGCTCGGTTGATGGATTTCGCTAAGGCATATCTCAAGCGCACACGATCTTCACCCATGGGCTCATAGTTTTGTGGCCGCCATACCTTTCCGTCTACCACATAAGATCTTGGCTCATTGGATAACAGGGAAGCGGGCGTGAACGTATCCAATCCACTCACGAACACGAAGGGTTTGAAAGCGCTTCCAGGTTGTCGTCGGGCCTGCGTTATTCGATTGAATTGGCTCACGCTGTAATCCCGACCTCCCACCATGGCCAGTATGTAACCCGTCTTGGGCTGTATGACGACGATGGCCCCTTGGAGTTTTTGCTCAGCCGCCACACGCTGAAGGGCAGGATATGATGTTTCCAAACGGTCCAGGCCTTTTGACAGGGCCCTTTCTGCCGCCATCTGTACCTGAGTGTCCAAGGTGGTGTATATGGAAAGTCCCAAACTGGATAGGGTTTCAGGGGAATATAGAGTGGTAAGCTGTTTGGACAGGTGGTCGATAAAATAAGGCGCCCTTTTTCTATAGGCTGTAATGTCGACCGTCTCTATGGGTGACGTCAATGCGATCTGGAGTGCCTCTTCCGAGATCCACCCGTGTCTGTTCATGGCCCGCAACACGGCATTTCTGCGATTTCGGCACCGCTTCTTTTCCGTGCAGGGAGAATAGTGGTTGGGGCCCTTAATGAGGCCGGCTATCACAGCCGTCTCTGCTAAAGAAAGCTCGGCCAGGGGTTTTCCAAAATAAAAACAGGATGCTTCGCCAACCCCATTGATGGAAACCGACCCATCCTGACCCAGGTAGATTTCATTGAGATAGATCTCCAAGATGTCGCTCTTGTCATACATGACCTCCATGGTCAGGGACATGAGCAGCTCCTTCGCCTTGCGGAGGAGGGTTCTCCTGGGGGTCAGAAAGTAGCTCTTGGCCAATTGCTGTGTGATCGTGGACCCCCCCTGCCTGATCCCGCCGTGACGCAGGTTGGTGTAAAAGGCCCGAAGCATGCTCTTGGGATCGAAGCCGTGATGTCGGTAGAAGCGGCTGTCCTCTGCAGCCAGTATGGCAAATATGAGATGCTCAGGGACCTGATCCAGGGACACGAGTTGCCGTCGTTCTCGCTCAGGCCCGAAAAACAGCGTCATCTCCTCCGGCTCCAGCTCCAAGATCGCCAGGGACTCCCTATTATCCAAACGGGTGATGGAGGCTATTTCATCCTGCAAAAATTGGATCTGCACCGGGAAGCCCTCCCGCTTCCGAGACAGGACTTGCAGGTCATGGAGAAAGATATCTGCCCTGGAGGACGAGGTTCGCATTTCGCCCTTGTGCTCCGGTTTATGGGCGACCTCCCGGTATCCAAGGCGCCGCAGAGCTTCATGCAGAAGGACGCGGTTTGTACGTTGTCCCGGATACAGTAGGGTGGTGTCAGAAAAAGCCCGGGAGGGGATGCTCCAACGGCGGGCGGAAAATCGCTTCTCGATCTGGGAGGAAAGGTGCCAGCAATATACGAGCGATCCCGCGCCTGTGAGAACAAGAAACAGCGTTGTCCAGGCAACCATCCGCTTCCATGGAATAGTCGTTGAACGCCCCTCTTTCATCAGGTCAAAATCTCCCCTCCCAAATTGAGTTTTCACTCAATTGGGGTCTAAATTGGAGCCGAAAATAGAATGGGATCCACCCCATGCCGACGCACAAAGCAATTCAGACTAACACCATTGACACGCCTAAACAAGCTGGCATCAAGGAAGCTTTGAGAGGGCTTCATACCCTTTGGGCTGAACCGCAAAAGCGAGCGCATTCCCCGCAGCTTGTCGGAACGAAGTGTAGATCCCGTTCCAGCGGGGCTGCGGGGTTAGCGAGCGTATCCAAAAAAAGTCAGCGTTCCTTACGGTCGAAGATTCCCTGTAGCAGCTTGCTACAGGGAGCTTCAATTTGGTAAACGAATGGACTGGAAAGGCTGTCTATGAGGCTCACACATCATAGCTGGGCACTGGGGGGGCTGAATCACAGGAGAAAGTCGGATGCGCAACGCCGCATCCTGCTATGGCAAGTAGGCTGTAGGCGATTTTCCTGTGAAGAAGAATACCGCGCCGTTCAAGAAGAAAACGACCATCAATGTCCAACCAAAAAGACCCGCCGTTCCGGGGACCACCCTGAACAACAATAGCAGAAACGCCACGGTGAAGTCGATGGTGGCACTAAATTTTGGCTGGAATTGGGAGATGATGAGAGACGTAATCAATAGTCCGATAATCAACAAGCTAAACATGCCACTGGCCTCCTCGCAGGAGAGCTATACAAAAATCGGTCATCTTCATCTGCCTTTCCGGGAAGCCCCACCCTTTCAGTCGGGAAGCTTCATGTCAAGAGATCCAATTGAAAAAA
>DAOUZN010000146.1 GCA_030665585.1 Deltaproteobacteria bacterium | reverse complement strand
GGAGAATGTGTCCCACCATTAAGGTCAGTTGGTTCTGCTCTGCCAGTTGGACGAGGTCCAGGCCCTCTTCTTCAGTGAGGGCAAGGGGTTTCTCCACGAAGACATGCTTTCCAGCCGCGAGGCTTCTCCTTGCCAAATCATAATGGGTTTCGGCCGGTGTCGCGAGGACAACGGCGTCAATCGGTGGCGAATGATCGCCCAGCAGCTGGTCAACATCCTGAATGACAGGAATTCCCCCGTACATCTCTTGAAACTTGGTCACCACCTTGGCATCTTTGTCACAAATAGCACCGAGGGCCCCAAGGGCGTGAAAATTTCGCACCAGGTTTTTTCCCCAGTAACCTGAACCCACAACAGCAACTTTTATCATATCCGTCTCTCCAATCGCCTAGAATCGTTGGATCAAACAGGCTGTCTCAACGTACGAGTCCCACAGAAACGAAAAGGCCTCAACGGGCCTTTTTTGTTGCACGGCAGAAACGTGTATGAGCCCGGAACGTTTCAGACCACTACTCAAAACGAAGGGCTCCAAAAACTCCCTTAGATTGCCGCGACCACGCCGGCAGCAACTGCAATCTGGAATATGATCTGGGTGATGTCTCGGAATTCCTTCACCCAGTGGATCTTGACCAGCTTTCTGGGTACCAGAAGACTATCTCCTGGATAAAGCCTGGCAGACTTGAAGCCCCCATAAGTCCATCGATTGTTGTCAGGATCCCAGCTAAACAGCTTACCACTTGAAGCCTTGCTCTGAACGGAACCGTCGGCCCGAATGATGTACATCTCACCCTTTTCCGCATTCACGGTCGCCCCCCCCGCCCGCTTCAGGTAGTAGTCAACCTTTTTTTCCTTTTCGTACATAAAAGATGTCGCATTGTATACCTCGCCCAACACGTTCACAAACTGGGGCGTCTTGGGGATCTGTAGCTGGTCTTGGTCCTCAAGTCTCAGATCAAATTTTGAATCCTTAAACCGATCCAGCCGGTCCAATTTGACCACCATCCGCCCCTCAACCTTCGCCGCCCTGAGTTTCTGGAGCAGGCTCTTTTTTGCCTCCATGGCGACCTGATGGGCTTCCACCTCTTCTTTGGACAGCGCCCCCGTCACCTCTGTGGCTTCTCCGGCCGCAAGATCCTGCTCCATCTTGAGGATGAGATCATTCAGCCTCTGGCGCTGGATTTGCCGAGCCCTTTCTCGGGTGAAAAAGGCCCCCCGCAGATAGGCGTCCCGGGTAAAACCTCCGGCCCTTTCAATGACAGAGCTCAGTTTTTCTCCGTCTCTGACGAAATACTCGCCCGGATATCTGACCTCCCCCTCAACAGTGACCCTGATCTCCTCCAGCCAGTCTGGGATCTTCTTGACAAAAACCTGATCGTATTCCTCCAGCCCGTAGTTGTCCTGCGGCGCCCCGGCCAACGCCTTGTTTACGTTAAAGGCCACAACCTCTGTTTTCATGAGGTCTCCATCAACCAGCCTGAAGCGCACCAGTTCTGCCTCTCCTTTGTGAGCTTCCTTGCGCAGGTTTCCCGCTGCCATGATGAGGTCTTTGATGGTCATACCCACGGCCAAAGGATATCGTCCCGGGTTGTTCACCATGCCATAGATCTTAACAAATTCTCTGGGCTTGTACTCCCTGATGCTATGGATCACCACCTCGTCCTGATCCTGGAGCAGCAGGTTATTTGCAGCATCATCCTCAAGGGCTTCCTCAAGGTTGAATGTCATCATCGTCACGTTTTTGGTCTGGGGATCGGTCCGAAAGAGGTGGCATTTCCCCAGGTAGGCCTCACGGCCCAGACCCCCGGCCACAATGATCAGATCCTTGATCCGCATCTTCCCTTTTAACGGATAGGTCCCAGGATTTCTGACCTCGCCTTTGATCCTGCCGTAATGCTTGTACGTAAGAAGCCACTTGTTGAATATGTAGATTTCATCATAGGGCTCCAGCTCAACATTGCTCTTCTCATCTCTAGCCAGAATGGCCTCGGCCAGGTTGAAAGGAACAAGCTCGGTATGCATATCAGGCTCAACATACCTCTTGATCAGGGCATAGGTAAAATCGGTGTCGCTCTTAAGCTCTGTCTCATCCCTGATAACGTCGGACACCCGCATCCCCGGTTTGAAAGCGTAGCTTCCAGACCGCAGGACATTGCCATAAACGTAGACAGCGTCCACCTTTTCACGAGCAATAGGAAACACGTTGACCACATCGCCGTCTTGAAGGATAAAGCCCCCGGCCGTTCCATGTCTATCGTAAGTGACGTCCAGGACCGCTTGTTTCTCGTTTTGAACAGACCTTTTGATCCGCAGCCTCTGTTTGTAAGCACTCGGGGCTAGCCCGCCCGCCAGATCAATGAGGGTGCCGAGGGTCACGTCTCCTCTCAGCTCGTAGATGGCAGGGCGTTTCACGTTGCCTGCGATGGCCACGAGGGTGTCCGTCCTGGGTACAAAGATGACGTCTCCCGGCTGCAGTCTGATGTCCCGGGAAGTGTTGCCCTGGAGAAGAAAATCATAGAAATCCACGGCCGTGATGACCCTGTCGTTCCGCTTGAGCTGGACGTTTCTCAAAGATCCCAGCCGTGTTGGTCCTCCGGAAACGAGGATTGCGTTGATGACTGTGTCAAAGGCACTGACTGTGTATGCTCCGGGCTTCTTGACCTCGCCAACAACAAAAACGGTGATGCTGCGCAGCCTGCCCATGGTCACGCTGATATGGACCCCAGTGATGCTTTCAGCCTTTTTCTTCAATAGTCGCTGCATGTCCTTGTAGGTCAGTCCTGCAACAGAAATGGCGCCAAGCTGCGGGAATTGTATGCTGCCATCCCTGTTGACCACGATGGAGTACTCAGCGTCAATTCGACCCCACATCAACACCTTGATCTCGTCACCAGGACCAACGAGATAATCATCCGTCACGGGAATATGGGTGGGCGGCGAAAACGAAGCGGGCACGCCGGAAAATAGTTCGTGACCGAACAGCTTCAACGCTTCCACAGGCCTGGCATAGGGCGACTCCATTTTGTATGGAGGAGGCGTGCCCTTAACCGCCCACTTGAGGCTGAAGTTATCCAGGACATCCTTTATGACTCTGTCTATGAAATTCTGAAAGATGTTTTCCAAAGTATCCGCGGCTATTCCGGCTTCGGCCTGCCTGGCAGTAGTGACTTTTTCCTGGATTTTGCCGACAGCTTCCCTTTTGTTAGAAGCAAATATGTCTCTTAACTTCTTGGCAGAATCGCGATAAAGAACTGATTCTAACTGAAACCGGTTGATAATGTCGCGAATCACATCCTCCTGGTATCGGTCCAATACATCGAGCAAGCCCAACTCAATGTTTTCAGGATCTGGATCCTGACGTATTAACAAGAAAATATTTCGTGTGGTTCTATTTCTGTACTTGTTTGCGATGTAGCGTAACTCTTTCTCCTGGTTGGATACCTCCCGTACTTTTTCCCGTTCTTTTCTTGCTTGTTGTTTCTCGGCAAGCGCCTCCAGTTCACGTCCCTCTTTTTGCCTTTCAAGCTCAAGCTTTCCCCTTTCCACCTCTTCGGGGGTCAGGGTCTTGAATTCAGGCCTCTGTCGCAAGAGCCCTTGGGCCGCAGGCGTCAGTCCGCCTCCGGGTTCCAAGTACCTGGTCACATCCTGTGCTTGCACTTCCTGCAAGCCTCCAAACGAGATCACAAAGATGCAAGCCACCACTGCCAGTAGTCTCAATCGCATTTCAGTCTTCCTCCAAAGCAGAAAAGATAGGGATATCTTTTTGTGTTGGGTAGGTTTTTTCTTCTGAACTCAAAGGTTTGCGTTGTCTAAACACTCTTTATAGGTCTGTTTAATGCCATTCCTTAATGATATTTTTGGCGACCACCCCAAGGCTTTCATGGTAGATATATCAAGTAACTTCTGCGACGTTCCATCAGGCTTGGTGGCATCAAACGACATCTCACCTTCGAACCCGACGATTTCCTTGATGAGCAGGGCCAGTTCCTTGATGGTTATATCTTTGCCGCAACCAATATTCACGATAGAGTTTGGCAAATCCCTTGCCAGAAGGTCTGAGGCAGAGAGGTTCTCCATTAGAAACAGGCAAGCACCCGCAAGGTCGTCCACGTGGAGGAACTCCCGGCGCGGGCTGCCACTTCCCCACAAGACAACTTGTGGCGAACGGGGTGTGAGCTGTGAAATATCAGGTGTAAGGCCAAGGGCGGCGCGGATCTCGTCCGGGATACGGCCGAAC
>DAOUZN010000142.1 GCA_030665585.1 Deltaproteobacteria bacterium | reverse complement strand
ACTGGATCTGAAGGTGACCCCTGATGTTCTGATCCCCCGTCCAGAGACGGAGGTCTTGGTAGAGGCTGCCCTATCGATCATACCGCCGGCAACATCACCAAGGCCTTTTGAGGTCTTGGACCTTGGAACGGGATCAGGGGCCATTGTCCTGGCCTTGGCAAGAGAACGGCCGGGCCATCGTTTCTATGCGGTTGATAACTCGCAGAAGGCCTTAGCCGTTGCCCAGGACAATACCCGAAGATATGGACTTGAGGCAGCCGTCACCTTTTTGTTGGGGAACTGGTTTGACGCAGTGGGTGATGGACACGGATGTTTTGATCTCATCGTTTCTAATCCCCCCTACATTTCAAGTCCTGATTTGGAGAGGCTCCCCTTGGAAGTTTCACGATACGAACCCCGGGAGGCCCTTGATGGTGGGCCTCACGGACTGGACGCCATCCGTCTCATCATTGAAAGGGCAGCAGCACACATGTCTCCGGGGGGATGGCTACTTTTTGAAATTGGCTATAATCAGCGGGCTTCGGTGGAAACGCTTCTGGCAGCCTCGATGTCCTACGCTGATGTGGCAGTGATCAAAGACCACAGTGGTTTTGATCGGGTGGTTCGGGCAAGATCAAAGGGGGAATAGACTTTTGACAGGATCTAGTTACCTATGTTATTGAAATCTCGGCACAAGGAGGAGATAAAATGGCTGCAGGGAAAGAAAAGGCGAGTTTTCCGGTGATCCCATCGGATCGAGAAGATGACCTCCACAATCTCGAATTTGCCCGTTCGGCGGACCTGGTTCTCTTTGTGGCCGGCAACCAATTCATGGTCATGGAAGAACTTCTCCTTGCCTTTCAGACAGAATATCCGGATATCAAGAGGATCTTTTACGAAACCCTTCCTCCGGGCCTGGAATTAAAGCAGATTTTGGCGGGTGGTGCGATCTTTCGGGACGAGGTCATAGACGTGTTTGCTGATGTGTATGCCTCTGTGACCGAAGAGGCCATGGATCGCCTCGAAAAGAGGGGATTCATTTCACAGGAGGATTACTTTCTGTATCTTCACAATCGGATTGTCTTAATGGTGCCGGATGACAACCCTGCGCAGATTGCCTCTATCTCTGATCTTGGTGGCGAAGGGGTGCGCATTTCCCAGCCCAACCCCGAGTATGAAGATATCGCTCACTACATTGTGGAGATGTATCGCCAGGCTGGCGGACAAGCCCTGGTGGACCGTATCATGGAACAAAAGCGCGCGGAAGGCACAGCGATCCTGACGATCGTACACCACAGGGAAACGCCGTTACGGATAGCAAAGAGGACAGTTGATGTGGGGCCTGTTTGGGCCACAGAGATCATACATGCGCGGCAGACGGGGCTTGCCGTGGATGTGGTCGAACCCGGAGAACATCTGGATCAAAGGGGCAGGATCAACTACTATATTTGCCGCCTAAGGAATGCCTCCCATCCCGGCAATGCCGAGAAATTTCTCGATTTCATAAGATCGGCCCGGGCTCAGGGTATTTATGAAGCCTATGGCTTCGTCCCTCATTTTGCAACGTCTGATTCGTAATCTTTACAAGTCCACGGCATGTTGCTAAGAATGCTTGAGACCATGAGGCATAAAGCAGAAATGATGGGAACGGAAGGCAAAGATCAATTCCTGGAGGAGGTTGACCAGGCCCTGCGTTCGATCAATGCAAGACTCAAGAAAGCCTTTTCCAATACAGAAGTGCTTCTCAAAGAGCACTTCAAGGAAAAGCAAGAGACTCAAGAATCCGATGACAAGGAGAAAAGAGGCGTTTAAGCTGTAGATGCTGATGGGGTGACCATCGGTTTTTCATCCCATCACCCAGGTCTTGCCTTTTTCACGCCGGGAAATCGAACAACACCAGGTGATTGTCCTTGAGGTGCCGACGTCGCTTAATTTTCCAGAAGGGCATAGACGGTTGATGGGTTTTAGTGCGGTTTTTTGAAAGTTCAAATCACACCCTTACTCTTCCAGTGGGCGACGGGGCAAAGGGAATGTGCAGCAAGGAGGAAGATATGTCAGAGAAAAAGAGGTTCTTAGATTTTTTCAAGGAGTTTGGGATCAAGAGTTCATCTGTGTCCCCCGAAGATGTTATTCTTGAAATGGAACAAGACGTGGAGTGGAAAAGTGCTTTGAGTGTGGGCGAGGTGTGGTTCTTGTTTGGCCAAGGCGATGAGTACCTTGGTTTGCTAAACGATGACACCATGGAGTTTGAGGCCAGGGAGAACTAGCCGCCCAGTACATCATATCCCTTCTACGAGCGCGCGAGCGTGAGGGTGTCGGCCCTGGCGTTTACTCGCTCGATCTTGACCTCGATGGTGTCTTGTGGTTTGAGGTCCGCGCCGCTGTTCAACGGAAGGGAGCATTCGATCATATAGCTGGGTAAGAGCACGATGTACCTTTGGCGACGCTTGTCAAGGACTAGGGCTTCCTCTTTGTGCCCTACGAGATGTTCAAGGTATCGCAGAATCCAGTAACGGGTGCGTTCTTGCTGCAGCACTGTGATGTAACTCATGGGCTCCTCCAGGGCCTGGATGATGAATCTGAGCTCTTCTTCCGAATATGACCGCTCCAGTCCAAAAAGTCCCCTTAGTTGGCGCTGTGTCACCAGATCAAAGTATTTTCGTAAAGGAGAAGTCAAGGTGAGATAGGCATCCAGGCCAAGGCCGGCATGGGTTTGTGGGTCAGGGTCCAACACAACGCGGCTCAGAAAACGGCGCTGTGTCCAGTTTTCATAAAGTGTGCCACCACCTTCTTGAATGAGACGCTCACGGGGAGGCTGTTGGGATCTGTAAATGGCAGGCTGCCCGTGATCTCGAAGGAATCGAGCGGCCAGCCAATTGGCCATGATCATACATTCTGACACCATCATACGACTGGGGCTTTCGCGATTTATCTGCGTCACTGAAATTTCCGCATCATTGTCAACCCAAACACTGATTTCCGGTAGGATCAGTTGAAGTGCGCCGTTCTTTAGGCGGATGTTGCGAAATTTTTGGGCAAGCTCGTAGATTGCTCCAAGCTCTGGATCTTCCTGTACCAACAAGTTGGCATTATAGTATGTGAGTTGTTGTTTCACCCGAATAATACTCGGGACTATTTCATACGCTACCACGTTTGCCGAGACGTCAAGGTCAGCCATAATGCTTATGGCAAACCGATCCTGTCCCTCTTTCAGACTGCAAAGATCTTCTGCCAAAGTCGGCGGTAGCATGGGAATCCGATCGTCGGGCATATATATGGAACTGGCGCGGCTGAACGCTTCTTGATCCACCAGGCTTCCTTTTTCCACGAAGTGGCTTACATCGGTGATATGAATCCCCAACCGGTGCCCGTCTCCTTTGGGTTCGATACTGATTGCATCGTCAAAATCAAGCGTACCTTGGCCGTCGATGGTGAGCATGGAAAGATGAGTAAGGTCTCTGCGACCCGCATCGGGCCTTGGTTTTATGGCTTCGCGGATCAGCCGCTCTGAAGCTTTCATGACTGCTGAAGAAAAGGAATGAGATACGCCGAACCGATGGAGGTTCAGGTTTTCGTCCTCGGACCAGACGCCCAGTTTGACTAGGAGGTGAAACGGTCCTTCCTTTGGATCCAAGCCGGAGCATGCAATGATCTCCTTGCCGATCTTGTAATGAGGGCTGTTTTTCCTGAAGAGATAGAAAGACCTTAGTATCTCAACAAGCGCTTCCTGGTCGGCAGATGCGGGGGCGTGCTTGCTTTCCATGACCTGCCGAATCCAACGGCTTCCTTCGGCAATGATATGGGCTTTTTTGGCCTCTTGTGCAGTCTGTGCTGCCATCCGCGCCACTTGCTCGGGGCTATTTGGAAAAAACCGATCCGTATCAAATTTGAAATAGAGGCGGTCTTCGAAGAGTGCCCTGGCCACCGCCGAGGTATGGTCGCTGGAAATCTTGGCACCGAAGCATAATTCCGCCATGCTCTTGAGGTCGATCCATGCGGCTTCCGCATGCACGACCTCCCAGAGTTCTTGAATATCTATCTGATTCTGAAGTTTCCTTCTAGTTTCCGCCACCACTTGAAGACGCTCCACCAGCGCATCTCTTCCCATACTGAGATCGAGGGTTTGGTCGCTGGAGTGGGCCAGGCGGTTTTCTCCATGGCTAACCTCACGATCATGTTCAGTTAGCATCCTGACCTTTTGCTTCTTATTCTCTAAAACAACGGCGCAAACCATCTCCTTGCTGTCAATGTATTCCACAATCGTACCAGGTTTCATGTTAAAGCCTATAACAACGGACCCGGCAAAAGTCAATGATCGCTGCCTTTGACGCCTATGGCTGAACAGAAATGGCTTTGACTCTTTTGCTCCTGTTTGTTAG
>DAOUZN010000141.1 GCA_030665585.1 Deltaproteobacteria bacterium | reverse complement strand
CGGGATTCGACCGTAAGGAACGCTGACCGGCTTGCTCCCCGCAAGCCCCGTCCTTTAGGACGGGGTCGAGGGGAGCTATAAAAAAACTGTTTTTCTTCCTTACCGGGAAGCCCCGCCCTTCAGGGCGGGAGAGGCTTCACTATACGATCAAGGACGAAGCTTTGAAGAGCGCTACGTGTTTCTGAAGTGGTCCTTGTACTCCTTGGCATACACCCATCCAGACCAAACAGTGGCGGCGAGTATGACAGACATAATGAGATTGGCAACCGGGGGCAGCCTGAGGCTTACCTCTGCGCTGTACTGGCCGGAAGGGATCATAAAGAGGAGAATACTGCCACCCACCATCTGCACCAATGTCTTTATTTTTCCCCACCGGTTAGCCGGGATAACAGCCCCCATCTGCTGAGAGACGATAGCCCTCAGCCCGGTGATGGTCACCTCTCTTCCGACTATAATGATTGCCATCCACGCGGCCACGATCTGGTACTTTACCATGACAATAAAAGCGCTCATGGTGAGCAGTTTATCGGCCAAGGGGTCAAGAAAAGTCCCCAGGACACTGACCTCGCTGCGGCTTCGAGCAAAGTACCCGTCCAAGGGGTCTGTGGCACAGGCTATCACGAAGATTGAGGCAGCGACAAACCTGGTCCAGATGGGATCCGGAATGGTGAATACGATGAAAACGGGGACGAGGATAATCCGCAACAGAGTCACTTTATTGGCAAGGGTCATATAGTCTTTCTTGGGCGCTCTTTCAGTTTTCATATCTTCATCCTCGTCACAGGCCGTCACTGACGAACACCCTGTTTTGATCCTGTCAGGAGGTGGCTCAACGGTCAAGGATCGCGTAGCGCTGTGGAATGGGTGAAACCGCTCAATGGAGCTTGAAGAATGTTACGGCCTTGCGAAGGCGCTCTACCACACGGCGCTGTCCCACGGTGATGAGGACATCAAAGAGTCCGGGTCCCTTGGGCTGACCGGTCACCGCGGTGCGAATCGCGTTGATCAATATTCCTGCTTTGATCCCGAGCTCGTCAGCCATTTCGCGGATCACCTTTTCGGCCTCCTCGACGGAGAATGTGTCCATGCCTTGTAGGCGATCCGCCAGAATCGGAAACCACACTTTCAGTCCTTCATGCTTCAGGACGTTTTTTTTCAATGCCTTGGGTTCGATCGGATAATCGTCGGAAAAATAGGCACGACCAAGGGTCCCAAAATCGGTGGTGACGTGGTACCTGGTCCGAATCAGGTCGATTGTTCGAAGGAACCAATCGCGCTTTATCGCCTCAAACTCAGGATCCCATATCTGAGTCTTTTCCAGCTGTTTTCTGACGTACGGCTCGATCTCTTCAACGGGCAGCGTTCTCAGGTAGTGGGTATTGATACTAATGGCTTTTGGGTCGGTAAAGAATTTTGGATCGTTCTTCCTTACATCAAAGATCGCATTGGCCCGACTGATACCTTCCAAGGAAAATGCTTCGATCAGTTCATCCTTGGAAAAGATTTCTCTCGAATCGGGGGTGGACCATCCCAGAAGGGCCAGATAATTGACAAATGCCCATGGCAGGAACCCGCGCTCCTTGTAAAAATGGACTGCAACCCGTTCGCCGTGGGTGCGTTTAGAGATCTTGGCCTTCTTGGGATCCAAGGTAAGGGACATGTGCGCGAACCTTGGCACCGGTGCACCAAGAGCCTTGTAAATCAAAATTTGTTTGGGTGTATTTGCCAATCCATCTTGTCCGCGAATGACGTGGGTGACCCGGTCACGGATGTCGTCAACGGCATTGGACAGAACGTACAAGGGCTGCCCATTGGAACGGACCATGACAAAATCCTCTATGTCTTCATATTTCTTCTCAATAATGCCGTAGACGATATCCTCAAAACTGACAAACCCTTCCCCTCGGGGCACCTTCAGACGGATGGTGTATGGCATCCCGGCCGCTTCCTTTTCCGCAACCTCCTCGGGTGATAAATGGCGACAAGTGCCGTCATATTGCAATGCCGTCTTTCTTTGGCGGGCTTGGTCCCGTTTTCGATCGAGCTCCTCTTTTGTACAAAAACACTTGTAGGCGTGACCCGATTCGAGCAGCTTCTGTGCCGCCGCCAAATGATCCGAGATGAACTGGGACTGGAAATAAGGACCTTCATCCCAGGTAATCCCCAGCCATTTTAGGCTTTCAATAATCCCTTGAATCGATTCTTCGGAAGACCTTTCCGCGTCCGTGTCTTCGATCCTCAGGATCAGCTTGCCGCCTGTTTTTTGAGCGAAGAGCCAGTTAAATATGGCTGTCCTGGCACCGCCGATATGAAGGTATCCGGTGGGGCTTGGAGGAAAGCGCACGATGACTTCTTGTTTCATGTCGAGTTCCCCTTGTTCCATAATGAATCTTTACAAGAGTGATACAATTTTGTATAGAAAAATGGTCTTCCTGAACACATTAGTTGCCGTAAGGGGGTCTCATGGCAAGAAAGGATTTACTCGGATCGACTGAGAAAAAGGGGTCAACCGCCAAGATAAAGGTCACGCCCAAGAAATCTGCCCAGGGCTCGACTCCGAAGAAGAAAGCTACGAAACAGCAGCGGAAGGCAGGACCCGGGGCCGCCCGGGAGAAGAAGGCGGCAGCGAGGTCGAGGCCGGCGGCGAAGTCAGTTTCCAAGGTCAAGAAAAAGGCGGTAGCGGCAGCGGGGTCCAAGGCAAAGGCCAAGACCAAAGCACCCGCAAAGACCAGGGGAAAAAAGGCGGCGGCACCAAGAAGACGGAAGGCGTCCAAGAAGGACCTGCTTTTCAGAAAGTTTGAGATGGTGCCGGCCGAGGCGCCGGTGGCTGAGCGTGTCTATAAACCAAAGGCGCCGTTGAAATTTCCGGAGGCGCCGCCGTTTGTGACAGGATACGACGAGGAGGAGACAAAGCGGGTCAGGGGTTTGCTCTTCAAGCCATTTGATCTAAAGGTTGAGGCGCCGCCAGAGGCGGCAAGGGTTGCCGCTCCGGTTGAAGCTGCTGCCATGCCGTCCCCGGGTGCCGAGCCTGTGGCGGAGTACAAGCCTCCGCCTCCAGAGATGTCGCCAGGCCCCGGTGGCACGAGCACAGCGGTCAAGGCGGGTTTGGGCGTGTTGGCCGTGCTCATTCTCATCATTATTGGTACGAGCTTTTCCAACAGGGGCATGTTCTACCTCAAGGATGTCGATGGTGGGGTTCAGGTGTGGAGGGGAAAATTTGCGCCGATCGGGAAGGAATTGGTACTTCATCTTGAGGGCATGGCAATGCCCCAACCGGCCCAGGATGTCTACTCGAAAGAAGAGGTCTATCCCATGACCTTTCGCTATTTTCTGGACAAGGCGGATGGGCTCTTAAATGACCCAGGGGGGCCCGATTTTTCGAGGATCAAGGGCTATTTGCATCAAGCGGCATCCTATGCACCGACAGGGGCCTTGCGCAACAGGGTCCAAGCTCGTTTGAAGGGCATAGATTTTGTCGTTCTTTTGCATCGAGCTGATATCGCGCTGACCAAGGGAACCCTGCCTGATCTCCAAGTTGCAAAGGGCCACCTTGACAAAGCTGCTTCCTATGCTTCGAGCAGTTATCAACGTGAGCAGCTTGCCAAGACGAAGGCGGTCCTGGAGAGGGCCATCGCCGGGCTCAAGGGCAGTTAGAGGAATGCTTCGAAGGTCGTTTTGTTGTCGTGTCTGCTTCTAGCAAGACAGGAACGGGATCGTTAGACCCGTCAGCACACTGCAACAATGGGCTGACAGTCTCCACACTTCATTGATCCATTCTTATTCTTCCACGATCCTCCAGTCTGGTTGTGTGTAGCAGTTCGAATGGAGGCTGATAAGGTTATGACATTCTAGGGACCGATTTATCCGAACTGACAATATCCATATGGGGAAAGGGAGGCTTGAATGCAGGTAAAATTCAGAAAATGGTTCTGGGTCGTATTGACGGCTTTGGCTGTGGTATCCGTTGCTTCGCTATTGGCGGCAGCAGAAAAAGAGCTTTCGAAAGATAAAGTTGCAGTGGTTAACGGATCGGTGATTACCCGAGTCGATCTTGATAGGGAGATGGCTAGTGCCCAGCGACAGCTTTCCAGGGGGGGGAAGTCTCTCAGCGGTTCTCAATTAACAGGAGTCAAGAAGCAAGCCCTTGAGAAGCTGATTGACCGGGAGTTGCTCTATCAGGAAAGCCAAAGGCAGGGAATCAAGGTTGACGATTCGGTCATCAACGAGCAAATAGCAGCCATGAAAAAGAGATTTCCCAGTGAAGCTGAGTTGAAGAAATCGTTGGCCAGGATGAAGCTTTCTGAGACCGCCATCAGGTCTCAGTTTAAGCAGCAGAGGGCTATTCAAGGGTTGATCGACCAGGAATTTGGTCAGAAAGTCAGCGTTGCCGACAAGGAAGTCAAAGCCTACTATGATAAG
>DAOUZN010000016.1 GCA_030665585.1 Deltaproteobacteria bacterium | reverse complement strand
AAGAACGAATTGGGCGAGCCGGACGCCAGCGGTCGAAGAAGTCCAAAGTCAGTGTCGGGGTCTGAATTTACCCTGGATGTGGATATGGTCATTGCCGCCATCGGCCAGGCACCCGAATCGTTTTTGCTCGCCGATGAACTGAAAGTAGCCGAAAGGGGTAACCGCATTGCAGTAGAAGATCATAACACCTTAGTCACTACTCTTGCCGGTGTCTTTGCTGGGGGAGATGCAGTGACCGGTCCAGCCACCGCCATCAAGGCCATTGCCGCCGGTAAACGTGCTGCTATTTCCATAGATCACTATTTGAGAGGGGAAGACCTTCCAAAGGTCGAGCCACTAAAAGAGGTTGAGGTAGAAAAGCTTCCACCCCGAATCATTGAGAAAACCAGGACCATGGTACGGTCGCGAGAGCAGATCCTATCCGTGGATAGCAGACTTGCCGGGTTCGATGAGGTTGCCTCGGGGTTACGAGAAGACCAAGCCGTCCAAGAAGCCCAACGTTGTCTTCACTGCAACCTAGGGGCTTACTTGGATCAGGAGCAATGCATAAGGTGCGGTGCTTGCGTGGAGGTCTGCCCCCTGGAAATTCCTTCTAGGGGTGAGGACGGCAAAGTGGGTATTGATATTTTTGAGTGTCAGGCATGCGGGACTTGCGCCGCCGAGTGCCCCGTTCAGGCTGTGAAGACATGTTTTTATCCTCCTGGACACACGGTTTACGCAGTGGAGAAAGCTCTCAAAGGATCAGGCATTACCAACCCTTTTGTCGTGGGTGTGTTTTCTCAATACGGCAATTTTAGCAGAAGTCATTTGGATAGCCTCAGCCAAAATTTTCCTGGGGTTGTTTCTGTCACGGTTTTCGGTTTGGAAAGGGTGAGTGTCTCCGATTTGCTGCGATTGTTTGAACTGGGAGCCGACGGGGTTCTTTTTGTTGAAGCCCCTGCAGATAAACGCCCATTTCCTGAGACCCGGCCCTTGGTAGACAGACGAAGTGCGGCCGTCAAAGAGATCCTTGACTTACTAGGATTTGGCGGCAGTCGTTTGATCTTATACACGATGCCGGAGGAAGGGCTCGTTGAGGGGTCGTGGCTGGCTGAGACCATCGAGAGCATCAAGTCATTGGGGCCAAATCCTCTCAGGAAACAGGCTTTGGCGGCATGAGTATTCAGGACCTGATTGAACGAACCAAGGTCTCTTTTTGTCAGGACTGCGGGGTATGTACTGGAAGTTGCCCTGTGTCACGGGTGTTGCCCGGGTTCTCACCTCAACAGATGGTGGGAAAATTTGTCCTGAGTGCGGATTTAGGTCTTGAAGATGAGGCTTTGAGTGACCGAGACATGTGGTCATGCTTGACCTGTGCTCTTTGCCTCCAAAGGTGCCCTTCCAAGGTGGAATACCTGGAATTTGTCAGGGCTGTTCGTGAAGAGGCATTCAGGACGGGCAATAAAGCCACATTTGCCCACGATGGGGTCATCGAGACCATCGTCAACATGCAAAGAGGAGGGCTCCACCAGAACAAGACAGCCTGGGCTCGAGAAGCTGGTCAGATTGCAGAATCGGGTGAATACTATCTGTTCGTGGGATGTCTCCCCTATTTCGATGTCCTGTTCAGGGACATGGGGATCTCTTCCCTGGGCTCTGCCAGCCATATGTTGAAGATGCTCAACAAGCTTGGGATCGAACCGGTGGTTAGCGATGAGGAACGGTGTTGCGGTCATGATCTGCTGTGGAGCGGTAATGTGGATGTGTTCAAGGAACTGGCTGCCTTTAACATTGAGATGATCAAGCGTTGCGGCTCCAAGAAGGTGATATTTGGTTGCCCGGAGGGATACGTTGCCTTCAAGGCTTATTATCCTCTGTATTTTGGAGAGTTGGACTTCGAGGTCGTCCACTTTTACGACCTTGTTGGTGAGCAAATCAAGGACGGGGCTTTGAAGCTGAGCCGCGTGGAAGAGCAAACAGTAACGTATCACGACCCGTGCAGATTAGGAAGAATGGCTGGTATCTATGAGGCGCCGCGGGAGCTCATTGCCGGCATGCCCGGGATGACGCTGGTGGAGATGGAGCGCAATCGGGAAAATGCTGTTTGTTGTGGGGTCAGCTGCTGGGCAAATTGTTCCAGTTATTCCAAGCAAATCCAGATGGACAGACTTAAAGAGGCGGAGGCCACAGGAGCAGACGCGCTTATTACTGCCTGTCCGAAATGTAAGATTCACTTTACTTGCGCTTTGTCTTCCAGTGACATGAAGATGGAAGTCAAGGATTTGACTGAAGTGATGGCTGCTTCGGCCTTGGAACATTAGAACAGCCCTAAGGCACTATGAGGAACGAGGAAAACGGTTATTCACGGGTTTAAAAGGTGTGCATATGAGTAGAGATGTCCTGGTCATTGGCGGTGGCATCGCCGGCATACAGGCGAGCCTCGATTTGGCGGAGCAAGGCTTTACGGTCTACCTTGTAGAACGTCTGCCGAGTATTGGCGGGAAAATGGCGCAACTGGATAAGACTTTTCCTACCAACGATTGCTCCATCTGCATCATGGGGCCCAAATTATTTGAGGTAGAGCGGCATCCAAACACCCAGTTGCTGACCTATACTGACGTCGAAGCAGTAAAGGGAGGGGCGGGTAATTTCACGGTTACGGTGAGGAAGAAGGCGCGATATGTTGATGAAGCCAAATGTACAGCCTGCGGTCTTTGTGCTGAGAAATGTCCGGTCTCGGTTCCGGATGTATTCAACATGAATATGGACACAAGAAGCGCGATCTACAAATACTTCCCCCAAGGAATCCCTTCAGTGTACACCATTGACGACAGCGTGTGCCGCATTTTTAAGGGTAAGAAGTGCAATATTTGTGCAAAGATCTGTGAGGCGAAGGCAGTCAATTATGAACAGAAGGATGCTGTTTTTGACCTCAATGTGGGAGCCATCATCGTGGCAACAGGTTTTGACGTCTTCGACCCATCAGATATCAAACCTTATGGATACGGGACGATCCCCGACGTCATTACTGCCATGGAGTTTGAGCGCTTACTGAACGCAAGCGGGCCGACAGGGGGCCATCTGGAAAGGCTCTCGAGCCTGAACACCAAGGCAGAAATAGAACAACTGGAAAAGCAAATCAAGCATGCGAAAGCAGGGCTCAAACGTGCAGAGAAGAACGGCCAAAACTCTGATAAAGTCGATGAAGTCAAGAAGAGGCTGGCGGAAATGAATGAAAGCCTAGATGGGTTGAAGGCTAAGGAGGCATCGTTGGCAGAGCTCAGAGATATTGCCTTTGTCCAATGTGTGGGTTCCCGTGATCTAAGGTACAACGCCCATTGTTGCAGTTATGGATGCATGCATTCGGTCAAGGAAGCTGTTGTTGCCACAGAACACGAATCAGAACTGAAGTCCACCATATTCTTCACAGACATGAGGGCCTATGGGAAGGAATTTCATGAATACTGTCTGAGGGGGGGCTCAGAGTACGGCATTCACTTCGTTCGGGGGCGTGTCGCTGAGATCGCTCAAGGTGACGGTGGGAGGCCTGTTGTCTGGTGTGAAGATATGGACACCAGAAAGGTTGAACAGCATCCATTTGATCTGGTGGTGTTGGCAACAGCCTGTGTGCCGAGTCAAGGTAGTGCTAGCCTGGCAACGATGCTGGGGTTTAATTTGGATGAGAGCGGCTTCGTCAAAACGGACCCGAACAAGCCGGTCGATACCTCGGTCCAGGGGATCTTCGTATGCGGTTGTGCCCAGGGCCCAATGGACATACCTTCTTCCGTATCACTGGCCAGTGCTGCTGCTTCTATGGCGGTGCAAACAGTTAAGGCGTTAGGATAGAATCTCGTAACCCAGAACACATGGAGAAACAAAGTGGAGACTGAACTTAGAATAGGAGTCTTTGTTTGTCATTGCGGTATCAATATCGCTGGGGTTCTGGATATTGAAGATCTGTGTGAATATGCCGGAACGCTGCCCAATGTTGTTACAGTCCAACCCAATCTGTTTACGTGTGCGGAAACGGGCACATCCGGAATTAAGAACGCCGTCAAAGAGCATGACCTGAATCGCGTTGTGGTTGCTGCCTGTACGCCCCGCACGCACGAGCCCATCTTTCGGGCCTCTTGCCAGGAGGCAGGTATTAATCCCTACTTTTTCGAAATGGTCAATATCCGAGAGCACTGCTCCTGGGTCCATAGGCACGACAGGGAAGCGGCTCAGGGTAAAGCCCGTGATCTCATCCGGATGGCAGTGGCAAGGGCTATGTTCTTGGAGCCTATTGAGACATTCAAGTCAAAGGTTGAACCTCGGGCATTGGTTATTGGAGCAGGAATTGCCGGCATGTCCTCAGCCTTGGCCTTGGCGGGTGAGGGGTTCGACGTGACTCTTTTGGAAAAGAAGGCAGAGATGGGTGGTCTATTACGTGACCTCCACAAGGTGGCGCCCTCTGAAGTAGGCGCTGGCGAACTCGTGGAGCAGAAGGTTGCCGCTATCAAGCAGGAGGGGCGCATTCAGTGCTTCACTTCTGCGACCCTTGAAGAAGTGAGTGGCTATGTGGGCAATTACTCCGCCACATTCTCTTCCAATGGGAATACGCACACCCACAAAGTGGGAGCGATTATTGTGGCCACGGGTGGTGCTCCCCTCAAGCCCATGGGTTTGTACAACTACGACGGCAAACGCGTCATCACTCAGTCCGAACTGGAGACGAAACTTAAGAGTGGAAAGTTGGACGCTAAGAGTATTGTGATGATCCAATGTGTGGGGGCTCGGATTCCAGAGCGGAACTACTGTTCCCGCATCTGTTGCATGGTGGCGATCAAGAACTCTCTTCACATCAAAGAGATCGCCAAAGACGCCAAGGTGTTCGTTCTTTATCGCGATATTCAAGCCTATGGGGTAGAAAATGAAGCCCTCTTCTTGAAGGCCAAAGAAGCTGGTGTCAGGTTTATCCGGTACAACCTGGAAAGTCCCCCCGTTGTTGGAGACGGCAATGTTGAAATCTACCACCCTGCAATGGGCAAGGAGGTCCCTTTGCCAGCAGAGCTTGTGGTGCTTTCAACGCCCATTGTGGCCCACGACGATGCTGAAAGTGTTTCACGAATACTGAAAGTTCCGGTGAACGAATATCGGTTTTTCTTGGAAGCACATGCCAAGCTGAGTCCTTTGGACTTTGCGACTAATGGCATCTATTTGTGCGGAAATGCCCATTATCCTGCAACGGTTCGTGAGGCCATATCTCAAGCATTAGGGGCTGCATCCCGGGCATCCATCATCCTGTCGCATGACGCCATTGAAAGGGTGGGCACGGTTGCCCGCGTTGATCAGGAATTGTGCTCTTCTTGCTTTGCCTGTGTAAAGGTTTGTCCATACCAAGTCCCGCACATGGATGAAGGGGGCAAGGCAATGATTGAACCGATGCAATGTCAGGGTTGTGGTATCTGCGTTGCCGAGTGTCCAGCTGAGGCCATTCAGTTTGGCTATGTCAGTGACGCGCAGATCATGGCGGCCTGTGAAGCGCTGTGTGCATGATAAGAAACAGGAGTGAAAATCAATGAACAACTTTGAGCCTCTTATAGCTGTCTTTAGTTGCCATTACTGCAGTTATGCGGCTGCTGATCTGGCGGGGTCATCAAGGATTCAGTATCCTCCGAATATCAGGGTGATTAAGATCCCGTGTACGGGGAGGGTGAGTGTGAACCATATCCTCAAGGCTCTAGAATGCGGCGCAGATGGCGTATATGTAGCGGGGTGTTTGGAAGGGACCTGTCACTTCATCAGCGGGAATTTCAAGGCGAAGCAAAGGGTGCAGTACGCGAAGAATTTGTTGAGTGAAATCAACATGGAACCTGAACGCGTACAAATGTACTTTATGTCGGCTGCCGAGGGGGCAAAGTTTGCCAATGTAGCTAAGGAGATGACAGAAACCATAAGAGAACTGGGCCCAAGTCCTTTGGGACAGAACAAGTCTGAGTGAGGTGCTTATGATTGTAGCCGAGAGAAAACCAATGGAAGAGATCCTATCAATGATTGAAGATGCCAACAGGATCCTTGTGCTGGGATGCAGAGGATGCACGACAGTCTGTTGCGCAGGGGGCCCCAAAGAGGTGCAAGAACTTGCAACACTCATCCGCATGAACAGAAAACAGAAAGGGACGACTGTTGAGACGCTTGAAGCCTCAAATGAATTGCAGTGTGAGCCACAAAGCGTGGGACCCCTTTTGGAGAAGCTGGCAGATCAATTTGATGTTATCCTCTCCATGGCCTGTGGGGCTGGGGTCCAGACTATTGTGAAGTCATTTCCCGACGTGCGAGTGCTGCCTGCCTTGAACACTAACTTTATTGGGATGGCGGAAGAACATGGGGTATGGACAGAGGTATGTGTGGCGTGTGGAGATTGCCTCCTGGGGAGAACGGCAGGCATCTGCCCCATGACCCGATGTGCCAAGCAACTACTCAATGGCCCCTGCGGCGGTTCAATGAAAGGAAAATGCGAAATCAGCAAAGATGTGGATTGCGCGTGGCAACTGATAATCGATCGCCTCACCCGCCTAGGTCGACTGGAAGTGCTAGAAGAGATTTATCCCGTTAAGGACTGGTCGGCTGGCTGGCACAGGGGACCGCAAAAGATCGTCAGGGAGGATCTTACATCATGAAGTCAGGGAGCAATCTGGAAAGAATTCTTGAAAGCGGCCAGTTCGCCGTGACCGGTGAGTGTGGACCTCCGAAGGGGAGTTCTCCTAAAGTTGTCCAGAAGAAAGGGGAGCTGCTCAAGTCATGTTGTGATGCCTTGAATGTCACAGATAACCAAACCGCTATCGTCCGCATGTCGAGCCTTTCGGGTTGCGTGATCCTTCAGGGAATAGGTTTGGAGCCGGTCCTTCAGATGGTGGTTCGGGACCGCAATCGTCTGGCCCTACAAAGTGATATCCTTGGGGCCGTTGCCTTGGGAGTCGGCAACATCCTATGTTTATCTGGCGATCACCAGAAGTTCGGGAACCACCCGACAGCCAAGGGGGTCTATGATATTGATTCGATGCAGTTCATTCGGATGGTCAAAACCATGCGGGATGAACACAAGTTCATCAACGGTGAAGAAATTTCGGGAGACGTACCGCTTTATATCGGGGCAGCGGCCAACCCTTTTGCAGATCCTTTCGAGTTTCGTGTTACCCGGTTGGCCAAAAAGGCAAATGCAGGTGCGGATTTCATTCAAACCCAGGGCATCTTTGACGTGGCCAGGTTTGCTGAATGGATGAAGATGGTGAGAGACAGAGGGCTGCACGAGAAGACTCATATCCTTGCCGGCCTTATTCCCATCAAATCCGTTGGTATGGCCCGATATATGCGGAATAATGTGTCCGGCTTGAGTGTGCCGAAGGAGCTTGTGGATCGCATGGCTGATGCCAAGGACGCTAAGGAAGAGGGAGTAAAGATCTGTCTGGAGACCATTGAGGAACTCAAAGACATTGAGGGGGTGCATGGCATCCACATCATGGCTGTGGCATGGGAGGACATCGTTCCCCGTATCGTTGAAGAGGCCGGTCTGATGCCAAGGCCGGTCGTGTAGTCGTTTATCATTGGTCATTTGACATGAGTCCTTTCTCATTTGGAGCATGATGGGCAATGACTGGCGACCAATAATAAATGGTAGATGATGAATCACAAAGGGGGTGCAAAATGGGAACAGGTGCAAAGATTTTGGTGGTGGACGATGACCCGGACATGCGGGAAGCCTTGCAGATCATACTGGAGTCAGCCGACTACACGGTGGTCACGGCTGAGGATGGTGAGAAGTGTCTGTCCAAGCTGAAAGAAGAGCAACCTGATTTGCTCCTTCTGGATCTGCTTATGCCCAGGATGGACGGCTTCGAGGTGTGCAAAGCCCTGAAGGATCCACGATATGCCAAATATGCCCGTATGCCGATCATCATCCTCAGCTCGGTTCAAGAAGGTGTCAGCCAGCGCCGCTACGAACTGGAGACCGGCGTGCAGCTCGATGTGGATGATTATGTGGAGAAGCCGATTGAAAGCAGCATCTTGCTGGAGAGGGTCGGAAAAATTCTCAAGAGAATAGGGAAGGAATAAATCCGCAAGCTAAGATCGCAAAATAGAATATAGGAGTGGCCATGAAAAAGGTATTATTGGTAGATGATGATGTTGACTTTTGTGAAGCAACAAAGCTCCTTTTGGACAGCAAGGGCTACGATGTTTTTCTGGCCCATGACGGCAAGGCGGGGCTTGAGAAGGCACTGGCAGCACAACCCGATTTGGTCATTTTGGACGTGATGATGCCTGAAATGAATGGGTATGACGTTTGTGTCGTGCTAAAGGCAGACGCGGAGCTGAAAAAGATTCCCGTCATCTTGCTTACTGCAGTTGACCAGCACATGTTCAAGACAACTTACACGAACGTGATGGGTTGCATGACAGAGGCAGATGATTACATTGCCAAGCCCGTTGAGCCCGAAGAGCTAGTAAAACGTATGGAGGAGTTGTTGCCCAAGAACTAATCAGACGATGTTGATCAAGTCGAGCATAAACATCCTAGTGGTGGAAAATGACATCACTGTTTTGCAGAAATGCCGGGAACTCCTTGTAAACGAGGGCCACCGGGTCCGTACCGCTGAGTCTGTTGAAGAGGCCCTAGCCATCGTCCAGAAACAGCCGGGTGAAGTAGACATCATGCTCCTTTCTCTTGAGCTTCCCGGCTGGGGTGGCTTGACCCTCATCAACGTGCTGCAAAAGGCTAAGCGTGAGATCCTGATCATGACCATGTCCGCCAACTGTGGCGAAGAGGCCATCGAGGCAGTGCACGCAGGTGCTTATGACTGCATCCGCAAAACCTTTACCGCTGATCGCTTCTGGACGAAAATCAATCGGGCCATAGAGGCCTTCAGACTCAGACGGCAGCTGGGTGTTCTGACACGGCAAAGGCAGGCCGTCTTGAGCGAAGTCGGCCATGATGAGAATCTCTCTGCCATCCTACAAAGTTTTACTGATGGCCTCGTGGTCACGGATTGGCAGACGAACATTGTCCTGTTGAATGAGAACGCCGCCAGCCTCTTTGACTTGACACGGGAAAAGGCCCTAGGTCATCCCATTTCGGACTGTATTAAATCGGACGAGTTGTTGTCATTTTTTATGCGTGCCATCAAATCTGATAGTTCTTTAGCTCCGTTAATGGCTGGTGAGGAACCCGTGGTCAAAGTGGGGGAAAGGGCCGTTCGTGTCCACGTAGACCCTGTCAAGAATGAGACAGGCACTGCCATTGGTGCAGCATGCCTGTTTCACGACGTCACAAGCATCAGTGCAATGGCTAAACTTAGAGACGATTTTCTCTCCATGGTCTCCCACGAACTCAAGGCCCCCTTGAGCTCCCTGCTGATGCAGATTTCGGTGGTCCTGGACGGACTGGCTGGAGACCTTAGTGCCAAACAGTCGGATTTGCTCGGCAAGGCCAAGGAAAAGACCAAAGGAATGATCACCCTGGTCAATGACCTCCTGGACTACAGGCGCATTCAGGAGGGCAAATCGATTCAGAAGATCGAAAACCTGGATATGGCGGAAATTTTGCGGCGAACCGCTGAGCTTATGCGCCTGTCGGCGGAAGAGAAAGAGATTACAATGTCATGCGACATCGCAGAAGAACTGCCATCCTTCACTGGTGACAGGGGCGGTGTGGAGGCGATCTTTGTCAACCTGATCAGCAATGCCATTAAGTATACCCCCAAGGGTGGGAACGTGAACGTCACTCTGAACAAAGCAGGCAAAGAAATACGGTTCAGGGTGGTGGATAACGGTATGGGGATTCCATCAGAGGATATTGACCGGATCTTTGACAAGTTCTATCGCATCAAAACCGAAGAAACCAGGAGCATATCAGGTTCAGGGCTTGGGCTTTCAATCGTCAAGGGAATTGTGGACGCCCATAATGGTTCCATCCGTGTGGAAAGCGAGGCAGGGAAGGGAACGACCTTTGTTGTTTCGCTACCCTCGGAAGCATAGAGTCTTGGAGGTGTACCATGATTATTGCGGAACAAAAAACGTTGGCCGAAATACAGGACATGGTTTCCCCATATCATAAAATCCTGCTCGCTGGATGCGGTACCTGCACGGCATTTTGCTCTGCTGGAGGGCCTGAACAGGTGGATCAGCTTGCAGAGGCGCTCGTGTCACAAAACAAGGACATGGTTGTAGAAAAAACTGTTATCCCAAGGCAATGCGCTGAGAAGTTTATCGATCGGCTGGAAAAGAAGATGGGAGATAATGAAGTCATTCTTTCTATGGCCTGTGGGAACGGCGTGCAGGCTGTGGCCGGTCGGTTTCCTGACAAGCCGGTTTTGCCCGCCCTGAACACCCAATTCATAGGGGTCGAGAAGGAACCGGGCGTCTGGACGGAGAACTGTATGGCTTGCGGCGACTGTATCCTTTGGAGAACCGGTGGCATCTGCCCTGTGGCTAGGTGCGCCAAGAGCCTGCTGAATGGCGCGTGTGGGGGTGCCTCAGAGGGCCATTGTGAAGTCTCCAAGGACACTCCTTGTGCCTGGCAAGAGATATACCATGCCCTGAAACGTCTAAACCAGCTCCATTATCTCAAGGGAAAACCGCAGGTAAAGGAATGGCCCATTCATCCCGGCAAGGTGGTGAGAGAAGATCTGCGGGAAGGTGAGGCCACGACAGGAGATTGAACATTACCGATTGCCGATTGAATATTCACTAAAGATTTTTTCACTGTGCAGTTCCGAAACAATCAATCTTCAATCGAAAATCGTCAGTTTAGAGAGGTGTCGCTATGAGTTTAAAAGAAGCCTTAGAATCACGGAAATTCGTGGTCACCGCCGAGGTGGCACCCGGAAAAGGAACGGACGTAGAACATGTGCTGGAAGAGGCATCAGTCATTAAGAAGCGTGTTGATGCCGTAAACGTTACCGATTTACAGAGCTCTGTCATGCGTCTCGGCTCCATGGCCTTTTCTCATTTCCTTACGGAGATGGGGATAGACCCTGTCTACCAGGTTACTTGCAGAGATCGGAATTGCCTGGCCCTGCAGTCGGACTTGCTCAGTGGTTGGGCCCTCGGGATTAAGAACGTTCTTGCCCTAACAGGGGACCATCCCGTTCTTGGTGATCACCCGAAGGCGAGACCGGTTTTCGAGTTAGACTCTGTTTCGCTTCTGGATGTCATCGGCAAGCTGAATTCCGGCGTGGACATGGCAGGAAATGAGCTCAAGGGGGCACCCGACTTTTTCCCCGGAGCGGTCGTAAATCCAGGGGCTGACAATGAGGCGGCCTTCGACCTCCAGATCATGAAGATGGAGACGAAAATCGAAGCGGGTGCCAAGTTCTTTCAGACTCAGGGGGTTTACGACCTTGATGCCTTTGAAAAATTCATGAAGCGCGTTGAGGGGTTTGGTGCCAAAGTGTTGGGAGGCATTATTCTGCTAAAATCGGTCGGCATGGCCCGATTCATGAACAAGAATGTTTCAGGTGTTTTCGTTCCGGAACCTTTTGTTCAGGAGATAAAGGCCGCTGAGGACAAGGCCCAGGCGAGCAAGGAGATCGCAGTCCGCTTGATCAAAGGGATGAAGGACCTTTGTGATGGCGTGCATATCATGGCCCTTGGTTGGGAAAGTAAAATACCGGCTATTTTGGATGAAGTAGGACTGTAGGGAGGCAAAGACATGGCACTTGAAATACCAAAGATGTCGTACAACGGCGTGATTAAAGAAATCCCGCTGGGTAAAGAGGCCAACCCGGTGATTGTGGGTGGGGAGACCTCCTACCCCTTTTATCTCTTTGAAGGAGAGATGCCCCACCCACCTAAGATAGCCATGGAGGTCTATGACGCTCCGCCTGAGGAGTGGGCACAGGCGGCATTGGAGCCGTTTGCTGATGTTATCAATGACCCCGCTGCTTGGGCCCAAAAGTGCGTGTCATCATATGGGGCAGAAATGGTCGCATTGCAGCTGGCCAGCACGGACCCTAATGCACAAGACAACTCGGGCGAACATGCCGTGGAGGTAACAAAGAAAGTGGCCGCCGCCATAGACGTTCCCCTCATTGTCTTGGGTAGTAATAATCTGGAAAAAGACACAGAGGTACTAAAAATGGTTGCTGAGGCCTGCGCCGAGGAGAGGCTTATTCTTGGTCCTGTGACAGAAGGTAACTACAAGGCCCTCGGGGCGGCGTCTCTGGCCTATCATCACACCATAGCAGCTGGTACGCCCATTGATATCAACCAGGCCAAACAGCTCAATATCCTGCTGGGGAATCTTGGCGTGCCTGACGAGCGTATCATGGTGGACCCGACTGTGGCGTCCTTGGGGTACGGCTTGGAGTATTGCTACTCTGTGATGGAGAGAGACCGGATGGCTGCCCTGACCCAAGAAGATGAAAGGCTCCAGTTTCCCATCGTGTGTAATCTGGCCAAGGAGGTCTGGAAGACCAAGGAGGCAAAACTTACTGAACAGGAGGCCCCCTTGTTGGGCGACCCTTTAAAAAGAGGCGTTCTCCTTGAGGCCATGACAGCCCTGTTACTCTTGCTGGCAGGAGGTGACATTCTGATCATGCGGCACCCGGATGCCGTCCAATTGGTCAGAGGCTTTATGGATGACCTGATGGCAAACTGAAGGCGGTGCGGACTTCCAAAAGGGAAATCACCACCAGAAATGCTATGACAAGAGGTCGTGTCAGTCTTTTCAAGGGACAACTGACAACCATCAATGGACACAACCTAATAACAGACGAGGAGTGTAGAAAGTGTCAAAGATCATTTGTTCGGCGGCGATTCGGGGTGCCCACAAGATTGTGGAGCGAGCAGAATCCAAGTATCAAGAAGCCATGGAAAAATGGGGGCCTGATCAAGAGCTGGGCTTTCCCAACACAGCCTATTATCTTCCGATCATCTATGGCATTTCTGGTATTGCCGTAAAGAAGCTGTCAGATGTCAAACAGGTCCTTGAGCGATGCCGGTCCCTACTGCCTGCCCAGGTTGATGAACATGTGTGGCTTCCCTACCTCGCACCGGCGCTTGAAGCCGGCATGGCTACCTTCTTTGCTGAAGAGATCATTGAGGCCATACGCTACATCGAATCTCCGGATTTCTACACAAAGACGGAAGACCCTTCGAACGGAAACCTCTGGTTGGGGGCGGCAGATGATGTGATATTGCGCAAGCGTGGTGTAGAATTCGTTGACGGCACCGCCCCTGGTTTTGCAGCCGTTCTTGGCGCGCCGCCGACCAAAGAGATCGCCGTCCAGATTGCCCAGGAGCTTCAGGAAAAGAATCTCTATGTGTTCATGGGTGCGGAGCACGAGGGCCGTACCATGTCCGAGCAATTGGTTGAAGCGGGGGTGCAGGTCGGCTGGGGCACACGTCTTGTCTCTTTTGGTCCCGAGTACACGGCTACCATTTTTGCCATGGGCTTCGCCACTCGGGCCGCCATGTCCTTTGGCGGCGTGAAGCCGGGAGATTTCAAGAGCAATCTTCTTTACAACAAGGACCGTATATTTGCCTTTGCCATGCCCATGGGCACGGTGACAGATGAATGGTACGCTAATGCCGCTGGTGCCATCAACTGGGGTTTCCCGACTATTGCCGACACACCGATCCCGGAGGTTCTGCCCACAGGGATCTGCACCTATGAGCACGTGGTCTCCAATGTTCCTCACGACGAACTGGTGACCAGGGCCATCGAAGTTAGGGGGCTGAAGGTCACTGTTGCAAAGGTTCCCATACCGGTGTCCTATGGGCCTGCGTTTGAGGGTGAGCGTGTTCGCAAGGACGACCTTTACCTGGAATGCGGTGGCGGTAAGACCCGGGCCGTGGAATGGGCGACGACCAAGGATATGGACGAAGTGGAGGATGGCAAGATCGAGCTCTTCGGTCCTGATGTGGATGATGTGGAGCCGGGGGCAAGGCTCCCTCTGGCCATCGTGGCCGAGGTTGCGGGCAGAAAAATGCAGGAAGACTTCGAGCCGATCCTGGAAAGGCAGATTCACCATTTTGTCAACTACGCCCAGGGTCTTATGCACATTGGCCAAAGAGACATCGCCTGGATCAGGATGTCTAAGGCTGCTGCCGGAAAGGGACTGCAACTCAAGCATATCGGGGACATCTTGCATGCCAAGTTTCATCAGGACTTTGGTGCTATCTTCGATAAGGTCCAAGTTAAACTCTATACGGAGGAAGACAAGGTAAATGAGATCCTGCAAAAGGCAAGACAAGCGTATGGCCATCGAGACACCCGGATCGAAGGGATGACCGATGAGACCACCGAGACATTTTACTCCTGCACCCTTTGCCAGTCCTTTGCACCCAACCATGTGTGTATTATCAGCCCTGAAAGGACTGGCCTATGTGGTGCATACAACTGGATGGATTGCAAGGCCTCCAATGAGATCAACCCCACGGGACCCAATCAGCCGGTGGAGAAGGGGGAGTGTCTGGATCCAAAACTGGGGCAGTGGAAAGGATGCAACGCGTTTCTCTACAAGGCTTCCCGCCAGGCCCTGGATCACTACAATTTCTACACCATAGTGCATGACCCCATGACCACCTGCGGGTGTTGTGAATGTATTGCTGCGATACTGCCTATCTGCAACGGTGTCATGACCGTGGACCGTGATTATCCGGGGATGACGCCCTGTGGCATGAAATTCACCACCCTGGCGGGAACCATCGGGGGTGGGGCCAGCGTCCCGGGCTTTGTGGGGCATGGGAAATACAACATCACTCAGAGAAAATGGATTCTTGGAGATGGCGGGATCAAGCGCCTGGTTTGGATGCCGAAGCGTCTGAAGGAGGAGATTGGGGACCGCCTGACAAAACGGGCAGAAGAAATGGGCATCCCCGACCTGCTGGACAAGATTGCGGACGAGACGGTGGGGGTGACCGAGGAGGAGATCCTCCCCTTTCTCGAGGAGAAGGGCCATCCAGCTCTGTCTATGGATCCGCTTCTGGAATAGGGTCATTTGTCATCTGGCATTAGTCATTGGTTAACCAATGCCGGATGGCAGATGAGTACTGACTGAGAATGGAGGAATAGTATGGCTTTAACAGGGATTCAGATTTATAAGCTCTTGCCTAAGACCAATTGTGGGGAGTGTGGGGTGCCAACCTGTCTCGCATTTGCCATGAGTCTGGCTGCAGGAAAGGCAGAGCTGGCTGCCTGTCCCTATGTTTCAGAGGAAGCCAAGGCAGAGTTGGCTGATGCTGCGGCCCCCCCCATCAGGGCGGTGGAAATCGGCACAGGGGAAAGGAAACTGAAGATTGGTGGCGAAACCGTGCTCTTTCGGCATGAAAAGACCTTTGTTAATCGGCCCGGCATTGCCGTCCTTGTTACAGATGAGATGAGGGATGAGGCGGTGGGTGGCCGTCTCGAACGATTCAAGACACTGGCATACGAACGCGTAGGCCTGACCTTGCAGGCAGATCTTGTTGCCGTAAAATCTGCCTCTGGTGATGCCAGCAAGTTCGGGGCTCTGACTGCAAAGGTAAAGGATGAAACCGAAGCCGGCATTATCCTGATGACGGAAGACGTGAGCGTCATGGAGGCCGGCCGGAAGGCATGTGGGGATCGAAAACCTCTCATGTACGCAGCAAACAAAGAAAACGCAGATGGCATGTCGGCTCTGTCCAAGGAACATGGGTGTCCCCTAGCAGTAAAAGGCAACGGTTTGGACGAGGTCTCTGAGTTGACGACAAAGCTAACGGAAGAGGGCTTGCATGATCTCGTCATTGACTCGGGCGCCAGGGGCATCAGAAAAGCCCTGGAGGACCAAATATTCATCCGCAGAGGGGCTCTGCTTAAGAAATACAAACCTCTGGGCTTTCCCACCATTGCCTTTCCTTGTGAGATGACAGATGATTTGATGCAAGAATCATTGATCGCCTCTATGTTCGTGGCGAAGTACGGTGGGATTATAGTCCTGTCGGATTTACAAGGATATGCTCTATTTCCGCTGTTACTATCCCGTATGGACATCTACACGGATCCACAGCGTCCGATGGCGACCTCTCCGGGTGTTTACGAAGTCGGAGGGCCGAACGAGGACTCACCTGTGTTGGTCACCTGCAACTTCTCCCTTACCTATTTCATTGTATCGGGCGAAGTCGAAGCGAGCCGAGTGCCTGCATGGCTGGTGGTCGTTGATACGGAAGGCCTCTCTGTGTTGACAGCCTGGGCCGCCGGCAAGTTTGTGGGAGATCTAGTAGGGACGTCTCTTAAGAAATGTGGCATAATGGACAAGGTCGGACATAAGAAGGTCATCATACCCGGTTATGCCGCGGCGATCTCAGGCGATCTCGAAGACGAACTCGGGGACTGGGAGGTCCTGGTGGGCCCCAGGGAGTCAGCCCACATCCCGGCGTATCTGAAGGAATGGCAGCCGTAAACTTTTGGCATTTTAGGCACTTCAAACTTTAGGCACTTTTTTTGCGGGAGGTTTCATGCTTCTGATCGGGGAAAACCTGAACGTGATGGTGAAGCGAATCGGGCAAGCGATGAAGGACAGAGACCCCCAGCCCATACAAGAGCTTGCCGCGGCTGAGGCGGAGGCAGGGGTAGATTACATCGATGTCAATTTGGGGCCTGCCAGAAAAGGAGGGGAAGAATTGATGGCCTGGGTGGTGAAAACGGTCCAGGAAGTCGTGGACCTGCCCCTCTATCTCGATACGACCAATGTGAAGGCCATTGAGGCCGGTCTCAAGGTTTACAAGAACAAGCAGGGCAAGGCGGTAGTCAACTCGATCATGTGCCGTCCAGAAAGGATGGAGGCGCAGATCCCCCTGGTCACAAGATATGATGCAGGTATGGTTGCATTGCTTTGGGGGCCGGAAGGCATGCCACGGGATGCGGCAGAGCGGGGAGTCCTGGCTACCGAGATCCTCCAAAGGGCTGCAGAGGCTGGTGTGGCAGGAGAAGACATCTGGGTCGATCCGATCATCACGCCCCTGAGTGTCCAGCAGAATCAATTGCTCGAATGCAACCAGTTTATGTCAGAGCTCGATATGATTGCAGAGGTCCTGGCTCCGGGTTGCAAGTCTACATGTGGGCTCTCTAATGTTTCTAATGGGGCACCGGACCATCTCAGGCCTATCCTGAATCAGACCTACATGATCATGTTGGCAAAGCTCGGGATGAGGTCTTGCATTGTGGATGCCTTTGATAAAGATTTACAAGACATTGCGCGGGGCAAGCGGCCGGACGTTGACGCTTTGGTCCATCAGGTGATGGACAGGAATGAACCGGACTTGGGCAGCCTCGATAAGGAAGCTCAACACTATGTGAAAACTGGAAAGGTACTTCTTGGTCATTCCCTCTACTCGGATTCATGGCTGGAGCTCTAGGGAACAAGGTTTTTCAGGAAGCTCCTTCCGAAATGGCAATCTCTTCCTGTAATCACCGGGATTCTGGTTAGAGGCTTTCGCTCATATTCTCTACGATAACACTCAGAAAGAGGAATAAAAAATGGCTAAAGGGATAACTGTTACGGAATATATGCTGACGAAGCAAAAAGAGACCCCTGAGGCGACTGGGGCCTTCACAGGATTGTTGGCAGAACTGACGGTTGCCGCAAAGATCATTGCACAGAAGGTAAACAAGGCAAACCTGACTGAGGATTTAGGGTTTGCTGGGACCGAAAGCACGGACGAAGAACATTTCCAGAGGCTGGTGAAGTTTGCCGACGCTACGATCATCAACCGTGTTAGTCATGCTGGCCATCTCTATTGTATGGCCTCAAAAAGGGATACTGATGTGATCCCCATTCCGCCCAGGTACTCAAAAGGTGAATACATTTTGGTCTTCGATCCCCTCGGAGGACTGACGAACATCGATGTGCACATTGCCGTGGGAACAATTTTCTCGATTCTGAAGAAGCAGAGCGTGGGAGAGATGGGACTGATGACAGATGTGCTTCAGCCGGGTTACAGTCAAGTTGCTGCCGGCTATTTCATGTACGGTTCGAGCACGATGATGGTTTACACCACCGGCAGTGGCGTTCACGGCTTTACGCTTGAGCCGAGGATTGGCGAGTTTCTTCTCTCACACGAAGACATCCGCATCCCGGAAAGGGCAAAAACATACGGCATCAACGAGGGGAATTATTACTTCTGGGAAGAGAATGTTCAAAATCTGGTCGAATATTTCAAGACACCGGACATCAAAACGGACCGGCCTTATAGCCTACGCTATACCGGTTCCTTTGTGGCAGATTTTCACCGAAATTTACTGAAGGGCGGCATTCACATGTACCCGGCGGATTCCCAAGACCCTATGAAACCCCACGGGAAGCTAATGCTCATGTGCGAGGCCAACCCCCTGGCATTCGTGGTCGAACAGGCGGGCGGGGCCGCGAGCACGGGCCATGAACGAATCCTTGATGTGGAACCACGGCACCTTCACCAGAGGGTACCGGTGTTCATTGGCAGCGCTGCTGACGTTCGCTTGGCTGAGGAGTTCGTTCAGGGAAAGCGGTAAGGGGTTCTATATTGGAGGAACGACTAAATAAGATCCTGTCCGTTTTTGAGGGTAAACGGGGTGCACTCATTTCCATCCTTCAAAGGGTGCAAGAGGAGTTCGGCTATTTGCCGGAGGAGACGCTAAAAGAGATCGCGACGTTTCTGAAGCTACCCAGAAGCCAGGTCTTCAGCGTGGCCACTTTCTATGCTCACTTCTATCTGACTCGACGTGGTGATCATCTTGTGAGAGTTTGCCAGGGAACCGCCTGCCATGTCCGAGGTGGCAGGGAAATCCTTGAAGTAGCGGAACATTGCTTGGGCATCAAAACAGGTCAAACCACAGGGGATTACCAGTATAGCCTTGAGCGCGTGGCGTGCCTTGGTTCCTGCGCACTGGCTCCGCTCATCGTGTTTGATGACACGCTTTATCCACAGGTTACTACAAAAAACGTTGTTGAAATCTTGAAGAACAGCAAGGATGCTCAAAGGGAAAAAGGTAGCGAAGCAGAGAAAGCCTGAGTTTAGGCGATAACAACAGCTCAAGGATTCATGACACCCTCCTATAAGAAGATAGAGACACCCGAGAGTTTGCAGCACCTTCGGGAAGCCCTCCTGGCCAAAGAGAAGTCGGTTGGCAAGACCATCATTGTTTGTTGTGGGACAGGATGCTTGGCATCTGGAAGCGGGGACGTCAGGGAGGCCTTCCTAAACGAGGTTAGAGTGCAAGCGGCTGACGAGGAAATCGCGGTTAAGCACATTGGCTGTCGCGGTTTTTGCGAGAATGGTCCTGTTGTGGTGGTGGGACCCGAAAATATATTCTGCCACAGTGTCAAGAGAGACGACGTTGCCGAAATTGTCTCCGACACCATAAAAGGCCAAATCGTTGAAAGGCTGCTATATGAAGATGGAGCCACGGGTCAGAAGTGCCTCCACGAAAGTGACATCCCCTTCTATAAGAAGCAGGAAAGGGTTGTACTGAGGCATTGTGGTCATATTGACCCTACCAGGATTGAAGACTACATAAGGGTGGGTGGCTATGATGCGCTGGCAACAACTATTTCTGGATTAAGTCCGGAGGAGGTCATTGCGTGCATCAAGGAGTCTGGTCTTCGGGGTCGAGGCGGCGCTGGCTTTCCTACAGGACTTAAGTGGGAATCGTCGCGCAATGCTCCGGGAGAGGAAAAGTATATCATTTGCAATGGCGACGAAGGGGATCCCGGAGCCTTCATGGATCGCAGTGTCATGGAGGGCAATCCCCACAGTGTGCTCGAGGGGATGATGATTGCTGGCTACGCTGTGGGCGCCCGCAAGGGAATCATATATGTGCGGGCAGAATATCCTTTGGCTGTCCGACATCTGGCCACAGCCATTGCCCAGGGCAGCGACCTTGGGCTCCTGGGCCAAAATATCATTGGCAGCGGCTTTGATTTTGAGATTGAGATCGTGAAAGGCGCAGGGGCCTTTGTCTGCGGGGAATCGACCGCCCTGGTCATGTCCATTGAGGGAAAACGTGGTTTTCCAAAGCCTCTCCCGCGACCCAACACGAGTATCGTCGGACTCTGGGGTATGCCGACTGTGCTCAACAACGTGGAAACCCTTGCCTGTGTCCCGGCCATTATTTTGAAGGGTGCAGAGTGGTTCGCTGGTATAGGGACGGAAAAGAGCAAAGGCACAAAGGTCTTTGCCTTGACTGGAAATGTGAAGAATACTGGACTGGTGGAAGTCCCCATGGGCACGACTTTGAGGGAGATCATTTTTGACATCGGCGGTGGGATCAGAGGCGAAAAGGAGTTCAAGGCTGTCCAAACGGGGGGACCCTCTGGTGGTTGTATCCCCGGGAGCCTTTTGGATTTGCCTGTGGACTATGAGTCGTTGGCCCGTGTGGGCTCCATCATGGGCTCCGGTGGCATGCTGGTCATGGATGAGAGCACATGCATGGTAAACATGGCCCGGTATTTTCTTGATTTTGCCCAACATGAGTCCTGCGGTCAGTGCACGTTGTGCAACCTAGGCACAAGGCAGATGTTTGAAATACTGAATGACATTACCAAAGGAGAGGGCAGGCCGGATGATATTGAGGTGCTTTTGGAATTGGCAGAGGCCGTAAAAGCAGGCTCCATATGCGGCCTCGGACAAACCGTGCCAAATCCAGTGATTTCTACGATCAGATATTTTCGAGAGGAATACGAGGAGCACATCCGCGAGAAACGCTGCCGGGCCCTCGTGTGCAGGTCTCTTGTTTCTTACCGTATCAAAGAATATCGGTGTAAGGCGTGCATGCTGTGCCTGAAGGCCTGTCCGGTGGATGCCATCATTGGCGGCAGAAGGCAGGTTCATGAAATCGATCAGACTAAGTGCATTAAGTGCGGCTCATGCATGGAAGCTTGTCCTCCCAAGTTTAGTGCGGTGGAATGTGTTTCAGGTCGGATAAGTGAGCAATGACCAATAACTTGATCCTAAGGATAAACGGCATGGAAGTGAAGGCCCGGGAAGGGATGACCATCCTGGAGGCGGCCCGAAGTGCTGGGGTTTTCATTCCTACATTGTGCTATTGTCCTGGGCTCACGTCAGAGGGAGCTTGCCGCATATGCCTGGTGAAGATTGAAGAGAAGAAAAAACTCCACCCTGCGTGTCGCACACCGGTTGAGGATGGAATGGTAGTCATCACAGATGATGCAGAGATCGACCGGGTTCGTCGGGTGACCCTTGAGCTCATCCTAAGCAACCACGATTTCAACTGTCTCCTCTGCCCTAAGAGTGGGGCATGCCGCCTGCAAGCACTCGTCAACCGCATCGGCTTTGATGAGAAGCGACTCAATCGCCTGAAGTGGGTAGCTAGGGATCTTCCCATTGACACAAGCAATCCTTTCTTTGATTTCAATCCGAATAAGTGCGTCCAGTGTGGCATATGTATCCGAACCTGCCGGGAAATTGTGGGCGTTGACGCCATTAACATGGCCTATCGGGGTTATCAGCTCAAGGTCAGCACCTTTGGTGACAAGCCTTTTAAGGAATCGGTTTGTGTCTCCTGCGGAGAGTGCGTCGAGCGCTGTCCGGTAGGCGCTTTGATCCCCAAGAATACCCAACATCCGACCCGGGAAGTAAAAACCACGTGTGCTTACTGCGGTATAGGCTGCGGACTTTATCTGGGTGTCCGTGGAGATGCGATAGTGAAGGCCAGAGGTGACCATAGCAACCCTGTCAACCGGGGGGAGCTTTGTGTTAGAGGGCGCTTTGGCTATCACTTTGTTCACAGCCCTGACCGGCTATCGTCTCCCCTTGTGAGGGCATACGACCCTCTGGAAAGAACCTTGCACGGCATCAATGGCGCTGCGGCAGCGCTAGGCAAGCCTGTAACAAGGCCCCTTGTGAAGCAGCAGGGAGAGTTTGTTGAGATCAGTTGGGAGCAGGCGATCAAATATCTGTCCAGTACCCTCGTTCATTACAAAGGGGACCAGTTTGCTGGCCTTTCTTCTGCCAAGTGCACCAATGAAGAAAACTATCTCTTTCAAAAATTTGTCAGGGCCGTCATGGGGACCAACAATGTCGACCACTGCGCTCGCCTCTGACACTCACCTACGGTAGCCGGTCTGGCTGCCACCTTGGGTAGTGGCGCTATGACAAACGCCATTTCTGAAATTGGACAGGCGGCCTGCATTTTCGTCATAGGAAGCAATGCAACCGCT
>DAOUZN010000023.1 GCA_030665585.1 Deltaproteobacteria bacterium | reverse complement strand
CTACGGAACATCCGAAAATGCAGTCAAAACTCAGATTTGGATTGCCATATCAGTATATGTCCTTGTGGCCATAATGAAAAAGTGGTTGCAAGTAGACTTGAGCCTCTACACAATTTTACAGATTTTAAGCATATCTCTTTTCGAGAAAAAGCCCATTTTACAGGTACTCACGCAAACCGATTACAAAAACCAAATTACTACCAACTCTATGCAGCTGAATTTATTCGAATCTAAACCGGACACTAATGATCTAAAGTGTTACAAAAAGAGATTGTTCGTAACCCTCGAGCTAAGTCGAACACGTTACGTAGTTAGAAGGCATGTCATCTGAGGGGGATCGTGCCTTTGAAAGCGTCGAAGCACACTCGAATGGCTTGCTGATGGGATTGAGTCAGGTCCACAAACTTGAGTCCAATGCCCCTGTCCCTCACGTTTGCGACCTCGGCCTTTATTGTGATAGGCTCGTACTCGGTGGGAAGTTTGATGTTTAAGTGAAGCGTTTGTCCCTTCTTAAGGGTAGAAGCCTGTTCGTTCTCGACGAAGATGCCTCCTACACTCATGTCCGTTACTTTTTGTATGCCCTTCAAGCCTTCCACCCTCACCGGACAGTGAAACTCAAGCCTTGGATGCTGTCTTCTGTCGTCACCCATATCCGTAACGCCCATGCGGAAGTCCATCCAGGATTCCTTTGAGCCTGCCCATTCTGTTGGACTGCCGTCCGTCTTTGACGCTGACCCCGTAGCCTGCTCGCTAAGAAGCTTGTTGACCCTTGCAACCATATCATGCGGTTCAAAGGGCTTTGCAATATATTGGTCAGCACCGGCAGCCAAGCCTCGCTTAATGTCTGCCAGCGATGTTTTCACCGAACAAAGGACTATCTTGATGCGCTTTGTGTGCTCACCGGCCTTTAGTGTTTTAACCAGCTGGAGTTCATCCATGCCCGGCATGACGCTATCTGTGATGATGAGGTCTGGCAATACATCCTCCCTGCTCTTATTTAATGCCGCTACACCGCCAGATACGGTTTCCACGTCATAATTCTCTTCCTCCAAAGTCTTCTTGAGCAATTCACGGGTCAGAGGGTCCTCATCAACGACCAGTATTTTTCTTGATCTTTTCACCGTCTGTCTGGCGCTTCGTGGGTTCTATCCTTCTGTCTTATGAATGGCCCTTGAGGTCTTGCCCTGCGCCTCACACTAATAATACCCAGAGAAAAGGCCGGTCAACCGTGTGAAGGCAGGATGAGTTCTTATCAGGCCCCTTTTTATTTTGCGTTACTTGCTGAGGAAGCAAGGCCTATCTGAACCGGAACCAGTGCTTAACGGCACTCCAGGCCATCTTACGGCGCAGAACGCCAAGCTGTTTTTGCAGAGGAAGGTGCTTGGGGCACACGTCCTCGCAGCCGGTCAGACCCATGCACCCGAAGATGCCCTCGTCGGTGCCAACAACCTCGAAGTATTCCCTCTCCGAACGTTCGTCTCTCGGGTCCAGCATAAACCGGGCAATCCTGTTCAACGCCACGGCGCCCATGAAGTCTTCCCGCATGTTGACGGTGCCACAGCCAGCCGTGCAACATCCGCATTCTATGCAACGCTCCAGTTCGTATATGTCTTCGGCAAGGGCATTGTCCATTCTCTCTTCTTCTGCCTGGGGATTGAAGATTTTGTCCGTGTGGATCCAAGATTCCAGCTTCTCGTGCGTAGAACGAAACCATGTGCCTGAATCCACCGAGAGGTCGCCAATCAATTTGAAGGTAGGCAGAGGCAATAGGGTGATCTCGTTTGGCAGGTCCTTGGTGAGGGTGTGACAAGCCAAGCCAGGTCTTCCGTTTATCATCATGGCACAGGCCCCGCATATTCCAGCGCGGCAACAGAAGTCAAACTGAAGTGAGGAATCCTGATCTTCCCTGATCCGCGTCAGGGCGATGAAGAGTGACATGCTCTGGGTCTCATCAAGAAAAAAAGTGTCGCTATGGGGGACAGAGTCCCCATCCTCTGGATTGTAGCGAAAAACGTTGAACCTCAGGCCTCTAGACATGTTACGTTCCTACTGCTTCCTCAGTTGCCACCGATGATTTTGGAGGCCCCATATCCCCTTAGTCCAGGAGGAAGTTCTTCAACCTTGGTGGCAGGTTCATAATTCAGGGTCGGAAGATGGTCTCCTTCTTTCCATGTGGCCAGAGTACGACTAAGCCAGTCCCTGTCATTTCTGGCTTCAAAGTCCTCGCGGGCGTGGCATCCCCGGCTCTCGGTTCGGTGCAAGGCCGCGTAGGCTGTACAAATTGCTAATTTCACCATGCCCCGAATTCTAATGGCAAGAGCGAGCTCGGGATTCGCGCCGACACCATTAGAGCGTAACCCCACTTTCTTGGCCCTCTCATAAAGCCCCTGTAGGTTGTCAACCGCCTGTTGAAGCTCTGTACCATTCCTAAAGATTCCCACGCGTTCCATGAGTTCATCCTGCATGGCGTTTCGTATGTCATAGACGTTTTCATGGCCGTCTTTACCCGAGATCACCCGATCGATCTTCTCCCTGTCTCTTGCCACCCGATCTCTTATAACGGCCGTACTGAAGTGAACCTCATGACCTTGAAGGAACTCTGCAATCTTTTCACCCACCATTTTTCCAGCAACCACCGTTTCTGCCAGCGAATTCCCACCCAACCGATTAAATCCGTGAAGGTCCCAGCAGGCGGCCTCTCCTGCGGCAAACAGCCCGGCAAGGCCATAGACTGCGCCATCTTTGTTGGTCCGAACTCCTGCCATCGTGTAATGCTGGGCCGGCCGCACAGGAATCAGCTTTGTCACGGGATCGACCCCCAAAAAGTTGTTGCAGATCGCTTCCACCTCTCTGAGCTTCGTCTTGATATGTTGTGGGCCCAAGTGCCGGATATCCAGCCAGAGGTGGTCGCCATAGGAACTTTTTACTCCCAGACCTCTACGAATATGATGGATCATCCACCGGGAGACCACATCCCGGGATGCGAGCTCTGCCTTTTCAGGTTCATATTCGAGCATGAAGCGTTCTTCGTTCACGTCCAACAGTGTGCCGCCGTCACCCCGGCAGCCTTCGGTGACGAGAATGTTGGTGGGAACAATTCCCGTGGGGTGAAACTGGATGGCCTCAGGGTTTCCCAAAGGGATAATCCCTGTGTCAAGAGCAATAATAGCGCCTCCGCCGTCGTTAATTAACGCATTGGTGGTCTCTCTGTAAATCCTTCCATATCCTCCCGTGGCGATGAGAGTGGCTCTTGCCAGATAGGCCCTCAGTCCTCCTGTCTTCAAACATCTGGCAACGGCCCCGATGCACGTCTCCCCGTCATGGATGAGAGAAACAGCTTCCGTTCGATCGTGAACGGTCACACCCAACTCGACCAGCTTATTGTCCACGGTGTAAAGGAGAGTATGGCCTGTGCCGTCAGCGGTGTAGCAAGTTCTCCATTGTGCTATTCCACCGAAAGCCCTGGCCGTGATGAGACCCTCTTTTTGTCGGTCTTCCACCTTGTCGTATTGCTTCCCACCCATGAAATAGGTGGACTTACCCGCCACAACCCGGTTCCAGGGAATTCCCCAAAAGGCCATTTCACGAACGGCTTCGGGCGCTCTTTCAACAAAGAGCCGCGCCACCGCCTGATCGCACCCCCAGTCAGAGCCTCTTACCGTGTCCTCAAAATGAATGTCCGCACTATCACCCTTCCCCATCACGCAGTTGCCAAGGGCTGCCTGCATCCCTCCCTGGGCAGCGGCTGAATGGGAGCGTCTGGGTGGCACGATACTCAAGCAAATGGCCTGAAAACCGGCGGAGGCGACTTGAATGGCAACGCGTTCTCCAGCCAAACCAGCGCCTATGCACAGCAGATCCGTATATACAGTTTCCAACGACGCCCCTCCTTATGTCCCTAAGGTCAGGAATCGTACAAGGGTTACAAGCCCAATGAATATGAAAATTGCCGTGAGGAGTTTCTCAAAGCCTTTGAATGCCTGTCGCTCCTTTCGTCCGACAAACGCCCATTTCACAGCGATACGATAGAATCCGATCCCCGCGTGCAGCTCCACCATGGGCAACAGAATCAAGTAGAAAACGAGCCAATATCCTCCCTGAATCCGCGCCGCGCTCTTGGCGGCTGTGATGGGCAGATCGGTAAGCACCGTCCACATGTGGATGGAGCCCATGATCAGAATAATCATGGCGGTAAAGGCCTGAATTAGCCAAAGCCACGTGTCGGCATGTCGGAGCTGTTTGCTGAGCTTCCAGATGCTAGTTTGCTGCTCAAGGCGAAAAGGGAGCTTGCGAGCGGCCAGTACGAAGTGGAGAAAAAAAGTACACGCGATGACGGGGCCACCTACCTGGGCCATGTATGTCTTTTCGAGGAAGCTGGCCAGGGCATTCATCACGCCTGCACCCAAGATGACACTGGCTACCAAAACCATGTGACTCCACATGAACAGGGTCAAGACGACGCCTGTCAGCATCTGAAGCAAGTCAAGGTAGGCTGGCATCCCACTTGGTGTCCGAACATAGAGGCTTGTGTCGATCGGCATTTTCATCTTGTCGTTCGCAAAACACTCTTTACGAGTCTGTCACGCGTGATTTTGCAAAATAATGCAATCCGCCAGCAATAAGCTTCCTGGGAAAAAGAGCATTAGGTTAGGATGTGGTCCACTCGAGGGCCATTGTTCCAGAGAAACTCTCATGTTCTCAAAAAAAAGGAAATATTAGTATTGCCCTCATTTCTTGTCAAGGGAACTTTTCCCGCGGCGTTAGCAGGTTAGCATAGGCAAGATGTCCTCTCTAACTGAGTCGCAAAAGCGAGCGCATTGCTCGCATCTTGCTGCAGGGTTAGCGAGCGCATCTAAAAAAAGTCAGCGTTCCTCACGGTCGAATCCCGATGAAATCGGGACTGTAGCTTGCTACAGGGAGCTTCAATTGTTCTGGCACTGGGGATTGTCAGGAATACGGCTTTATGCAAAGGTCAATGGGACAAACATGATGACTTTTTAGGACGAGGTTGCAGAAGGTATTCGATTGATGTAACATTCTTGTAGATAAAACATTTTGATGGGATACGTCAGTAACGCGCGGAAACAGGGGGACGGGCTTTAGCAAGATCAGGGAGGAAGTTCTTTGCTGACCGACACGCAACTACAAAAATATGCCGATGTCTTGCTGTGGGGGCTGCAAACTTCCAGGCGAGACAAATTCAAGAAAAATGATATGGTCTTGATTCGATACGACCTTGAGGCCGTAAAGACAGCCGAGCGCCTTCAGGGCAAGATCCTTGATATGGGAATGCACCCCATCCTTCGGCCCGGCCTGACATCCGTCATGGAGCGCATTTTCTTTGAGAAGGCCAACAACAGGCAACTCGTTTTCGAGCCACCGGGGGAAAAGGAACTCTTTGAACGTCTCAACGGCAGCATCTATCTTCATGCGCCCGAATCTTTGACTCATCTATCTGACATAGATCCAAGTAAGATAGGCAAAACCGCGGTTGCCAGAAAACCGCTGCGCGACATCCTGGACAAACGAGAAGAGATGGGGGCGTTTGGTTGGACCCTCTGCATGCTGCCGACCCCGGAGTTGGCAAAGCAGGCCAATCTCACCTTGAGACAGTATACTAATCAGATAATTAAGGCCTGCTACCTCAACAGAGACGATCCGGTTCAAGAGTGGAAGACCATCTATCGACAGGCGGTCGCTCTCAAGAAATGGATGAATGGTATGGACGTAAAATACTATCATGTTGAGTCCAAGAACGTAGATTTGAGAATAACCCCTGGACAGCACAGGAAATGGATTGGACTTTCCGGCCACAACATCCCAAGTTTTGAGATTTTTCTCTCTCCTGACTGGCGAGGAACCCAAGGGGTGTATGTTGCCAACCAACCCTGTTTCCGGAGCGGAAATTATGTGCAGGGGCTGAGATTGGCGTTTAAGAACGGCAGGGCTATCCAAGTCGAGGCGGAGAAAGGCAGGGATTTTGCCGTCAAACTACTGGCTATGGATAAAGGCGCTTGCAGGGTTGGCGAGTTTTCTTTGACTGATAAACGATTTTCAAAGATTGACAGGTTTATGGCGAATACCTTATTTGATGAAAACTATGGCGGACGTTACGGGAATTGTCATATCGCCTTGGGGGCGTCATATTCGGATACGTACGATGGAAAGCCTGCACGACTGACCCCGAAGAGGAAGATGAGCCTTGGGTTTAACGATTCAGCCCTTCACTGGGACCTGGTCAATACCGAGAAAAAGACCGTCACGGCTCATCTCACCTCTGGAGGCAAGGTGATCGTCTACGAGAACGGGATGTTCAAGTATTGAGGATGGAGAGGTCCTCATGGGCGACAGGGAAAGAGAAGCGTGAAAGCCTCTTTGGCCAAGACGCGCTTTGTGGTGCAGGAGCATCACGCACGGCAGCGCCACTACGACTTTCGACTGGAGATGGCGGGTGTCTTGAAATCATGGGCCCTGCCCAAGGGGCCGTCCTTAAATCCGGCGGAAAAGAGGCTAGCCGTCATGGTGAATGACCACTCCATAGAGTACTTCGATTTTGAAGGAATCATACCGGCTGGTCAGTCGGGAGCGGGTCCCGTGGTGGTGTGGGACCAGGGGGCGTATGAACTCCTTGAAGGAGGCGATCCGGTGAAGGCCCTTGAGGCCGGCAAGATCGTCATGGCCCTTCACGGCAAGATACTCAAAGGAGGTTTCACATTGGTCAAGATGAAAGGCCGTGGTGAAAAGAACTGGCTCTTGATCAAGAAAAAAGATGAGTATAGCCATACCAGTTGGACCCTCCAGCAGGCGCTGACAGAACAAAAGAAAAGCAGACTCCGGAAAAAGATGCCGCCATGCGAAACCCGCTGATGGTTCAATGGCCCGTCGTGGGTCGTGTGTCTCAAGGTGGTTTCAGGTCAAACACGGCATTTGGAGCCCCTGTATGTTTGTCCTGAAAGGCATGCCAAAGCCGTTGTTAACATGCCCAGCCAGATCAACAACGTATTGTTTGTGTGCACGGGAAACATTTGCCGCAGTCCCTTTGCTGAGGGCTTATTAGAAAACCTTGTAGATCAAAAGGGCCTGGAAGGCATTTCCGTTGACTCAGCCGGTTTGCTTGCTCTTCCGGGTCGTTCGACCACGCCTCTGGCCCAACAGGTTGCGGCTGAGTTTGGCGTGGATCTGTCAGAGTGCCGGGCCAAATCCTTATCTCAAGATCTGGTGGCCTGGTCTGACCTCGTATTAGTCATGGAAAAATCCCACGAAGAGGCACTGTTGTCTGCCTTTCCCGAGACGGCAGGCAAGGTTTTGTTGCTGAGGTATTTTGCCCGTCACGGTTCCAGAAGGCGGGGCATTGCCGACCCGTACGGACTCCAATATGAGGCATACCGCTTCTGCTTTCTGGACATTCAGGACGCAGTCTCAGGGCTGGTGGAATATCTGTCTGGGGGCACAATGGTTTTTGAACCGATCTCGGTTCGCTGCTACGAGGGCTACAAAGCCGACGAATCTCCCCGATCCTTCGAATGGGCGGGTAGAACTTATCACATTACAAAAATCATTGACCGTTGGTATGACGGTAGCCTGGATGGCAGATTGGAGGCAACGGATTATTTCAAAGTGCAGACCGATGATGGGGCTACCTATATTATACGGCGCAATCGCCTTTTTGACAGCTGGGCGGTTATGGTCCCTTAGCAAGTTAGCTGAGCGAAAAGACCTCCCAATCTTGATCATGGCGCTTGTCACGCGACAAAAACCACTCGACAAGAAAGGTGCCTATTCTATATAGTTGCATTACCCGAAAGGGAAATGCTTCTGGGAGTCATGTTTGAACTTACGCCGGTTGTACGATATTAGCCTCAAGTGGAAGCTCCTGATCCCATTCCTTTTTCTCGCCTCTATGGGGGCCGCGGCTCTTTTTGTGGTTTCCTATCGTTTCCAGGCCGATTTGATTCACCTGAACGAAGAAAAGCGCCTGAGAGATAATTATCAGTATTTCTTGGCTCTCATTGAATCAAAAAGGGCCATGGCCCTGAGCCTTGCCTATACGGTGGCCAAGAATCCGGTTGTGGCCGAAGCCTTTGCCAAAAGAGACCGTGAGCGATTGATGGCGCTGCTACGTCCCGCCTACGAGAAATTGCACCAAGATTTTGGGATCAAACAGTTTCACTTTCATGTGCCGCCGGCCACCTCTTTCCTGCGCATCCATCTGCCGGGCGAATATGGCGAACATATGGAAGCCTATCGACAGACCATCAACCGTGCGAGGGAAACCGGCCAAGGCGTAGGCGGCCTGGAATGGGGCGCGACCGGTTTTGGTCTGCGCGGCGTGGTTCCGGTCTTTTACAAGGGCAAGCAAGTCGGGACCGTGGAACTTGGAGAATCTATTGAAGAACCGCTGCTAAGTGAGTTCAAGAATCATTATGGCGTGGATCTCACGCTCTACGTCCCTGGCGAATCTGGCGAGAACGTGCCAAGGGTCTTTGCCTCAACCCTACACAAGGCCTTTCTTCCACCTGAACTTTCCAGCCAGCCTTTTAACACCGGAGATGTGGTATTTCACACGGCCAAGCGGGACGGCAGGGATATTGCTTCAGTAGCAGGACCGCTCCGTGATTTTTCTTCCAGGATTGTGGGTGTCGTGGAGATTAGTGTTGATCGGAGCCCAACGCTGGCCCTTCTTAGGCAATATGGATCTGTTGCCGCTGGCATTGGTCTGATCGGTTTTGCCTTTTCCATGTCCTTTGTCTGGTTCATATCCGTGGTTTTTACCAGGCGCATAGCAAAGGTTGTAGATGCAGCAAAGGACATCGCGACCGGCCATCGTGATGCCAGAGTAGAAGTGCGAAGCAGTGATGAGCTAGGGGTGATGGCGCGTGCCATTAATGAGATGTTAGCGTCATTAGAAGCATCACGCAAAGAGGTCAAAGATTATGCGGAAAATCTGGAGTTGATGGTCGAGCAGCGGACCCGCACTTTGAAGGAGTCTGAGCAGACTTACAGAAGCCTCGTAGAGCATGTGCCCCTTATTGTTTATCTGGTGACGGCCGACGGAACAGCCATGTTTTTGAACAGGTTTGTTGAGCACATGATCGGTGTAGTACCTCAGGAGTTAAGCGGGCACCACGAAGCATGGGCCGAGCACATTCATCCTCTCGACAGGGCACGCGTCGTTGCCCATTTTGAGGCATGCCTCCGCCAGGGCAAGAAGTGCCATCAAGAATACCGGATGATTCACAAAGATGGCCACAGCGTCTACGTGGTTGATCACGCCGTTCCCGTACTCGATGACCAGAACGAGCTTATCAGAATGGATGGGATTGTGTTAGACGTCACTGCCAGCAAAGAACTCCAGGAAAAGATCGTGCAGGCCGAAGAGCTTGAAACCCTGAGCGCGGTCTCAGCTCGCTTGGCCCATGAGATTCGTAATCCTCTCACCTCTATAGGCGGACTGACGAGGCGTTTGCTCAAATCCTACGAGGTATCGGATCCGAGAAGGAAGAAGGGCGAGTTGATTGTAGAAGAAGTCAAGAAGCTTGAAAAGATCCTGAAGATGATGACTGCCTATATTGAACCCAAGTCGATTCAATTGCGGCCTTGTAACCTCAATCAGGTTGTGAGCGAGGGCGTGGAAAAGATAAGGGCGGAATTCCCAAAGGAAGGTTTCTCTGTCAAGCTCCATACCGATGACAGCCTTCCCATCATAAAACTGGACTGTAATCTCTTTGAGAAAGTCCTCATCAATCTCATAAAGAACGCGTTCCATCGAATGAAGGGGCAGGGTGCAATTGAGGTTACGACAGGAAAAAACGGTGGATATGCGACAGTGACTCTGGCTTACCGGGTCGGTTTTATTTCAGATGATGACATTGAGCACTTTTTTTATCCCTTTGTGACAGACTATCCTTTCCCAAACGGCGTTTCGGATCGAGAGATTATGGATATTCCTATTTGCACGGTACTTATTCACAAGCACGGCGGGATGATCAATGTGAACAAAGAAAACGACAACCTTATAAAGATTGTGACATCCCTGCCTCTTGAGTAGTTCGGAAAAAGCCCAAAGAAAGGAGTATGCATATGAAGATCCTTGTCTCCGGGTCTTTGGCCTATGACCGCATCATGGACTTTCCGGGAAAATTTTCCGATCATATCTTGCCTGACAAGATTCATGTCCTTAATGTTTGTTTCACGGTGAACGGCCTGCAGGAGAAATTTGGCGGCACAGCCGGCAATATCGCTTACAGCCTTGCGTTGCTGGGAGAGCAGCCCGTGATTTTGGCTACAGCCGGCAAAGATTTCGACAGGTATGAAGCCTGGCTCCAGGGGCATCAGCTTTCTCTGGCAGGAATCCGCCGGGTTGAAGAGCCACTGACTGCCGGGGCCTACATTACGACCGACCAAGCTGACAACCAGATTACCGGGTTCAACCCGGGGGCCATGAAGTACCCGTCTCTGTTCGAATTCGACGGCATGGACCCTCAGAAAACGCTGGCCATTGTTGCCCCGGGGAACCTCGAAGACATGCTCACATACACCCGCAGATGCAAAGAGAGGAAGATCGCTTACATCTTTGATCCAGGCCAGTCCATACCGGCCTTGTCGGCAGACCAGTTGGTAGAAATGCTCACAGGCTCCAGGCTATTGATCTCAAACGACTACGAGTTGGAAATGATCATGCGGGCTACAGGACTTGAAAAAGCTCAGCTCCTCCAACGTGCCGGGGGCATCATCACGACCCTGGGAGAAGACGGTTCTCTGGTTTGCACCCAAGATGAGGAAATCAAAATTCCTGCTGCCCGTGCCGCCCGGGTCGTTGATCCCACCGGGGCAGGAGATGCGTATCGGGCGGGCCTTATCAAGGGGTTAGTCCTAGGGACAAGTTTGGCGGATGCTGCCCGCACGGGTGGGGTCTGCGCCAGTTATGCTGTAGAATGCTACGGTACCCAAGAGCATATTTTTTCTGAGGAAGATTTTTGGGCTCGGTATGAGAGGAACTTTGGGCCTCGTAATCCTTAATCTCACCGCTTGAATTCAGGCAGGTATCCGCTCACTTCGGTGAGCATGGTATCGACTTGGCGATAGACATCTCTTAGTTCATTCAGGGCGGTGCCCACTAAGGGGATGTCCTTGGAAACCTTGGTACGCCCGAGTTCCAGTAACCTGATAGCGTATCCTACCACGCGATCGAAGTTGTTCAAAGAAAGGAACAACCTGGGCACCCTTTCTGCGTCTTCCTCGCTCAGATCCTGCCGAGAAATCTGAACTGCATATTCAAATATGGCTTCCCGAAGGCTTTGGACCGCCGTTCGGTATGATTCCACACGGTCTAGGAGCCTTTCGTCATTGTGCATGAATCCATCCATAGCATATTTTATCATATTTCGGGAGATCTCGCCCAATCTGACGATTTCTTTGATCGCTAGTTCTATGGCAACGACCGGCTCCTTGATAAACTTATCATCAAGGTATTGGGGAGTTTCGATTGCAGGCTTTTTCACTGCCCGGGCAGGAACAATCCAGGCGATGAGTCTTGAAAAGGGTAGTACAATCGGCAAAAACAACACAGCGTCCACCAACTTTATCATGACATGAAGGTTGGCAACTTGGTGGGCGAGGTTGCCACCTATTGTGGGAATGAGCCAAAGATAAATCTGATAGAAGACCACTAGAGTCAAGAAGGCACCGAAGATATTAAAAAACGTGTGGGAAACTGCAGCACGTTTTGCCTCAACGTCGGTCCCTATACTGGCAATGAGTGCGGTGACGCAGGTTCCAATATTGCAGCCCAGAATCAACGGGATCGCCTGCTTCAGATCAGCTACCATGCCCTGGGAGGCAAGCACGACAAGAATGCTCACCGTGACGCTACTGCTCTGGACAATGGCCGTAGCAAGGGCCCCCACGGTCAAGCCTATTAGTATTCCCTTCAGGCTACCGCTGCTTAACAGAAAAAGTGCCTTAATAGTCTCTTGCGCCTCGGGAGGGATGGCCTTTTTCATGAGGACAAGGCCCAAAAACAGCATCCCGAAGCCAAGGAGGACCAAGCCGCTATCTCTTGCTTTAGAGTCCTTGAAGAAGATGTGTAAGACCATGCCAAGCCCTATGGCAGGAAGGGCCCACTGGTCAAGCTTTAGGGCGACAATTTGCGTCGTCACCGTAGTCCCGACGTTGGCCCCGAGGATTACCCCAATGGATTGGACAAAATCCATGAGACCCGCATTGATGAGACCCACCACCATGACGGTGGTGGCGCTGCTACTCTGAACAATACCGGTTACAACCGTGCCGAGTACCAAACCGTAAAAAGGACGCCTTGTCAGGGTTGCCAAGACCCGTTTCATCTTGCCGCCAACCACCTTTTCCAGGCTGTCGCTCATGAGGCGGAGACCGAAAAGAAAAAGACCGAGCCCCCCAAAGACCTGAAACAAGGTGGCCTTGATGGGGCCGCCGGCCTTTTGGGAGAGTGCGCCGCCAAAGAGAGCTTTTGGGCCCCTTGGATCTGTCTCGCCATGGGTGACATAGGCCTGCCTCAATTCAGATGGGGCATTTGATCCCGGATCAGAGGGGGATTGGCGGGAAAGCGTTGCGAGAGGTACAACCAGGGAAACCATCAGGGCAAAGGCAGGTACCCAGAAATAGCGCTTCTTGGCCAACTGTAGCACCAATAAAGCACACGGAGACCGCCTGCAGAGGACATGAGCGGTGGCTTTGTTGAATCTGGAAAGGATCATACGAACCATCTCACAAGCCGCTCATATCCTCTCACGAATGACCAGGACATAAAGACGATCAGCTGCGTCCTCTATGACGTCGGAGATATCCGTCATTCTTCGCAGGAATCCTTCCAGTTGCATCTTGTTGGCGAGGGGAAGATTCGAGTCGAAGATCTTCCTCATGAGCGACTCTTCTTGTTTGTCAATCTCGGATTCCATGACACCGATGGCCGTGATTTCTTGTCTGATGGCAGTCAGATTGTCACTGGTCTGGAGGGTCTCATATGGCGCATAGAGCCTCACTGCGTTGTGAAAGATACCGAACATCTTTGCTACGGTCTCAACGATGTCGAGCAGGGTTTTCTTATAATCCTCCGGCACTTCAGGGCGTTGGTATACCACGACGTCAGAAGCGGACTCGGCCTTGTTGGCTATCTTATCCACAGACTCGGTCATCATGAAGATATCCTTTCGATCGATAGGCAGAAAGGCGCCGGAGTATAGGTGGTCGCCGATTTTTCTCTGAAGGATATCGGCTTCGGTTTCAGCATAGTCGCAATTTTCATGGATCGATTCGGCCCTGGCCCTATCTCCCTGAAGAAAGGCCTCAAAACAACCCTTGAAACACGCTAGACAGTTCCCCACCTTTTCAACATGCTCATCGATGAGCTCCTTTACCTTTTTTTCTTTTTCAGTAAACATGGATCCCTCCCTTTTGCCATGTCACACGCTTTTTCAAACGGACTAACGGCGGATACGCTTCTGACAGCCATGGCCTCAATTTTTTGACTATAGAGAGGATAGGCAAATCAGTCAATATGCATATGCTGAGAGCGTCGAAGAAGGATTCTTGGTGCACTTTTCGGCCTGTGTTGCCAGAAAATGTCTCTTGCCTCAATGACCTATCGATAGTAATAAGAGAAGGGTCATCCAATGCCAACCAATCGAGATGTAGTAGGCTTTTATGAATGTTGATATCTCAAGGTTTGATAGGTGCCACGTCCTGGTGATCGGCGATCTGATGATTGATGAGTACCTCTGGGGTGAGGTAGATCGCATATCCCCGGAGGCGCCGGTCCAGGTGGTCTCGGTGCTCAGGGATAGCACCACCCTGGGTGGTGCAGGCAATGTGGTGAACAACCTTGTTGCCCTTGGTGCACGGGTGACCGTTGTCGCTGTGGTGGGCACGGGGGCCAACGCCGACCTGCTGATCAAGATGTTCGGGGAGCTTGACGTGGACACTGCTGGTCTCGTACAGGATCCAACAAGACCTACCACCCGAAAAACCCGCGTTATCGGGGGGCACCAACACGTCCTGCGCATAGACCGGGAAACCAAGCAGGACATATCGGAGGCAGAGAGTAGGCAGTTGGTCCAGTTTGTCAAGGACCGTCTTCACAGCTTCGATATCATCCTGATCTCGGATTATGGCAAGGGCCTTCTTTCAGAGACCCTCGTGCAACAGATCATTCAGGTGGCCAAGGAAGCCAAAAAACCTGTTATCGTAGACCCCCAGGGACTCAATTTCAAAAAATACGCACAGGCCACGGCAATCACCCCAAACAAGAGGGAGGCCTCTCTTGCCGCCGGCATAGAAATTGGTGACGATGCGTCCCTTACGGCGGCAGGCCAGAAATTGCTCCATGAGATCCCGGTCCAACAGGTGGTTATGACCTGCGGCAAGGAGGGCATGGTTCTTTTTGAGGATGGGAAGAAGCCTCATTGGATTGGGGCCAAAGTCCGACAGGTCTTTGATGTGTCAGGGGCCGGTGACACGGTGTTGGCTGTTCTCGGATTGGGCCTTGCTTCAGGGATCTCTTTTCGACTCGCCGCCTCCCTTGCCAATGTCGCAGCAGGGATTGTTGTGGGAAAGGTAGGTACGGCAACGGTCTCCAGGGAAGAACTCCAGAGGGCCATTGAACCCTCTCTCGACGCATTGTCTGCGAAACAAAAGACGTTGCCCGATTTGATTCCCATAGCCCAGCGCCTGAGCGCCGAAGGCAAGACCATCGTCATGACGAACGGATGCTTTGACCTGCTCCACGTGGGACATATCCAACTCCTTTCGGCTTCCAAAAAGATGGGAGACGTGCTTATTGTGGCGATTGACGATGATGAATCCGTGCGCGCTCTTAAAGGGCAGGGCCGCCCCATTATTGCAGCGCAAGAACGGGTGCGCATCATCAGCGCGCTTGACTGCGTAGATTATGTCACCCTCTTTTCCACGAAAGAACTTGAAAGTCTCATTGAGGCCATCCGTCCCAATATTTTGACAAAAGGTAGCAATTATACGACCGAGACGGTCATGGGTCGGCAGATGGTGGAAAGGTTTGGCGGCCGGGTGGCCCTTCTGCCCATCACCGAGCCCGTTTCTTCAACCAAGATCATCGATCAGATCAAGGGTAGCCGCTCAGAGGGGAAGAAAAAACGCTGAACGATGACGTTCAACCTGTAAGCTTGGCATGGGGGATTGATCATCGGTGTTGTGGATTCAGGAAGTCCCCGAAGGGGTTATATTTAAGATTACGGTCCAACCCAAAGCCTCGAGAAATAAAATCGTGGGTGTGCAGGGCGATGCCCTAAAAGTCAGGTTGACAGCCCCCCCTGTGGAAGGGGCGGCCAACAGGCTGTGTGTCGCGTTTCTGGCCAAATCTCTGGGGGTGCGAAAATCAGATGTGGAGATCATACAAGGTCAGCGGAGCAGGGCAAAGAAGCTGCTGGTGCGCTCGGCAAGCCGCGATAGCGTTGAGTCTCTTTTGAAAATCTGATAAGTTTCTTACAGCATTGCATTTTCCTTACTCACCATATTTCCTCAATACCATCACGGCATTGTGTCCCCCAAAACCGAATGAGTTATTCATGACGACATTCAGCTTTGCTGCTGTGGGTTGGGTGACGATATTCAGATCGATCTCCGGATCGGGTGTTTCATAATTTATATTGGGAGGGATGATCTGCTTTTCCATGGCTAAAGCACACGCGACGGCTTCAACCGCGCCGGCTGCCCCGATGAGATGTCCGATCATTGACTTGGTAGAACTCACCGGCACCTTGTAGTCACCAAACACCTCGCGAATGGCAACGGCTTCGGCCTTGTCATTGAGCGGGGTGGACGTGCCATGGGCGTTGATATAATCAACGTCTCTCGGCTCCAGCCCGGCCATATGCAGGGCATCACGCATGGCCTTCTTGACCATGCGGGCCCCCGGGTCCGGCGCTGTGATGTGATAGGCGTCTGTATTGGTTGCATACCCTACCATTTCTGCATAGATCTTTGCGCCCCTGGCCAAGGCGTGTTCAAGGCTTTCAAGGACCACAACGCCTGCCCCCTCACCGATCACGAAGCCGTCTCGGTCTTTGTCAAAAGGACGACAGGACCCTTTGGGGTCGTCATTTCTGCGAGACAATGCCTTCATGTTGGCAAAGGAGCTTGCTGCAATCTCCGTGAGAATCGCCTCACTGCCCCCGGTGACAATGACATCAAAGTCACCTAAGGCAATATCCTTGTTAGCATAAATGAGGGCATACGAACCTGTGGCGCAGGCATTGGCCGTACATGGGCTCGTGCCCGTAAGCTTGTGGATAATGCTGACGAAGGCATTGACGGCATTTGGCATCATCATGGGAATCAGAAAAGGACTCACCCTGGATGGGTTTTGACTCTCGATCAGTTTTTTCTTTTCTTCTTCAAGGGTCATCAGGCCGCCAATCCCTGTGCCTATCATGGTCCCAACACGGTCGTTGTATTCTCCCAAATTCAGTCCGGAATCCTGGATGGCAAGCGCTGCCGCCGCCACGCCGTACTGGGTAAACAGGTCCATTCTCTTGGCGTCTTTGGGCGTAACGCCATAGTCTTTGGGGTCGAAGTCCCTAATCTCGGCACCTATCCTGGTTTTGAAACGGGAGGTATCAAATCTCGAAATAAGCCCAATCCCCGACCTTCCTGCCATGAGGGCGTCCCAGAACTTGTCCTTGCCAGATCCAATGGGTGTCACGACACCAACGCCGGTCATGACGACTCTCTTTCTTTCCATAGTGCAATCCTCCAAAATGTATCCCGGCCTGGTACCGAGTATTGGTCACAGGGACCATAATATTGTGCCTCAAACCGTGTCAACCAAAAAGGCGCCAAAACATGTCAGAGCCTCTGCTGTATCCAGATCAAGACCTTGTCGAACTCATCTTTCAGTTCTGCCAGGGCCTTTCCGCGGTGACTGACCCGATTCTTTTCTTCCGAGGAAAGCTGCGCAAAGGTCCTCTTCATCGGGGGATAGTAGAACACCGGATCATAGCCGAACCCATTGTCCCCAGCAGGTGCCTCGGTAATCAATCCTTCACACCGGCCTTCGTATGTGAGGGCCACGCCGGAGGGAACCGCAATAGAAATCACGCACATGAAGGCGGCCGCTCGGTTGGCCTTGCCCTCCATGGCCTGCAACAATTTGGCGGTCTTTTCCTCATCTGTGGCAGACGGCCCTGCGTAACGCGCGGAATGGATGCCCGGAGCACCGCCTAGAGCTTCCACCTCGAGGCCGGAGTCATCAGCGAGGGCCGGCAAGCCGAGGACCTTGGCCGTAAAGGACGCCTTCTTGAAAGCATTTTCGTCAAATGTGATACCATCTTCTTCGATGTCCGGGATCGGGCCGCAGTCGTCCAGGTTCTTGATTTCCACAGGAAAATCTTTCAAGAGTTCACGAAGCTCTCTTGTCTTTCCCGGATTGCGCGTAGCCAGAACAAGCAACTGGGTGGGTGTCATGACCTTTTCCTTCAAACACGTTCCTTCCCTTGCCAAATGGCCTCATACCTATTTGACACGAAGTTGAACAGCGCTCCTACGGTAGAGGAGGGCTGTTAGGGAAAATGCGAATACCATAATGCCATTGATAAGAAAAGGCATTTTATATCCCCATAGGTGGTTAAGCCATCCCGAGAAAGCGGCAAATATGAATATCGCCGACGTCCTTACACAAAAGATGACGCCTGAATTGCCGCCGAGCCTTGCGGCCGGGAAAAAGTGACCGGTGAGCACGTCGGATTCCAGGATGGCCAAGGTGTCACCCACCGTATGAATCATCCTGACAATCAAAAGGCTGAAAAACGTATTGGTGAAAGCCGTTACGACCTGAAAACAGCTCGAGATCAGAAGCCCCAAAAGAAGCAACAAGAACACCCTGTGTCTCTTGTCCATGAGAATGCCGGCAAAGGGTACCAGAAAGGCCATCCAAGCCCCCAAGGCAAAAAACACGATGCCTATTTCTTTTTTGTTTAACCCGATGACATCCTTCATCAGGAGGCTAATGCTTGTCTGTTCCGTCCCGAAATGGGTGCCGAGCACAAAAACGACGGCCATCAAGAAGAGGGCATCCGGTTTTTTAACGTCTCTTTTGTAGTCCTTGAAACTGAAAACTACGGGTGGCGGATCTTGAACCAACAGCGTCAGCAAGACAATGGCCCATGACAGGACCAGCGCTCCTTGGATCAGGAGACCTGCACCGTAGGTTTCGTAAATATACCCCCCTACAAGGGGACCCAGCCCAAAACCCAAATATCCGCCCATGTGCAAGAAAGCCACCTTCTTCCCCCGTCCTGTATGATCGATAAGCTTGAGGTATAAGGACATGAGGATGACCCTGATGGCCGAGGCTCCGATACCGCCGAGGATAAGCACGAAACAGAGGCTGTAGAAGTCTGTCAGGAAGATCAGGAGCAAAAAGTAACCACTGTAGCAAATAGCGCCCAAGCTAAGCGTTCTCTTCGGGGAAAAGTAATCTGAAAATACGCCGAAGGGAAGGACCAGGAGGATGCTTGAAAGGGAATTCAGGCCAATGGCAAAGCCAATCTGCTGGTCGCTAAAATTGTAGGACTTAAAAAGAAGAGGCAGGTAGGCGAGCACCATCCAGAAGGTAAAGAAATAGAGGAAGTAGGAGAGAAAAAAGACAACTGATCTGGATCGGCCCATGTATGTTTCCAGTCGTGCATCGGAAAGGAGATACGTGTTTTCAAGCCATCAGGTATTGCCCTGCGCCGGATCATGTGTCGAATGGTGAGTTGTGGCGGTCACGCAAGGCGAGGGATGCCGGGTTCTTAGAAATCATGAAGCTATTTGATCACTTTAAGCTTTTTTTTCTGATCCTTTTTTTCTTCTTCTCGATATTTGTTGCACACCTTGCAGATGCTCTTTTGACAGGAGTCCCGAACCGACTTCAGAACATACTCCAGGTGTTCCAATGGGTTCCCCTTCAAATGGCCGCTGTTGATATAATCGATACCCACTTTCTGCAGTACTGCCAGGAGCGTCCTGTATTCTTGCTTATAGGCCTTTAGGAATTTTTCCTTGTCCATGGGATCCCTTGAGATTTGATGGCTTGGATGGCTGTTTCAAGGCCAACATGGTTAGAGGACCGGTTATCACCTCGGACATTATTACCGTCCGGACCGAAATAACTCAAGAGTTTTTGATATCTTGTAGTGCCTGACCAGAAGAGGTGCGGCGAATTAGTATAAGAACTTTTGCCGAGTTCTGGGGGGGAAACTTTGCTGAACTGAGATGGGCACAAGATTGCAAGAAAACGGGCCTGCCTATCAAGAGAAGAGCAGCCACGCTGGAGACAAAAGGGCAGTTTAGGGCCGTACCCGGGGCCGTTTACAGCAACCTTCCTGACAGTGAGCTACCCTCGGTAGCAAAAATCGTGTCATGATCCCACCTCCTCAGAACGGGGCGTACAATGAACGGGCTAAACATCAATGACGAACGGGCAGCACCGGAGCCGGGGTCGGTGTCTCATCCTAATATTTAATATAGGTGCGGTGAGGCCACGTGTTGCCACCGGCCCCAGAAATCTGCCTACCTTAAAATATAAGCAACAAACATGCCGTCGTCAAGTCATGGAAAAAGCCTCTGAGGGACTGCCTCAGAGGCTTAGGATGAGACACCGACAGACAAGGTCGGCTTGTGTGAGCTTTTTTATCATGATCGGGGTAAATATCAAGCAAAAAACACATGTCCGCTGAATAGTTGACAAGGGGATGGAAATAGGCTATAGGCCATTTTCGTTACAGTAGCATTCCTACGTTTATATTGTTGGCAGCCTGGAGGGGGCAAGCACAGCGAACTCGGGCCTCATACGGATGGAGGAAAAAACCATGTCTGCAGAAGAACAAGAGGCGCACGCCATGAATCGAAGGGATTTTCTGAAACTGTCCGGCATCTTGGGCATAGGGGTCGCCACGGGCGGCTTACTGCCCGTCTCAGAAAGCGTGGCTTTCAACAAGAAGCTTTACAAGGTCACCAAGACCAGGCTGGGAATGGGAACTTTCGTTTCTATAACAGTCATGCATCCGTCGAAGACGCAGGGCCAAGAGGTGATCGGGATGGCCTTTGAAGAGATGGACCGGCTTACCGGCCTGTTGGACCGCTACCGATCCGACTCCCCCATTGGCGGCCTTAACAAAGAGGGGCGGCTGACGGATGTGCCCCCCGAGGTTGCTCGCGTGGTGGCCCGTTCCCTCTATTTTCATCAAGTCAGCGATGGGGCCTTTGACATCACGGTTCAACCTCTGGTGGACTTGTATAAACGATATTTTGAAGCTCATGGTCGCGCGCCATCTGAGGCAGATTTCGACAAGGTACTGAAACTGGTGGACGCCAGCGCCCTATCATTTGACGGGAAATCGATCCGATTCAACAAAGAAGGCATGGGGATCACTTTAGATGGCATTGCCAAGGGTTACATCATTGACCAAGGGGCTGAAGTTATCAGACGCAGTGGTATCGACCACGCCCTGATCAACGCGGGTGGCGATATCCGAGCAGCAGGGGGCAAACAAGATGGCACCCCCTGGAAGGTGGGGATTCAGAACCCGGACAAGGAAGGGCCATTGCTGGACGTTGTCAAGATGGCGAATGGCGCTGTGGCCACTTCCGGCAATTATGAGATCTATTTTGATAAGGAGAAGCTCTATCACCATATCGTGAATCCAAAGACAGGGCTTTCTCCCAGGCAAAGCGCCACCGTGACGGTCATGGCCTCCAATGTCATGGACGCCGATGCCCTCGCGACGGCAGTTTTTGTGCTGGAGCCCAAAGCAGGAAGGGATTTCATTGAAGGCATGCCTGGCACCGAATGCCTGATCCTGGACCGTCACACACAGCGTGTTGCCTCCAAGGGGTGGCCTGCGTGAA
>DAOUZN010000036.1 GCA_030665585.1 Deltaproteobacteria bacterium | reverse complement strand
CGGGATTCGACCGTAAGGAACGCTGACCGGCTTGCTCCCCGCAAGCCCCGTCCTTTAGGACGGGGTCGAGGGGAGCTATAAAAAAACTGTTTTTCTTCCTTACCGGGAAGCCCCGCCCTTCAGGGCGGGAGAGGCTTCACTTTTTTTGGATACGCTCGCTAACCCCGCAGCCCCGCTGGAACGGGATCTACACTTCGTTCCGACAAGCTACGGGGAATGCGCTCGCTTTTGCGGTTCAATCAGCTCAGATAGAAGCGAAAAGGAACGAGCATGAAAGTATTCAAGTTTCCCTCAGCGGCGGCCCAAAAAAGGCTGGATGCGATCATCGGCCGACATCTTGCTTTTAGGGCCAAGGATCTGCAAGTTGTCAAGAGAATCCTGGCAGATGTTCGAAAGAACAAAGACAAGGCCTTGGTCGGTTATATTAACCGGTTCGATGCGCCCAAGCTGACCGCAGACTCTCTGAAAGTGACGAAGGCTGAAATAAAGTCTGCCCGTCGGCTTGTAGATAAAGGGTTTCTCAGAAGCCTGAATAAGGCTGCCACACAAATCGAGGCCTTTCACCGACATCAGGTTGAACAGTCCTGGTTTACGGCCGACGCCGAGGGAATCATACTGGGCCAGCTTGTTCGGCCGGTCAATGCCGCGGGGGTGTATGTGCCTGGAGGCAGACGGGGAGAGACACCTCTGGTCTCCTCCGTCCTCATGGGATGCATCCCTGCCAGGATCGCAGGGGTCAAGCATCTTTGCATCACCACCCCTCCGACCAAAACCGGCCAGGTCAACCCCTATCTCCTGGCAGCGGCCCAGAGGGTCGGCGTAGACACGATCTTCAAGGCGGGAAGTGCCTGGGGAATTGCCGCCCTCGCCTATGGCACGGAGACGGTTCCCAGAGTAGACGTCATTGTTGGACCCGGCAACATCTATGTCACCCTTGCCAAGAATCTCGTATCCGGCACCGTGGGGATCGACATGATTGCAGGTCCCAGTGAGGTCCTGGTCATAGCCGATGACCAGGCAAACGCCCCCTATATTGCTGCCGATCTATTGTCTCAAGCTGAGCATGACGCTTTTGCCTCAGCCATCCTCCTCACACCTTCCCACAAGCTGGCCAAGGCAGTGGCCGAGGCCGTGATGAACCAACTTAAAGACCTTCCCCGCAGGGCCCTTGCCGAGGCATCATTGAAGGCGTATGGGGCTGTGATGGTGGTGTCCGATCTTGGCATGGCCTTCGATCTGGCCAATCAAGTCGCCCCCGAACACCTGGAGATTCATGTCGAAGACCCCTTCCAATACCTCGGCTGTATTGAAAATGCAGGCGCAGTCTTTCTTGGACCCCATACGCCGGAGCCGGTTGGCGACTACATAGCAGGCCCCAACCATGTGCTTCCCACGGCAGGAACCGCTCGGTTTGCCTCCGCCCTGTCTGTCGATCACTTCTCTAAAAAGACAAGCGTTCTCTATTACACTGAAAAGGCGCTTCAAAGAGATACGCCCGACATTATCCGACTGGCGGAGATTGAGGGGCTGTCGGCCCACGCCAGGGCGATAAAGGTCAGGAAGAAGAGATAGCAGGCCTTTAGAAATCTCCTCGTCACTTTTGTCAAATCTTTGACAAGCGAGCCCGTTGCAACGGAAAGGGATCCTGTCGGAATGTCTGGTCTCCTGTTACGACGCACTATAACCTACTTCGATCATTGCCTATTTTTGCAGCTCAGACCCTTGGCATGATCCCTGCTACAATGATGTGATGCCTTAGGACCCTGGGTGCCATAGCGCTGGCACGCGGGCAGGGTGGGTGCGTTACTGCGCGTAAGACTGCTGTTTTTGAAGCCATGATGAAGCTCTTTCGTAGGAAGTGGACATGGACAAGCCGTCCGGCATAAAGCAAAGCAAGGTTACACACAAGCAACACCTGGGTGAGCTTCTGGTCGAATATGGCTTGATCAACAGGAGCCAGCTCCAAGAGGCCCTGAAAAGACAGGGTCAACTGGGTGGACAGATAGGTTCCATCCTGATTGACATGGGTTTTGTCTCAACCGACGACCTGCTCAACTTTCTTAGCAAACAGCTCGGTGTCCCCGCGGCGAATCTCTTCAACCTGGATATCGATCAAGAAGTCCTCAAGCTACTCCCCCTGGATAAGATCAAGACCATGAAGATCCTCCCCGTTTCCACTGATGAAAATTCCTTGACCCTTGCCATGGTAAATCCTCAAGACATGATGACCGTCAGGGAGGTCGAATTCACACTGGGAAGAAAGGTTCAGCCGGTCGTTGTGCCTGCTTTTCAGATGGCCGCAGCGACAAGGAGCCTGATGTCAGCGTCTAAGGGCGGTCTTGCGGGTGACACGATTGCCAAGGAAGCGGACAAGGCAAAGACAAGAAGAGCGCCTCAGTTGCTTTCATTACTGAGGTATCTGGCGAAGTCAGGTGCCACCGGCATGCTGCTGACTGCAGGCGTCCCTCCTTCTATCAAGATGAGTAATCAGGTGAAACGGCTATCCATGGACGCCCTGACGCCTTTTGATTGTGAACGGTACGCTAGGGACCTCATGTCTGATCAAGACTGGGAACGCTTTGGGCAGGACGGTGACCACGATTTTGGCGTCACATATCCTGAGATTGGACGCTTCAGGGTGAACGCCTATAGACAACGGCATTCTGTTTCTATCGCCCTTCGGCACTTTCCGGAACGCCTCCCTTCGTTAAAAGAACTCCATCTGCCGGCGTGGATAAAAGACTTTGCCTTGAAACCCCAAGGGCTAATCTTGGTAGCGGGTCCAGCAGGACATGGCAAAACCATGACGCTTTCTGCCATGGTTGATATCATCAACACCCGCAGAAAATGTAACATTGTCACGCTGGAAGACCCGATTGAATACCTCCATAAGCACAAGAAGAGCAATGTTAACCAAAGGGAGGTCCATCGGGACACGAAATCCTTTTACGAGGGACTCAGACGCGTGTTCAGACAGGCGCCGGATGTGATTGTGGTTGGAGAATTGAGAGACAAGGAGAGCTTCGAAATAGCTTTACGTGCAGCAGATACCGGACATCTGGTTCTAAGCACCGTTCATGGGAACAATGCCACTTCCATCATTGAAATGGGGATCAATATGTTCCCGCCGCATCAACAGAACCTGATCCGGATGAGGATTGCAGATTGCCTGCTGCTTTCCTTTGCACAGAGGCTGGTTCCTCTCAAGGCAGGTCGGGGCAGGGTGCTTGCCTATGAGAAGCTGATCAATAGTTACAGGATAAAAAACCTGATCAGAGAGGAAAAAACCCATCAGATTCGATCACAGATGCAGGCCGGTTCAGAAGACTTTACCTCTATCGATGCCTCTCTCGCAAGGCTCTATCATGCGGGATTGATCACCTTTGATGACGGGCTGCTTTTCTCAGACAACGAACAATATTACCGGGAACTCGCTGAGGCCCGGGCAGCTTGATTTCCCGGTGTGAAGATGAAATAAGTGCTGGTGTATCATTCTAGCCTTACGAAAAAAATCGGCTCTAACAAGCTTCAAGGGCGTTCAGATTTTGATTCGTGTAACTGTGTGAGTGTATTAGAGAGCGGTAAGAAAGAACTGGGCGTTTGCTGAATTGTTACGCGCTAGTCAAAAATCATATCTTCTTGTATGACACTTCCGTCTGCAAGGGTGACCGGACGATCCCGGTGATTAGCGATTACGACCTCGCCTTTGATCTCAATCCCCCTGCCAAAGAAGACGTCCCCTTGAACGTCAAGGGAAATACACGCAAGCAAAGACGGCACACCACGGGCAAAACGCGCCTTAAGCTGATCAATGTTCTTGTAATACCTGCTGTCGAGCCGACACCCCAGGGTGCCTAACCGTCTTTTTGGATTTTGAACCACGCACATAGCATCTGTCAGCACGTAGCAGTCCGACCAGAGGGCAAGAAGGTCCTGGCATGTCTTGACGGGAGCAAACCGGTTTCTCGGCACGCGAATCGCGGTCGCTCCTTCAAAAACGGAGATGGCCGATCCCATGGCCGTTTCCAGTTGATAGACCGGGGGAGAGGATTCATCCCTGGGATCAACCGTCTTGGGATTTCTGATCATAGGAAGGGGAATCACATTCTGATGCATCTCAAGCAATGCCTTCAGGGCCTCCAGGTTCACCCAGATGGTATTCGTATTGAAATACTTGTACGCCGTGATATCCCGAAATTCTTCTAACTCCTCTTCAGGGCACTGGGCTATTTCCCTCAGCGTGAGCCCACCATTTTTCAAGCGGGCCAGGTGCCCACCCTTTCTATCTGCCTCCGTTCGATCTGCCACCTCCATCATGAATGGAAAGTCATGCTCCGCAAAATAGCCCAAGATGGTCTCATCCATGACCGCACCCAGGTTGTCTGAGTTGGAAATAAATGCGTAACGCATGCCCCCAGTCAGCAGTTTTTCGAGCATCCCTGACGTCACCAGCGCCGTGTAGATATCGCCGTGACCGGGTGGATTCCACTCCAAGCCGGGATCCGCGGCCCACGAGGCCTGGGTCAGCCCATCTTGAGAGACTTTTGGAAATTTGTGTTGCAAGAAACTCAAAGGGATGCCCGCCACCCCAAGATCACCATAGGGGCTCAGGGCTTCAAGGGTGTCGGATTCGGTGCTGAAACTGTTCATGAAAACAACAGGAAGCCTGACCCCATGCTTGCGCCGGTAGATAAGAGCCTGTCTGACAATAATGTCCAGAAAGCTCAGACCAGCCTTGGCCTCAAGGAGCGACTTGGCCTGGGATAGACCCATGCTTGTGCCCAGCCCACCGTTTAGTTTAATGACGACCGATCTTTCCCCGGCCGCTCGTCCTGCTTCTCTGAATCCGGTGAGCCTTGCGACATCAGCGATCTCATCTTCGGCTACTGGAGCAATGTCCGCCCTTGAAATCAGCCCCGTCTCACCCCGTACCAACCGTCCGAAGTAATGCCTAAACGTATCGATGACGATGGAGGCAAGGCCATGGCGCTCCATCTTCTGGGCAAAGGGCTGAAACAGTCCGTCTATGTCCTCTTCAAGCGGGGCGTGTTGTTTCACCACGACAGACTCCGTGTCTTACGGGACCGCCATTGGCCATTGGCCTCCTGTCATGTGAGCGATGGTGCCACCCAAAAACATATAGATAACGAGCGTCATTACAACGGCCAGAAAGGCCCGTGGGGTCTTGACCGTAAAGGTGCTGCCAAGGCCCAGGACAATCAGATAAATCCGATAAAACTCAAGGAGGACGCCCACCAAAGGAATCCAGGACAACAAGGCTACTGCCGCCGAATAGGCGTTTACCCTGAAGGCCATCTCATAAGTCCCTGATCCTTTGAAAAGCCTTGTGATGATAAAAAGGAGGATCCCGGCTGTCACCAAGGGCATGATGATACCCCACGCCAGATTGGCAACCAGCAGGGTCTGATTCTTTCGCAACAGGCCCACAATCAATGCATGGATGAGCACACAGCAGGCCAAAAAGATAAAAGGATTTTGCAACCCCCCACTGGTTTTCATTTGCTCAAAAAATTTCTTGGGAGAAAACAGAATGGCCTTTGATGTATCAAAAAGACTTCTCAAAAAATTGTCGGGCTCAAAGTCGGTCATCATATCGTGGTGATGGGTGTCCAAAGGCGTGCCTAACTAGTTTCCATCCATAAATGGCCTTTTTTCCTCTGAGCGGCGTTCTCCGCGGGTTTTCGCCTGCGACGTACATCATGTACGCCTCGCCGCAACCCCTTGTGCGGCCTTGCTCAGAGCAAAAAATGCCCATTTCTGAATTGGAAACTGACGCCTGTGCCCATTGATTGGATAATGTTTCATGGATGGGCACTGCTATGCCAATTGAAAGTCAGTAATATAGGGGTTGTGTTGCTTCTCATAGGCAACGGTGGAAGAAGGACGCCCTCCATAGTCATGGCCCGGCCAGATAATGGTATCATCTGGAAGGCATAGTATCGTCTCTTTGATAGAATGGAGCAATACCTCCAACGAACCGCCCGGAAAGTCCGTTCTGCCCACCGCACCTACAAAAAGTGTGTCTCCGGTAAAAAGGTTGTCCCCCTCGTACAAGCAGATTCCGCCAGGCGTATGGCCCGGGGTGTGAAGGACGGTGAGCGCTTTTTCGCCAAAGCAGATGGTGTCCCCGTCTTCCACAAGAACATCCGCTGCGGGGGATGGTGCGAACCCCATCTGCCTTCCCATGGATTGTCCTTCAGGGGTATTGAAGGAGCTGTCGTCCTGGGTGTGCATATATATTTTGGCGCCTGTGAGGTCTTTGATCTTTGCGTTGCCGCAGGTATGATCAGGATGACCGTGCGTATTCACCACCGATTCAATGGTCAGCCCCAGGCCGGCGGCCGTGTCTATGATGCGTTTTTCGTCTCCCGCCGGATCGATCAATACCCCTTTTTGGGTCGTTTCACAGCCCAGGATATAGCAAAAGACCTCCATGAAGCCCACTTTGATCTGTTTGATGATCACTTCTCTACCTCGACGGCAACCACCCATCCAAAAGGATCTTCAGCCCGGCCATACTGAATATCCGTAATAGCCTTATAGAACTTGTGAGCCATGGGCCCCACCCCGCCATCTCCCACGGTCAACACCTCATCTCGCCAAGCAAGATGGCTGACTGGAGAAATGACAGCGGCGGTTCCAGAACCAAATATCTCTTCAAGGGAGCCGTTCTCGTGGGTTGCCATGATCTCCTCTATGGTAATGGGTCGCTCAGCCACCGGACTGTCCCAGTGCCGAGCAAGAGCAAGCACGGAGTCCCGTGTAATGCCAGGCAGGATGCTCCCTCCAAGGGGCGGCGTCACCAGCTCTCCACGGATCACGAAGAAAATATTCATGGTACCCACTTCTTCAATAGACCGGTGCTCAAGGGCGTCCAGCCACAACACCTGGGTGTAACCCGCTTTCTTGGCCACCTCGGCACCATAAAGGCTGGCGGCATAATTGGCAGGGGTCTTGGCCTCGCCCAATCCGCCTCGCACGGCTCGAACATACTTGTCCGTCACCCATATTTTCACGGGATTGAATCCCTCAGGATAATAGGCCCCTACTGGAGATACAATAATAAAGAAACGATAGGTGTGGGAAGGCCGTACACCGAGATAGGGGTCCATGGCCACGATGGTGGGACGAATATACAGCGAGGTCTCCGGAGCCCTTGGAACCCAGTCCTGCTCAATGGCGATCAGCCTTTTTAAGGCATCTAGGGCAAAGGCCTCGTCGACTTCAGGGATACAGACAAGCTGAGCCGATCGATTGAATCTGGCCATGTTCCGTTCTGGTCGAAATAGCTGGATCTTGCCGCTACGGGTTCGGTAGGCCTTCAGCCCTTCAAAAATGGCCTGACCGTAATGAAGGACCATGGTGGCTGGATCCATAACAATGGGACCGTAAGGTTCAATGCGTGGGTTATGCCATCCGGACTCCGGCGTGTAATCCATGTTGAACATGTGATCGGTAAAAATCTGCCCAAAGCCCAAATTTGAATCGTCTGCAAGTTTCTTCGGGCTCTTAACCCTTTCTATCTTGAGATCCATCTCCCTTTTTCCTCCTCATTTCGAGCTTTCAACCATCACGCGTGGATAAAGATTCACTGAAAAAGGAAACGAATGTCATGCTCTGGCCATCACAATACCCACAGTGCTCACGCCTTCCAGAGAAAGAGTCCTGTTTGTTCGTCGTATGTCCTTGCCATAGAAGTGCCTAAGAGCTCTTGCATGTAAATCTCCCCTGCAAAAACCACGGTTTCTGAGAACACGTGTCCCCCGATGGTCTGACAATGGATGTCGGCAAATACGCCATGGGCATGGACGGTGGGCTTGCCATTTTTCAAGGAGACATTGCCGGTGCAATGAACGATTTCGAGGGGCTCACGCTTTTGCAGCGTGACATACACCTGCTGCTTCTGGTCGTAGGCCCCCAGGGTGGCTGATGTGACCGCTCCGATAATGGAAAACACGGCGGCTTCAAGGCAGTGGTCCACACAGAACTCTTCGACGCCTGCCACCAAGTCCTTGCCGTGGGGGAGTCTCCCAAGGAGGCAGCGGCCTCGTTCAAACTCTGGTGCGTTTATACGATCTACACCTTCCATACAAAGGTCCCTTATCTATCTACAGGCCTTGAAACAGCATCTTGGATTGCAGTATGGCTCATAGCATACGGCATCCAGCCCTATGCCACACGGCTTATCCTTTAAGCTTATACCTTTCCCCGAAAACATTCTCTTAAAGACTATATCAGTTACTTCCGCCGACCCTTGGATATTTGAGTTCTAAATACCACATCTGCCTAGTAAATCAAGCAGGATGTCTCGTTACATGACCGGCCTTTCGTGGCTTGCCAGGGACCCTTTGTCCAGGAGTTTGATTATGATTGACTACACCAGGGCCCAATGTTAAAAAATCAAGGATCATCTCCAAAAGAGTTGGTAGGATCATAAGGGTTCAAGGATTCGAGGATCCAAGGGTTCAAGTAAAATGCTAAGGGTTATAAACAATTAGAGGCTTGGCAAAGGCCCTATCAGCTATGTTTGGAAATTTGCAAAATAACAAGAAGATTCCCTAATGAAGAAAGATACGGCCTGAGATCGCAAATTAAGGAGGTATGAAATCGTTAGAAAGAAAAGCACTCGACCCCTTGAATCCTTGAACCCTCGAACCCTTTGCATCAGCTAATCGGGAGAAGAAACGAAAATCAAGGATCGTCATGGATGCCCGTACCTTAAAACAACTTTTGGAATCCGTCGCTTCCGGTCGCGCAACGGTCGATGAGGCTGTGAGCAGGTTAAAGCGCCTCCCCTTTGAAGACCTCAAGTACGCGCACGTGGACCACCACCGCCCTTTGAGAAAGGGCTTTCCAGAGGTAATTTTTGGACAAAGTAAATCGCCGGAGCATATCCTGGGGATCATGAAGGCCATGGTGGAGCAGGGAGACACGGTCATGGTCACTCGCCTATCTCCAGAAAAGGCCGGGGTCATCACGGCCCAATATCCTCATGTCACCTATCACCGTGAGGCCCGGGTCCTAGTCCATACGTCCCGCCCCATAAAGCCCGCCGGCAAAGGACTGATTTTGGTGATTGCGGCAGGCACATCGGATATTGGTGTGGCCGAGGAGGCCGTGGTAACGGCAACAACCATGGGCCACCGGGTGAAAACCCTTTACGATGTGGGGGTGTCCGGCATCCATCGTCTCTTCGATCATGATGAGATTTGGGACGAGGCGTCGGTCTTTGTCGTGGTGGCCGGCATGGAAGGTGCCCTTCCCAGTGTCGTCGGCGGCCTGGTAGATAAACCAGTGATTGCTGTTCCTACGAGCGTTGGTTACGGGGCAAGTTTTGGTGGGGTCACGGCCCTGCTGGCCATGCTCAACAGCTGCGCCTCCAACGTGAGTGTGGTGAACATAGACAATGGGTTCGGAGCAGGTTATATTGCAGCCCTGATCAACCGTTTGTCATATTCGTCAGAAGACGAGAGCCTTTAACTTTGAAGCTCCCTGTAGCAAGCTACAGGGAATCTTCGACCGTAAGGAACGCTGACTTTTTTAGATACGCTGGCTAACCCCGCAGCAAGCTACGGGGAATGCGCTCGCTTTTTCGGTTCAGCTTGGGACTCTGAGCGTTCGCCAAGAAGCCACCGGACCGCAGCCATGAGGTCGTCGGCCACATGATCCGGGGCCATGTCACCTTCTTGGCACAGAACTTGGGCCTCCTGGCCGTGGCCTGTGCGAACCAGAATGACCTTTCCACAACCCGCCCTCCGGGCGCACTGAATATCCTTTAAGCTATCCCCCACCATACAGGTCTCAGACAGCTGCAGCCCATAGTCGGCTTGAGCCTGATAAATCAGTCCAGGTTCTGGTTTGCGGCAACTGCAGCCGTCTTCAGGGGCATGAGGGCAATCATAGACGGCCTCTATAGCACCGCCATGGGAGCGCACAGCCTCGGCCATGTTCTTATGGATCTTTTGAAGTGCTTCCTTTGTGGTCATCTTTCGATTGATCACGGATTGATTTGTGATCACGATGACATGATACCCATGAGAGGCCAACAGCTGCAGGGCTTCAAGACTCTTCGGAAGGAATTCGAATTCAGACCAACGCTTGACATAATCGGGGCGATTCTTGTTGATGACGCCATCTCTGTCCAGAAAGATAACCTTCAATTTTTTTGCCTTCTTACTAATAAATGCTTGACACCCTTTTGAATTTGTTGCATATTTACGTTTGAAGCATTCATCTCACGTGGAATTGAATGAAATGCGGCGTGAAAGGAGAAGAGCTGATGGCCCTGACCAAAGATAACATCATCAATGAGGTTTACCTAAAGCTGGGTTTGAAGAAAAATCATGCCAGGGAGGTCGTCGAGCAACTCTTGGAAATCATGAAGCGTACCTTAGCCAGTGGTGAAGACCTTCTCATAAGCGGTTTTGGTAAGTTTGTGGTTAAAGAAAAGAGAGCCAGGCGCGGCCGCAATCCACAGACACGGGAAGACTTACAGCTACGCGCCCGCAGGGTCGTCGTATTTAAGACCTCTGGCATCTTGAGAAAAAAGATCAACTCTCCTTAACGAGCCACGACCATAGCGTCTGGGTACCCGTCCCCTTCCAGCATCTTTTCGTACCGCCTAGCCTGCTCCAGGGTTTTACACCTTGCTACGCGAACCTTGTATAAGGTGCCGTCACTGGTTTCCTGTACCATAATGTGGGCATCTTTGTGGGTGCGTGCCAACGCGTTCTTGAGCCTGAAGGCGTTCTCCTTATCCCTGAAGGCGCCCACCTGGATACTGAAATCCCCGATGTCGTAATCACCAGGCACCAACGTGCGCTGAATCCCGCCCTGGACCGTAGTCTCCCTCGGCACGCCTAATGCGACGATCTCCACGGGCGCAGTCCCCGGGCCGACCAATCCGATTTGTTTGGCAGCGCCATATGACAGGTCAATAATTCTGCCTCGGACAAAAGGCCCTCGGTCGTTTATCCTGACAACCACCTTTTTTCCATTTCTCAAGTTACAAACGCTCACGTAGGTCCCCATGGGCAAGGTCTTGTGGGCCCCTGTCACGGCATGCATATTATAGGTTTGCCCGCTAGATGTTTTTTGCCCGTGAAATGGCCTTCCGTACCAGGAGGCAACCCCTCGCTCGCGAAAATCCCGGGCGCTCTTCGTGGGCTGATACCATTTCCCATTGATCCGGTATGGAGAAGGATAGCCGGGGGGAGGGGTCGGCGCTTTTCCCGGCCCCGCACAGCCTGACAGGACAAACAACACACTGATGCAAACCGCCATTGGCAAATGGGAAGACTCAAAAAGCTTCATCACTGGGCCACACTTTGCTTCCAGGCAGTCAACCATGCTGTGCGCCATGAGAAGGTGGGGGGACACAACACATGCTCTATCTGCGGACGTTTTCTTGGATGAAACGAACCGTCTCGCTGGTAGGGGTTCCGGGGCCGAATATCGCCTTCATGCCGGCTTCCTTCAAACGAGGGATATCTTCTTCTGGAATGATGCCACCACCGATGACCAGAACATCGTGTGCCCCAGCCTGGCTCAAGAGTTTCATCACCCTGGGAAACAGGTAGTCGTGGGCGCCTGACAGCACGCTCATGGCGATAACATCCACATCCTCTTCAATGGCTGCCTGCACAATCTGTTCCGGCGTCTGGCGCAGGCCCGTATATATGACTTCCATGCCGGCATCACGTAAGGCGTAGCAGATTACCTTGATGCCTCGATCATGACCATCGAGGCCTGGTTTTGCTGCCAACACGCGTATGTTCTTCTTTGTCATTCGTCGTCAGCCCTCCCTCTCCAGTGAGATTTTTGCATAACCACCTTGAACGAATGAGCGAGAAGAGGTTGTGCAAAAGTCTCACAGCGTGGATACAGCCGTGTACTCTCCAAACACCGCCCTGAGGGTATCACAGATCTCTCCCAGGGTCGCATAACACTTGACGGCTTCCATGATGGGCGGCATCAGGTTATCCGTCCCTTGCGCACAGCCCTTGAGCTTTTCAAGGGCCCCTCTGACTGCCGTGTTGTCCCGCCGGGCCTTCAATTGCTCCAGCTTGGCCTCCTGAGACTCCTTGACCGCGGGTTCCACCCGGAGAAAATTTCTCAGAGGCGCCTCATCCTGCTTAAACTTATTCAGGCCCACGACCACCTGCCGGCCTGACTCTACAGCCCGTTGATAGGCGTAGGCACTTTCCTGGATCTCCTTCTGGATGAACCCTTGTTCAATAGCTGCCACGGCCCCGCCCTGTTCGTCGATCTGGTCAAGGTACGTCTGGGCGCGCTGCACAATCTCATCAGTCAGGCATTCCACATAAAACGACCCTCCCAAGGGATCTACGGTATTGGGCACTCCAGACTCAAAGGCAATAATTTGCTGCGTTCTGAGCGCTATTTGCACAGCGTCCTCAGAAGGCAGCGAAAAGGCCTCATCCATGGAGTTCGTGTGGAGGGATTGCGTGCCACCCAACACAGCAGAAAGGGCTTGGAGGGTGACCCTCATCACATTATTCTGGGGCTGCTGGGCCGTAAGCGTACACCCGGCCGTCTGGGTATGAAAGCGAAGCATCAATGACTTGGGTAACTTTGCGCCGAATCGTTCTTTCATGATCCGCGCCCACAATCGCCGCGCCGCCCTGAACTTGGCAATCTCTTCAAAAAAATCCATGTGTGCATTAAAGAAGAAAGAAAGGCGCGGTGCAAAGTCATCCACCTTAAGGCCCGCCCGGAGGGCGGCCTCCACATAGGCAATCCCATTGGCCAGGGTAAAGGCCACCTCTTGCACCGCTGTGGATCCTGCCTCCCTGATATGGTATCCGCTGATGCTAATCGTGTTCCATCTGGGAATATACTGGGAGCAGAAGGCAAAGATATCCGTGATAATCCGCATGGAAGGTGCCGGCGGAAAGATGTAAGTCCCTCGAGCAGCATACTCTTTTAGGATATCATTCTGGATGGTGCCCTTCAATGTTTCGGGTGAGGCCCCTTGTTTGGCCGCCGTCTCCACATACATGGCGAGTAGAACGGCCGCCGGTGCATTGATGGTCATAGAAGTGCTGACGCGGTTTAGAGGGATGCCATCGAACAAGGCCTCCATGTCCATCAAAGAATCAATGGCCACGCCCACCTTACCCACTTCACCTTGGGCCAAGGGGTGATCCGAATCATATCCAATCTGCGTAGGCAGATCAAAGGCGACACTGAGTCCCGTTTGCCCCTGTTTCAGAAGGTATTTGTAGCGTTTGTTGGATTCCTCCGCGCTGGCGAATCCGGCATACTGCCGCATGGTCCAGAATCGCCCGCGGTACATGGTGGGCTGAACCCCTCGAGTATAAGGATGACTTCCCGGAAATCCGAGATCCTCCAGGTAATCTAATCCGGCTTGAGAAAGGGGTGTGTAGCAACGTCCTACGGGAATTTCAGAAAGGGTTTGAAAGGTCTTGTCGCGCTCAGGACGCCTCTCAAGCAACTCGGCCGTCTTTTTGGCCCATGCAGCCGACGCCTCCTCAATCTCCTTTAGTCTCTTGGCATCATACATAGAAACGCTCCCGGCTGAAAGGCGCAAGCTCAAAGCGCAGTTTTTTCTCTTGCTTTCAGCTTTGAGCCTTGAGCTTTCAGCTTCAATGTTTTCGACTTACAAAGGCAAATTGTCGTGTTTCTTGGCAGGCATTCGGTCACGCTTGTTTTTCAGGGATTCGAGGGCCTTGATCAATTTGGGACGTGTTTGCTCCGGCAGGATAATCTCGTCGATAAAACCCCTTTCGGCAGCGCGATACGGACTGGCAAAGGTTCTGCGGTAGTCTTCGATCATTTCGGCCTCCTTCTTTGCCGGGTCCTCGGCCGCGTTGATCTCTTTCTTAAAGACGATGTTCACTGCCCCCTCCGGCCCCATCACGGCAATCTCCGCTGAAGGATAGACAAAATTAATATCTCCCCACAGGTGTTTGCTCGACATGACGATGTATGCCCCCCCATAAGCCTTGCGGGTGATGACCGTAATCTTGGGAACCACGGCCTCACAATAGGCATAGATAAGCTTGGCCCCGTGTTTGATGATTCCCCCGAATTCCTGAGCTGTCCCCGGGAGAAATCCCGGCACATCGCAAAAGGTCACCAGCGGGATATTGAAACAATCGCAGAATCGGACAAAGCGGGCGCCCTTGATGGACGCATTGATGTCCAGACACCCCGCAAAAAAAGAGGGTTGGTTCGCCACCACGCCCACGGTCATGCCATTCAAGCGGCCAAAGCCGATGATGATATTAGGGGCATACCGGGCCTGGACCTCAAAAAAATAATGGTTATCAATGACAGAGTTAATGATCTTTCGCATGTCATAAGGGTGCCTGGGATTATCCGGCACGACCTCTCGCAGCCCCGCATCGATGCGGTTCGGGTCGTCCGTGGCCTCAATACAAGGGGGCGTCTCCTGGCAATTCTGAGGCAAGAAGCTGAAAAGCTCACGAATCATGGCAAGGACTGCCTGATCGTCTTTTCCCGAAAAATGGGCGACCCCGCTTGTGGCGTTGTGAGTCAGGGCGCCCCCCAGCTTCTCGGCGGTGACCTCCTCGTGGGTCACCGTTTTGATCACCTGGGGTCCTGTAATAAACATGTAGCTGGTCTTTTCTACCATGAAAATAAAGTCGGTCAGGGCCGGGGAATAGACTGCGCCGCCGGCACACGGCCCCATGACGGCTGAAATCTGCGGGACCACGCCACTCGACAGGACGTTTCGCATGAATATGTTCCCGTATCCAGCCAGACTCGAGATGCCCTCCTGGATGCGAGCGCCCCCTGAATCGTTCAAGCCGATCAGCGGCGCACCGTTCTTTCGAGCAAGGTCCATGACCTTGCAGATCTTTTCACTCACTGCAAAACTCAGTGAGCCTCCCAATATGGTAAAGTCCTGGGCAAAGACATAGACCAACCGCCCATTAATGCGACCGTATCCCGTCACAACGCCGTCGCCCGGAAACCTCTTCTTGTCCATGCCAAAATCCGTGGAGTGGTGAAGGACAAATTTGTCCATCTCTTCAAAGCTGTCTGGGTCCAAAAGCTGTTGAATGCGTTCCCGCGCAGTCCATTT
>DAOUZN010000160.1 GCA_030665585.1 Deltaproteobacteria bacterium | reverse complement strand
CTCGTGGCACTCGGCGCACACGTGCTCGTCCGGCAGTTGAGCCAGCTTGGCGTCTTTGGCCCCTTGGTGCGCGTCACCATGGCAGACCGAACAGGTGACCTCTTCCTTGCTGTGCTGGCTGGACTCCCAGTCAGCCACCTGCCCTGGCGAAATCGTCTTGTGACAGGTAATGCAGGCTTCTTCAGCAGCAAGGGCCAGGGCCGTGAAACAGATCATGGCCACCGAGCACCCCAATAGGTTGATCCACGTTTTCTTCATTATGCACCTCCTGATGGATAGGTGAGAGTCTCCGGACGGTTTTGTCCAAGGCTTTTTTCCCTTTGTCCAAAACGCTTTGTCCGTCCGGGAAAAGCTGTTAGCAAAAAACGCCTTGATGATCAAGAGAATTCATTGGTTGGGAAACAGCCTGTCTCTTCTTGCCCAGCCTTATCTTAGGGCTTGCGCAGAAATAACTTAACATTTTGGCATCCCAGCTTCAGGCTATCTTTGACCGATACCTCATTCGCAAAATCCGCGAAATAGCCGGCTATTCCTGTGGTTTTACTCAATCGGATCGGCCAAATCTGACCCAAATCTGAGCGCCAATTCTGCGAAGTTATTTTTGCGCAAGCCCTTAGTGTTTTCCTCCGGTTCCGTACCGGCACTACGTCCCGGGACGGTTGACAAGACGGTCGCAGCCTGTGGTAATTTTTCTTACAATCGGGGATCGATGTGACCCGGTCCTCCGCATTCCGGCGTGTAGCAGGTGACGTTCAGGAAATCACACGTTTCCCCACATGACGTGCACACACGTGGCGGGGTTGCGGCCGTGATCAGAAATCCGCACTTAGAACATTTCCAATACGTTAATCCGCATTGAGGACAGATATCGCCGACAAACTTACCGGAAGCCGTGTACCCACAGTTGGCACATACTTTTTCTTCTTGATTCTTTTCCATTTTTTCTCCTCCCTTGCAAGCACAGATTCATGCTTCTATCGGACCAAAAAAACCTGGGCCAATGGGCTTGCCATGGTTTTGTTTGAACAGTACGAGAATGGTCTAAGAAAATAAATGAGGTGGATCCTGTATTTTAGGCAAAAAAAGACTGTATTTTGATGTTGGTCTGCTATGTAGCCCGAAAGGCCTGGAGCGAATTCCAGGCCTCCTTCCTGCGATTTTTACGCCGCCCATCTTTCCTTTTTCAAAATCTCCCCCCTGGCACTGATGACCACCATCTCCATGGGCATCTCCCTGCGCGCCTCTTTCATGGCCTTCTTCAGGATCATGGGAAGCCCTGAACAGCAGGGCACCTCCATAATGGGCACGGTGATGCCCCTTATGTGAACGGTCTTGAATATCTCAATAAACTTTTCGAGATACGCCTGGACATCATCAAATTTCGGGCAGCCCACCATGACGACCTTGCCTTTGAGAAAATCCTGGTGGAAGTTGGGATAGGCAACCGGCACACAGTCGGCCGCGACCAGCAGATGAGCGCCCTTCAAAAACTGGGCTTTAGGGGGCACGAGTCCTATCTGCACCGGCCAGTGGGAGAGTGCGGAAGCCGCCCGTTTTTGCGTGTGTGGCTCCTTTGCCACCGGGTTGGATGCAGGTGGAGCCAAGGTTTGGACCTGAGCGGATGGACAGCCGCAGGGCAGAGATGTCTCTTCAGGGGCCTCCTCATGGGCCTTTGAACTCAAGTAGGCTCCAACAGCCTCCTCGTCAAATTCTTCTGCCTCCCGTTCCAGTATGGAAAGGGCCCCTGTGGGGCATTCTCCCATGCACGCCCCCAGCCCGTCACAGTACTTATCGGCAACAAGCCTTGCCTTTCCGTCAATGATCTGGATGGCCCCCTCGGCACACGCAGGCACGCACTGGCCGCAGCCGTCGCAGAGTTCATCGTCTATCTCAATGATCTTTCTAGTCAGCTTCATTTGTCTTCTCCCAACAAGGCCTTCCTGGCTAACCTTTTGCCGGTGTCAGTAAACATATTCTGCTCAATGATTCTGACCAGCTTTTTTCTCTTGGTCTTTTTGTCCTTTTGGTGTTCTTCAAGATTCACAATCAGGTCTGAATCATAAAGGATCTTGAAGTTCAAGGTCTCTTCATCTCGTGGGTGGTGATGATGGCCGATAATATCGCAGACCTCGTCTGTCAGTTCTTCCCGTGCCCCTAGTCTTGTCAAGATGTCCCTGGCGATCGGAGGGCCTTCCTTGTGCTGATACCTGGCCGCTGTGCTGTTGTATTTCCGCTCAGCTTCATGGATGCCGATATCGTGGAGATAGGCAACACACAGGACTACGGCCGGATTCCCCTTTTCTTCCTTGACAATCTGTTCGGCGTATCTCGCGACGTTGGCAGCATGACCGATTCGCCTAAAATCTTGCCCGAAGTATCGCTTCATCTCAAGGGCCACCCTGTCTTTCAAGAGATCATCTCTGTCAGCCAGGAGTTCTGGAGGCAGGTCTCCCAGGCACTGCTCGGCATACTGGCAGTAAGATGCGCAACCAAAATCCATTTCAGGGTTCAGAAATCGATGACCGCACTTCTTGCAAAGCCGTGTCGTGTCATCCTTAAAGAATTCTACTTCGTTGCCGCACTCGGGGCACGTCACCTCAAAAATGGCTCCCGGTTTCCAGTAACGGGTATCTTGTCCTGGGCATTTCATAGGGTTCTCTCTTGATGGTTAGGCTGTGCTCGAAACAATCCGAGAATCCGGCAGTCTGGTTGTGTTGAAAAGCACATTACAAGAGGTCATTCGCCATGGCCTTGACTTAAGTCAAAAGGGGCTGAATTCTTTGAACGAAGTGGCTTAATGGAGTGAAGCTCGCCGCTCGAAAGGACAGGGCTTCCGTGGAGGGAGCCGGTCAGAGTCCAGTCTGCGAGCTTGTGTCATTGCCTGACAGTTGGGCCTTTGACGCCATTAAATCCGTTCCATGATTTTTCTGTCGTCAAGATGACCTTGCATGGCATCCCCCCTTGAAACGCTCTTCTCCGCAAAAAACCAATAGCCCGCCTGTCTTGCAGACACAGGCCAATGTCATGCGCAGTGTTCGTCCCAATTCGACGGCGAAAGCTGTGGGGCGAGACATACTGATCAATATGGCCAGACGGGCGCGGGCTGCCTTTTGCACCAACTCGTAACTGATACGAGAGGACAAGACCGCCACACGGGCATGGGGGAGCCCCCCCTCCAAGAAGACCTTTCCGATGGCCTTGTCCAGGGCGTTGTGACGCCCCACGTCTTCAGCCACTGCCAGCAGATTAAGTTGCGAATCAAGGAGCATGGCTGCATGAGAGCTACCCGTTTGCTCATACAATTGCTGATGCCGAGGAAGTTGGTTGATACATGCCAAGGCTTGGCCCGAAGTGATCTCGGTTGTATCCGTCACGGGGTCCAGAGTTTGACACAGGTCCTTTATCAATTCCTTCCCGCATATGCCGCAACTGGTTTGACTGATGAATCCTCGCCTTTTTAGCAAAGAGGCCACTTTTTCTCGTCTTTCTGGTTGAAGCGTCACAGTGGCCACATTGGCGTTCATTTGATCACAGTAACC
>DAOUZN010000161.1 GCA_030665585.1 Deltaproteobacteria bacterium | reverse complement strand
GGAGCAGGACACTGCCGCATTCAGGACACGTATAAAGGAGCCGACTAATGTCGTACTCCTTGCGGCATCCAATGCACCGGTAGACCACATGACCGCTTGGCTTAGGGATTAGGTATTGCCGGATATGTTCAGGAAAGGCTTCTGTTTTCATAATAGTGACACACTCGTAAAAAGTATTTTGCGAACGACATTGAGCATTTTGGGAGAGAAGCACTTGAGATGTTCAGCGTTGAAAAATGCTAACTGTTTGAGGGCGTTAGCCCGAGTTTTAGCATTTTAGCTGAGCATCTTAAGGGCGCCCAAAATGTTCACGGAGTGAGTAAAATCGACTTTTTACGAGTTCATCAACTTCGCGCATGGGAAAAAAGCTTTGTGGGGTCTCACTGGCTGATGCCGGGCTGGCAGCCATTTCCGGGCTCCTCCTGACGGCCTCCTTTCCCAAGGTGAATTGGGGATGGCTCGCCTGGATCGCTCTTGTGCCGTTTTTTTATGCGATCAAAGGTGAATCTCCACTGGCCGGTTTCAAGCTGGGATTCCTCACAGGCCTGGTCCACTACAGCAGCCTTCTATACTGGGTGGTCGGGGTCATGGCCACCTATGGCCAACTGCCCATCATCGTGTGTGGGGTCATCCTCGCCTTGCTTGTGGTCTACCTGAGTCTGTATCCCGCAGTCTTCGCCATGCTGATGAGCCGCTGCCGCGCAACCTCCCCTCTTTATTTCTGGTGCGCTCCTTTTTTGTGGGCAGGGCTGGAATATATCAGGGCTTTTCTCCTTTCAGGTTTCCCATGGGAAAACCTGGGCTGCTCGCAATATAACCGGTTGCACCTCATTCAGATTTCGGATATGTTGGGTGTGTATGGATTGTCGGCCATTATCGTGGCCGTCAATGCCGCGCTCTTTGAACTGTGCGATACAGCGAGTCGGAAAAGGGCCTTTGCGTGGAAATCGACGTTGGCCATCGCCTTTGTCCTGGCAGCTTTTCTTGGTTATGGCACGTGGCGCATGGCATGCGTTGACAGGGCCGCCGAGGCCGCGCCCAAACGAATGGTTTCGTTGGTGCAAGGGAACATTGACCAGTCTATGAAGTGGGTTGCCTCGTTTCAAGGTGAGACCTTAAAGCGCTACGGGGCCCTGTCTCTTGAAGCGTTAAGAGACCGACCGGACCTGATGATTTGGCCGGAGACGGCCCTGCCGTTTTACTTCTTGCACGACGAGGCGTTAACTGCTCGGGTGTTGGAATTGGTGCGTACTTGCAGGGTCTACTTTTTGGTGGGAAGTCCCTCTTTTCAGACAGACGGCTCAGAGATTCACTATTATAACAGCGCTTTCTTACTGGGTCCGTCCGGCGACGTCTTGGGAAAATATGACAAGGTACACCTGGTACCTTACGGGGAATACGTGCCACTGAAGAGGTTCTTTCCCTTCCTGGGAAAGATTGTGGAAGCCGTAGGCAATTTTGAATCCGGCGAAAAGGGTCAGGTGCTGTCCTTGAACACGGACAAGCTGGGCGTTTTGATCTGTTTTGAGGTCATCTTTCCAGGGCTTGCCCGGGCTATGGCCCAAAACGGCGCCCAACTCTTGGTCAACATCACGAACGATGCCTGGTTCGGTACCTCAAGCGCCCCATACCAGCACCTTTCCATGGCGGTGTTTCGGGCGGTCGAGAATCACCGAGCGGTGGCAAGAGCGGCTAACACGGGGATCAGTGCGTTCATCGACCCAGTGGGCAGGCTGCTTGACGAAACCCCGTTGTTCCGGCAGGCCGTTCGAACCCGCGCCATGCCCATGATGGACCAAAAGACTTTCTATACATCTCACGGAGATCTTTTTGCCATTGGCTGTGTCCTGATGACCTTGGTCCTTTGTATCCGCGCTTTTCGGAATCGATCCTTTTTCAACTGATTGCTGGTATCGTTTAACAAAACAAATTGATGTGCCTTTTTCCATACGATAAGATCTTGGAAATTCTTTGCAGGTTGTCGTTTCATTCTGACTTCTGGCTCCTGACTTCTGGCTTCTTTAAGCTGATAAAAGACTCAAATATGTTCGGCTAATATCCTGTAACAAAGAACACGCATTTTATAAGTAACGCACAAAGGAGGCACTGTCATGTCACTCGAACTAAAGGGTAAGATTGCATCTCTTCAGAATAGAATGGAACAGCTCAGGGGTTATCTTTGACATAGCCGCAAAGAAGAAGCGCCTCGATGAGATTGAGGGGGTCATATCTGAGAAGGGCTTTTGGGATGCTCCGGAGGAGACAAAAGACATCCTGAAAGAAAGAACGGCCCTTTCTGAGAGCGTTCAGGCCTGGCAAAAGCTCAACGATGAGATTGAGGATGCCGCAGTGCTTCTGGACCTGGCGATACAAGAGGATGATGCCCCCACGATCCGAGAAGTGTCTGGTGCTGTGGATGCCGCGCAAGCAGCCGTTGATCAGATGGCCGTTGCTCGAATGCTCAGCGGCAAGAATGATGACAAAAATGCCATCATTTCCATTAACGCAGGTGCAGGAGGAACCGAGGCCCAAGACTGGGCCGAGATGCTCTTCCGCATGTATGTCCGGTGGGCCGAGCGAAAGACATACACGACCACGGTCGTGGATTTCCAGCCCGGGGAAGAGGCCGGCATCAAGAGTGTCACCTTCATTGCGAGCGGTCCCTATGCTTACGGCTACCTGAAGGGCGAAATCGGCATCCATCGATTAGTGCGGCTGTCGCCCTTTGATACCAACAGGAGACGGCACACCTCTTTTGCCTCCGTATCCGTCTATCCGGAAGTCGGTGAAGAGCTCGTCATCGAAATAGCCGAAAAGGATCTGCGCGTTGAGACGTTCCGTGCCCAGGGAGCCGGCGGTCAGCATGTAAACAAGACCAGTTCCGCAGTTCGCCTAACCCATTTACCAACCGGCATCGTGGCGCAGTGTCAGCAGGAATCCTCCCAGTACCGGAACAAGGCGATTGCGCTGAAGGTCTTGAAATCGCGGCTCTACGAACACGAGGAAGAGAAAAGGGCGGCGGAGAAGCGGGCAGACTACCAGAAAAAGGAAGGGATTGCATGGGGGAGTCAGATCAGATCATATACGCTCCATCCATACCAGAGGGTCAAAGATCATCGCATCGGTCTTGACATAGGAAATGTCAATGATGTCCTGGACGGCAACCTGGATCCCTTTATTGAGGGCGTTCTCCTTGCCAGGGGGTAATACCCCGGATCGAAGCTGGGTTCTCGTTGACACATGCCAAACTTGACAGACACGTAAAAAGTCCGAATTAGACGACAAAGTAAAAAGCTCCAAATTCAAGGCGCGCAAATCCTGAGGAATGAGGCGTACTGATCGTACGTCGCAATGACGAAGGATGCAGCGCAACACAGAAGTTGGACTTTTTACGAAGTCG
>DAOUZN010000084.1 GCA_030665585.1 Deltaproteobacteria bacterium | reverse complement strand
CGTCTATCCTCCTTGCTTGTTGTTTCGTACAGCGTTTCAGGCGTCACTTTGGAAGGGGCCACAAGAATCGCATCGCTAAGGCAAAAGGCGGGATTGAAGTGGGTTCCAAAATACGGATCCTGCTCTCCGTACTCGATCCGGCGCCTTCCCGTGATCATCGATTCGTGGGAAAGCAACCACTGGACCGAACAATGCCAGTCTAGTTCGCCTAGGGTGATGTGTCAATGAAAACATCACATTCCTTCTTTTCCTGGTTCCAGGATCAAACAGGCCAGGGGGGGCAGCGTCAGGGCGATCGAGTGGGCGAAGCCATGAAAAGGAATGTCTTGCACCGCTACATAACTCGCATTGCCGAGGTTGCTTCCGCCATAATAGGCCGAATCGCTGTTGATGCGTTCATAGTAACCGTGCTTGTCGGGCACACCGATACGATACCCGTGTCTGGGCACGGGGGTAAGGTTGAGGATACAGACAAGATGGGTTTTCTTTCCAAAGCGAATATAGGAGACGACACTCGAATTCGAATCGTTGCAATCGATCCACGAAAAGCCTTCCGGAAGGGGATCAAGCTCCCACAGGGCAGGATGTTCACGATACAATCGGCCAACGTCCACCATGAATCGCTGGAAACGCCGACGCATGGGATCTGACTCCAGGTGCCAATCAAGACCCTTTGCGTGATACCACTCATCCCGCGGGGCGAGTTCCGTGCCCATGAAGAGGAGCTTTTTGCCGGGATGTGTGTACATATACCCCAGCACCAGCCTTAGATTGGCAAATTTTTGCCATTCATCACCCGGCATCTTATTGAGCAGGGACCTCTTGCCGTAGACCACCTCATCGTGGGAAAAGGGAAGGATGAAATTCTCACTGTAGGCATACATCATGGAAAAGGTGAGGGTGTTGAGGTGGTATTTGCGATGAACCGGCTCCTTGTCAAAATAGAGCAAGGTGTCATGCATCCATCCCATATCCCACTTAAAGCCAAAGCCAAGACCCCCCAGGTGTGCCGGTGAGGTCACCCCCGACCAGTCGGTTGACTCTTCGGCCACGGTGAAGCAACCGGGAAAGAGTCCGTAAACGAGTTCGTTGAGCTTTCGAAAAAAGTCGATCGCCTCAAGGTTGTGATTTCCCCCGTATCGATTGGGAATCCACTCGCCGTCTTTCTTCCCATAATCGAGATAGAGCATGGAGGCCACGGCATCCACCCTGAGGCCGTCAATATGATACTGATCCAACCAGAACAGGGCATTGGCAATGAGAAAATTACGCACTTCGTGTCGGCCGAAGTTAAAGATCAAGGTCCCCCACTCGGCATGCTCTCCCTCGCGGGGATCACGGTGCTCGTAGAGGGCCGTGCCGTCGAAGAGCCGGAGGCTCCAGTCGTCTTTCGGGAAGTGGCCAGGGACCCAATCCACAATGACACCGATGCCGTGCTGGTGACAGGTGTCAACAAAGTACTTGAAATCATCAGGGTTGCCAAACCGACTCGTAGGGGCATAATAACCCGTCACCTGATAACCCCAGGAGCCGTCAAAAGGGTGTTCGGCCACAGGTAAGAGCTCCACATGGGTAAAGCCGAACTTCTTCACGTGTTCAATCAGCCTGGGCGCTAACTCTCGATAGGTGAGCCACCTGTTTTCTTCGTCGGACACGCGCATCCAGGAGCCCAGATGGACTTCGTAGATAGCCATGGGTTGCTGGCGAAGATTGACCCCAGTGCGACTCGCCATCCACCGGCTATCATGCCATTCATAGGCTTCCAAGTCCCACACGATGGAATCCGTCCCAGGCCTGACCTCCATGGCAAAGGCATAGGGGTCGGTCTTTAACCTCAGATTCCCGCTAGCGGTCTTGATTTCATACTTGTAGAGGGCGCCTGGCCCGAGGCCGGGCACAAACAGCTCCCAAATCCCGGAAGCACCCATCCGTCTCATGGGAAAAAGCCTGCCATCCCAACCGTTGAACTTCCCAACCACGCTTACCCTTTTTGCGCTGGGCGCCCAGACGGCAAATGAGACGCCCGCCACACCGTCCATCTCCCGCAGGTGGGCTCCAAGCTTCTCGTAAAGGCGCTCATGGCTTCCTTGTCCTGCTAGATAGAGGTCTATATCCCCAAGGGTGGGAAAAAATCGATAAGGGGCATCGCTTTCCCAGTGTTTTCCATCCGCAAACGTGAACCGAAGCCTGTAAGGGAAGGGGAGGCGTCGATGAGAGATGAAGGCAGCAAAGAGACCACCTGGATGACATTTTTTCATGACAACAGGCATTCTCCCTTTGATGAGCAACTCTGTTCGAATTGCCTCGGGGTGGAAGGCGCGAACCACGATCCCCTTTTTGCCTTTCATAGCATAAGGGTGGACCCCAAGAATGCTATGTGGGTCAGGAAGCTCGATCCTGACGAGCCTTCTGATGTCTTCTGAAGGAATCCCTTTCAGCAAAGATGCTTGTGACATATGAGTCCTCACCGGGCTATCGGCCAGATCGGCCATGATATGCTTCTGGGATGGTCGCCATCCCCTCCTCCTCGTAACAGGTAGCCAACGATTTGGCAAAACATAATATGACGGCCCCCTGGGAATCAAGGCGAAATCTGAAATCATGTTTCATTTCGCTCAGCCCTTGGCCCTTGGGGCCATTGCAGCCCGTGGGAGGGGCCTTGAAAATATGGTAATATTTCGCTATGGTAATAAATCATAGTAAGTATTGTCGAGGAAAGGGGGCCATGATGGTTGCTCTGTACGTGACATCGATCGGGAGGTATACGGGCAAGGATCTCATTGCCATGGGGGTGATGGACCGCCTGAGACGAGACGGCTTCAACGTCGGCTATTTCAAGCCTATGGGACGTTTCCCCGTCAAGGTGGATGACACGGTCACGGACAAAGGCGCCTGGCTCATCCACCGACTCTTTGAGTTAGCAGACCCCATTGAATTGGTATGCCCTGTCGTTATTACCCGCGACCTGATCATGCAGAACTACGAAGAAGATATTCCCGGGTTACAGGTGAAGATTGAAAGGGCCTTTGAGGGTATATCAGAGCAAAAGGACATTGTGGTGATGAGTTGTGACAACAATTTCAGCGAGGGGAGCTCTTTTGGCCTGTCGGGCTCCCAGGTCATCACGTTGTTGAACGCCCATGCCCTTTTTGTTGAGAGGTATGAAGGTAATTTTTCTATCGACTTTCTCCTGGAGCTCAAGAAAATTATCGGCCCGCCTATGATGGGTGTCTTTTTCAATAAGGTGGAAGCCGTCGATTTGGAGGAGCTGAAGCACTTCGCCTCGCCCTTCCTGCACCGAAAAGAGATGGAGCTATTCGGCTCCTTGCCCGTGGATACGCTATTGGGGTCTGTCGCGGTGAGGGATCTCGTGGACCACCTGGGTGGTGACGTGGTTTGTGGCAAGAACAAGCTCGATGCCCTGGTAGAAAACTTCCTGGTAGGCGGCATGCAGGTGGACAAGTTCATCACTTACCTGCTCAAGAGCCCTGCCTCGGCGGTCATTGTAGGTGGTGATCGAACAGATATCCAACTGGTTGCTGTTGAAAACGGCGTGAGAGGTTTGATCCTCTCCGGGAACCTTTACCCTAATGAAATCATCACGGCTAGGGCCGAGGCCAAGGGTGTGCCGGTCGTCGTCGTGCGAGATGATACATACACCGTGGCAAAAAACGTGGAGGCCATGGTTGGTCGATTTAGCTTACAGGACAGGCAAAAGATAGACCACGGTATCAAGCTGCTGGAAAAGGCATTTGATTTTGAAACGCTTTATAACCGATTGAACCTGACGGCCACCCACTAAAAGGGCACCGCGGCAAGGAATTCACGGTCTTGAGCAATCATCTGATTTGGATTGACCTGGAAATGACGGGCATCGATCCAGAAAAGCATGTCATCCTTGAAATAGCCACCGTGGTGACGGATGGTGATCTGACGCTTGTGGCTGAGGGCCCCAACATCGCCATACACCATCCAAAAGAGATCCTCGTGACCATGGATCAGTGGGCCGAGACCCATCATCAGGCCTCCGGCCTTTTGGAACGGGTCCAAGCCTCTCCATATGATTGCAAGAAGGCCGAACAGATGACCCTGGAATTTCTGCGCCTTTACTGCCGGAAAGAACACTCGCCACTGTGTGGGAATTCCGTATGGCAGGATCGCCGGTTCCTGGCAAAGTACATGCCGTCCCTCAACGCGTTTTTTCACTATCGAAATATCGATGTCAGCTCCATCAAGGAACTGGTCAAAAGATGGTATCCTGCGCTGCCTCCCTTCAAGAAGCAGGGAGCCCACCTCGCATCCATAGACATCCAGGAATCCATAGACGAGCTCAAGTATTACCGCCAGAAGGTGTTCCTCGCCAAAGAGAAAGCCTAGTTTCGGCCCAGAAGACCCCCTTCACTTTTCATAGTCCATTCAGCCCGGCTCTATTTTGAGCTTAAGATCAAAATACCTCTTGACAATATGGTTTACTATCCTATATTATGATCACACGCTCATAACGATCAGGGGGAATGATTCATGCCAAGGCCTAGAAAACGTCGTTTCGTACAGGGAGGACCCATGGCAAACGTATTCAGGCCTGTGGGGATCCCTGCAAGAGACCTACAGGAGGTGGTTCTTCCCTTAGAGTGTCTTGAGGCCCTCCGTTTGAGCGATCTTGAAAAGCTGGACCAGGAGACCGCGGCAGCCCGAATGAATGTCTCCCGACAGACCTTCGGCAGGGTGCTGGCCGAAGCCAGACAGATGGTGGCCGAAGCGCTTGTAGTGGGAAAGATGATCAAAATCCATGGCGGCTCTTATACCCTGGCTGGTGTCGGCAGGTGGGGCCGAGGTGGCCCGAGGGGTCGAGGCCGTCGGGGTAGACTTGGTCGTCGCGGTGTTTGATCCCACGGAGCTATTGAGAGGAGGTGTTTTTATGCCAGGTTTTGATGGAACCGGTCCGCTGGGACAGGGGGCTATGACAGGCGGGGGTTTCGGTTACTGCGGTAGCGGCCGCGGCTCCGGTCGAGGCAGACGGCTCGGCAGAGGCATGGGCCCAGGCTATGGCTACCGTCGGCCTACGGGGTCTTATGGGTGGACCAGGCCTGTTGGTGCTAACACAGAACTTGCCGGACTTGAGAGAGAGGCCGATGATGTAAAGGACTACCTGAAGGATTTGGAAGCGAGGATGGCTGAGCTGAAAAAAGCTTCTGCATAGTGCCCCATCTGACATACAGGAGGCCGGCACTCGGTGCCGACCCCCTGTCTTCAGATCAAATCGAGAAAGGCCAACCGGAGTCTCTCACCAAATTGGGGGTCATAACGCCAATACAGCATTCGTTATCTGGTGAAACAGATCCCCCATACGCACCACACCGATGAGCTTATCTCCCTCCATGACCGGCAGCAGATAGGCATTTTTGTCCACCATGATGTGAGAAGCCTTTAAGATGTTGTCGTCAACATCCAGCGTGGCCGTCACCGCAGACATGAACTCCTTGATAGGCCGGCCGAGCTGTTTTTCCGCTCCGCTTTTAAGGAGTTGGTTCCACATGATGGGCACGCCCTCCTCGTGATGCTGGGCAAACTTGGGCTCAAGACCCTTTAAGATATCCTTCTGCAAGAGCATACCCATGAGCTTGTAAGCCTCGTCAAAAACCAGGACCGTATGGTGCCCGGTTTCAAAGGCCACGTTCAGCTGGGCGATCGCCTCTCTGAGGGTCCCCCAGTAAGGCATATGGGGGTAATCCGTCAGGGGGATGATCAAATCCTTTACCTTCTTCGTATCCATATTACCTCCTCAGTCACTGGACGTTTTCAAAACATGTGAGGACGTTGCTGCGGTCCGGACTACTTTTCGGCCTGTTCTCGCATCTTTTTGTAGGTCCCAATCAAGTCCAACAACTCTTGACTCGGCTGCAGGTTATAGGCCTGATGCAGTGCGACCAACTCGTTTCCATAGCCCTCGATGGACTTACAAAGGCTGACCAGCTTTTCAGCGTCTTTGCTCGCAGTGGCTTCGTTTTTTGCCTCAATAATCTTCTGGGTCAATATTTTGCCTTCCTGGGCAAAACGTTCATTACAGGCAAGACACAGGCCGGTATCGCCCTCAATCTTGAGGAACAGGCCTTTCTTGCCGCACTTCTTACACTGGGGCATGATGTCCTCCTTTATCTGTCAAGGGTCCTATCAAAATGGATGTCAAAACCCTGTTGCATCGCCCTTGCATTCGCTTATTGAGTGCCGGCCTCCATCACACCTCGGGCCGTTTCAAGGATTTCCGCGGGAAAGCCCACGACATTATAGACGACCAAAAACCCGACGACCCAGACCATGACCATGCAAAGGACAAAAAGTATAAAGCCGTATTTCACAAAATCCATGGGGTGGATCATCTTTTCGCCTGTATCGGGATAGATACCCAGGCCGTAAACAATGGCGTTATTCGGCGTCCCCACGATCAGGAAATGGGCAAAGGAGGTGGCAAAGGCCACGGCCAGACCTACGGCCCAGGGTTCGCCTTGAACGCCGGTCATAATCCCCATGGGAATGACGATGGGCCCCAAGAGCGCCGTTGTCCCTGCGTCAGACATAAAGTTGGTCATCAAGCCGGAAAGACCGGACATGCCCACCCACAGGCCAAAGCCCTCGTTCATGCCCACCGCGCCGAGGATCTTCAAAAATGATTGGGCCAGCCACAGGGCCGCACCGCTTTCCTTGAGAAGCGCACCCAGAGTCAGGGCGCCGCAGTACATGAACCAGGCATCCCAGGAGATGCCACCCAGGATCTTTTTCCAGTCCGTGGTCTTGAACACCACCGGGATCAAAAGCGCCAGGAGGGATGGGCCGCCGAGTCCGAGCTCCTCCCCGCCCACGATCCACAAGAACAGGATCAGCAGAAGCATCCCGAAAGTCACGTACTCTGCGTAGGTCATTTTACCCATCTTTTTGGTTTCTTCTTTGATGGCTGCCAGCCCTGGGGTGAGGTCCTTGGTCTTGATCTTTCCGCTAAAGAGAACCAGCATGTACACAGCAACCATGATTCCCAGGAACGGTACGATGGGAAGCCCGTATTTCATCCAGGTAAAAAAGTCCATGGGCACGTCGTATTCACTCCAGAATCCCATCATGATGACGTTCCGGCCACCGGCCGCAGGCGAGCCGATCCCGCCCACATTCAAGGCATAACAAAGCGTAAAGAGCAAAAATTTCGCCAGGGCTGGATCGTGTTCGATCTTTCCCTCCCCACTTCTGGCCGATACAGCACCAAAGTAGACCGCTGCCATCACCGGGGTCATGAACGCACACATGGCATGGGCCGAGATAAAGGAACCCACCACGGACATGCTGATACACAAGACAAAAATGGGAACCATAAACCCCTTAGTCCAACCCAGGAGCCAACTGGCCAGCCGTTTGTGCAATCCCACGTCCACAACAGCCACCCCCATGGCCAAGACCCCCAATAGGAACATCGGGGCATCACCCGCAAAGGTTTTACCGATCATCTTTCGGGGAAGCAGGTGAAGAAAATAGGCCAGCATCGGCATCAAAATCCCCGTCAACCCGATGGGCAGCGCCTCGGTGGCAAAATAGATCACCGCCATGGGGATGATCCCAAGCACGATCATGGCCTTGTTGGCAGCGTCATGCGTGTCATGGGCCACCTCCCATTCAATCATCTTTTTGGCAAACCCGTACTTTTCCACGGTGTCTACAATACTCTGCGGCGTGGGCAAGATGAAGGCAACCGTGATGAAAATGCCCAACCCAACACAGATCCACAACAGCTTGTTGGCCAGGATGCCTCCACCACCCACATCATGTTCGATTTCATGGCTCATACAGAATCCCCCTCCTTTACGACTTTTTCAGGCGAATCCATCATCACCTGTTGACCCACTATTTCAGCACAATTCTGGAGATCTCTTTCAGGATCTCGTCAAGGTGAATGGTGCCGACCACCACCTCCGCCTTGTTGATTGCGGGGAGAAAATCTTGTTCATACTTATTAAGTAAAAAGACGGCTTCCATGAGCATTTCGGTGTCCCTCACATAGGCCCTGATGGGAGACATGATTTCCCCAACCCGCTTGTTGATGCCATCGCGGCACTCGGCCTCAAATTGTCCCTCCCAGAATATGGGCCCGCTTTTTTCCGCCCCCTTGAGAAAGCGGGTCGCCAACCCGAAGACAAGTTCACGGGGGGTGACGAAGCCCTTGATAATTTCCTTTTCAGAAGACCCTTCTCCTACGACAAACAGGCATAGGGGTCCAACCTCCTTTCTTGCCTTGTCCATAAGCCGAAGGGCCTCTTGGACTGTGTCGTCCTCTTTGACGTGATAACATCGGTCCAAGGGACACATGAAGTCCTTGACCAGCTTTTCCGAAGCCATGATTGTCCACTCCAATTCTGGCCTATACAGCAAGGGTCGTACCAAGAAAGGAGGGCGTTTTCCACATCAGATAACTTATTGTTTTTTAAATGGTATGTGTCGCAAACGTGCTCTCACGGGGCGTGCAGAGCACGTATAATCGGCAATTTTTTGCCAAGCCGAACAGAAACTTGCCACTTTCGCGGGGAATCTGTTTGACAGCAATCATATCATTGGGTTAAAGAGAGGCACCGCCAGCCAAAACTGAGGCCTGGGGGTTCGGTTAAGAAAACGCTACCAGCCCATGAGACTGCAATCCTCCTATATCCAACACCTCCACGAATCGATCATGCAGGAATTTATCCTCGGCTCTGATGGGATGCGGTCTATCATGAGAGTGGTTCATGAAGTGGCCAAGTACGAT
>DAOUZN010000118.1 GCA_030665585.1 Deltaproteobacteria bacterium | reverse complement strand
CCAGCGACCCAGGGAAAAGGATAGATCAACCCATGAATATCTATGTCAAAGCCATGCGTCTTCCCTTCTTGACAGGTTCTCTCATCCCTGTGATGCTGGCGGCTGCCCTGAGCTTCTTGCACGGATGCCTTCACCCGGGGCGTCTCATTCTGGTCATGATCGGCGTGGGCGCCCTTCATCTGGGTGCCAATCTGATCAATGACTACTACGATGATCCTGGAAGCGACCGTATCAATCTGCACCCCACCCCCTTTAGTGGTGGCAGCCGTGTGATTCAGGACAACCTCATGGACGCCAAGACAGTATGGATCATGTCCATGGGTTTCTTTGTCTTGGGCACGGCTTCAGGCGTATGGCTGGCCGTTACAGGCCGCCCCTTTGTGGTCGTGATCGGGCTGATGGGGTTTCTGGCTGGATACCTCTATTCCGCAGCTCCTGTGAGCTTCATGTCACGGGGGCTTGGAGAAGTGACCATCTTCCTGGCCTTTGGTCCCCTGATCACGTGGGGGACCTATTATGTCATGACAGGACTCCTCACCGGGCAGGCCTTCACCCTGGGCATTCCCATGGGCTTTCTGATCGCAGCGGTCATCTGGATTAACCAGTTTCCGGACTACGGCGCAGATAAAGGCGCTGGAAAACGCAACTGGGTCGTTCGACTGGGCCGCAACCGGTCGCGCTGGATCTACTATGTTCTCATGCTCGGCCCTTACGTGGTGGTATTCTATTGGGTTTTGGCTCAGAAAGGCTCATGGCTGTATCTTGCAGGCCTTTTAACCCTGCCTCTGGCCCTAAAGGCGATGAAGATCCTGCATCTCCACTACCAGACCTATGACGAGATCATCCCGGCCCAGGCCCTGACCATCCAGACCCATCTCGCCCTGGGCTTGGTCCTGACGGCTGCCTTGGTTGCGCATAAGCTGGTCTTTTAACACCCACGGGCGCCAAACGCTTCGGGAAGGCACTGGGCTATGACTTTCCCAGATTTGTCTAACTGGTGTCATCTATGAAAAGGCTCGCAAGTATCCTAATTGCTCTCCTTGTCGTATCTGCCGCCATGGCCGTGGCCCAAGATGATCCGATGAAAGATCCGTGGCAGGGACCTGAGGTAAAAGACATCTGCCGAGACAAGGCGACTGGCCCGGCAAATGCATCAGCGCCTCTGGTCAAGTTTTTTAGAAAGTATCTTTCACCTATTGACGGGAGCGACTGCCCCATGTATCCGTCTTGCTCTCAATACAGCATGGCGTGCTTTGAAAAACACGGTTTTTTCATCGGGTCGATGATGACATGGGATCGCCTCTACCGGTGTGGCCGCGACGAGTTACGGTTATCTCCAGGGGTAATTGTTCATGGAAAGCAAAAGTGTTATGACCCTGTGGAAAACAACGATTATTGGTGGAGTTATGGGAAATAGCGAGCACTTGAGGGTTCTGGTCACGGTCTTCGGGCTGCTCTTATCCTCTTTTCTGCCCCCCTCTGTCCATGGCCAGACAACCATGGTCATCAAAGCCGATGATCAGTTCCAGTTTGCTGAAAGGTATTTTGCGAAAGGGGAGTATTACAGGGCCATCGGTGAGTATGAACGTTTCATTCACTTCTTCCCTCAAGACCCCCGGGTGGTATTGGCCCGATACAGGGTCGGGTTATCGTACCTCAAGGGTGAGCGATTCACACAGGCCGTACAATCCTTTCATGCCCTGATTGAAAAGTATGAGGACACAGAGCTCGTCATAACATCGTATTTCAAGCTGAGCGAGTCTTACGTCAAACTTGAGCAGTTCGGTAACTCCCTAACTGCGCTGGACAGCCTGATAAAGAAATCCTCGGATCCAGCTGTGAAGGATAAGGCTTACTACAAGCAGGGATGGATCTACCTTGAGATGGACGAATGGGAAAAAGCCCAGGCCTCCTTTGACAGCATCAGCCCAAAGAACAGGGATACCTACCGGCTCAAACAGCTTTCAGAAGATATGAACAAAAAATCCCTGGAAGCTAAGAACCCGGTCACCGCAGGCTGGCTTGCCGTGATCCCCGGCGCCGGTCACCTCTATTGCGAAAGGTATCGAGATGCCTTGATCGCCTTCTTATTAAACGGCGCCATGATCTATGCGGCCTACGAGGCCTTTGATCACGACAACGAGGGTCTTGGCGGCCTCATCACCTTCTTTGAAATCGGGCTCTATTCCGGAAACATCTATAGCGCTGTAAACAGTGCCCACAAGTACAATCGCAAACAGAAGCGCGACTTCTTCCAATATCTAAAGGAACACTCCATGCTGGAGGCCTCGGCGACAAGGCTGCATCAAGGTCAGGCCTTGGCCTTATCGTACAAGATTACTTTTTGAGGGGTTCGTGTTTGACAGATGGCCTGCCTCTTTAAGCGTCTCTGATGCTTTGATCTGCGCCTCCTCGCTTACATTTCTGTTAGCCGTGTCTCTTCTGCCCCCTCGCCTATTCTTTCCGATTGGAGTCAACCACGCATTCATCTTCTCCCCCTTCCCGCACACAACTTGAACCCAAAACTGCATCAGATCACATGAAGAGCCCTTTGTGTCGGCACTCAATTGATGTATCAAAGTCTAGTCATTCAGCTTTTGCCACATTTAATAACTGTATTCAAATGACAGTATTGAAATACGATGAGTCATTCCAAGCCAAATGATCTTTATTTATCTGCATGAGTAAGAAGATGCAATTACACGTGATACAGCCCAATGTGTCTGCCCCGCCTGAGTCTTTCTCATCCTCGTTGGCACAGAAGTTGATGGTCACGAGCCCCAACTAATCAGCATCCTTCTTCGAACCTTCACGGGGTGCTTCAAGTCAAGCATTTCATGGCTCATATTATTGAACACCAAAAAGGAGGCGATTTATGTTTACGTTATTTCAGAGTGGGGGTTTGTTTATGTACGTCATTTTGACTGTATCCATCGTGGCGCTTGCCCTTTTCTTGGAACGAGCGAGTTATCTCTACTTCCGTCTTAACTTGAATACTGAGAAATCCTTCAAAAAAGTCCTGTTGTTGATTGAGAAGTCGAATTACCGCGGGGCGTTAGACGAGTGTGCACGCATCGGAAAACACCCTCTCGGTCGGATCCTGAAGGCAGGTCTTTTGAAGTCGGACAAGAGGGATAAGGAGATAGAGCTGGCCATGGAGGAGAAGATATTAAGAGAAATCCCACAAGTCAAAGCCAGGATCAACTATTTGACCATGTTTGCCAACATTTCAACGCTTCTTGGCCTACTTGGGACCATCGTCGGGCTCATCACGGCATTCCAAGGTGTCAGCGCTGCCGATGCCGCTATGAAGCAGGAAATACTGGCCCGGGGTATATCCGTAGCCATGTTCACCACAGCCTTTGGGCTTATTGTTGCAATACCTTGTCTCGTAGGATTTTATGTCCTGAATAACAGGGGTGACTATATCATTGATCAACTTGAGGAGAAGGCACTTGGCCTCTTTAATGCCCTCTCTTCTTTGAAGAGGAATAAGGAACTGCAATGTCAAAACTAGGCCGACATAGAGCAACGACCGAGCAACAGACGGACATTGATATGGTTCCTGTGATGAATATGTTTCTAGTGCTTATTCCATTTTTACTTATGTCCGTCTCCTTCTTTCACATAAAGGCTATCAATACATCCGTGCCTATGCTTGCGCAGAGCAAGGCCGCTGGTCATGAACAGATCCGTGAAAAGCTGACGGCCATTGTGGAAATAGAACCCACCGGATTTCACGTATCAGCCATTTCCGATTCAGTCGGAGCTGAGGAGCTCGACAAATGGGATAGACGCATAGTGAAAGAAGACAAGCAGGAATATCCCCTGAATAAGTTGGTGGCAGAACTCAACAAAATGAAGGCCCGTTATCCGGCCAGTGACACGCTTATTATCATTCCTGATGGAAGCGTCATATACGACACCATTATTCAGGCAATGGACGTGGCAAGGTATTACAGGAATGACTCATTGTTCCCAAATGTGGTGCTTTCCGGCAAAGTCGGCTAGGAGTTAGTCCCATGGGTCTTAGTACAAAAACAAGACACTCTAAGCATTTTGTTCCACCCAAGCTGCAGATTACTTCAATGATGGATATGTTTACCATCATTCTGATATTTCTGCTCTTCTCCTTCTCTAACAAGCCAGAAACCATGAGCTTACAAAAAGACCTGAAATTGCCCGAATCAACAGCAAACCTAGACTATAAGGAAAATATCAACCTACTCCTATCACAGACGAGTCTGGAATTGGAGGGCAAAGTCATTGGTACTGTACAAAACGGGAGAATCATCGGGCTTGACCCCCAGAACCTTAAGACGTCCACGTTGTATGAGCGTTTAAGATCGACTCGAGAAAGCGCGGGGGACTTACCGGGCGATGATAGCACGAAACCACATATTCTATTTCTGTGTGATAAACGTCTTCCCTTCAAGACGATCAATTCCGTTGTCAAAGCCGCCGCCATGGCTGGATATCCCAACTTTCAATTCGGCGTGCTTAAAAGATAGAACAACTTCCAAGGGGATCTGAACATGAGACGCCTAATCATTATCCTTATACTCATGTGTGTTGGTCAACCCTCGATAATATGCCTAGCCGAGAATACCGAATCACCGGCAAATATTGGGCAGAATGAAACAAAGCCTGACAAGTTGCTGCGGCGGATCGACTTTGGAAGTTCCTATATCATGGGGCAAACCATAAAGTCAGGCGCGGTGTACCTGTTGCGTCGCAAGCAAACCGAGATCAAGAGCATGCTTAAACGGAGAAAAGATTATCGTAAGGAAATTTTGGAAGATTTCTATGTTCAGAATATGAACTCCGACTAGGAACGAGGCGCACACAGTCTCGCTCAGTGTAAGCGCCTCGGCATAATGTGATCAACGACACAGAATAGCTAGCTTTCAGGGCTGTGACAATGAGGCAAATGATCTGTCAGACAAATCCTATTTCTACATCCGGCTTAGCAAGGGAAGATGCGGGGGCTGTTCAAGATAATCGCCCTGTGGCGCAATTCTTTGTTTTTCGACGGGATGAGCTTCTCGGATGGGACTGCTTCAATAAAGAAAGGGTTACTGCTGGCAGCAGCACAACGGCGGACCTGGTTCTAACTGGTGAAAATATTGCCGATATCCAAGCTGCGTTCCTATTCAACGGCAGGCAAGTGATTGTTTCTAATGAGGACCATGGTCAGGGCCTCCTGGTCAATGGGAAGCCTGTGACCACGAGCCTGTTAGGGCCATTGGATTTGGTGACCATAGGACCCTATGATCTTAAGATAAAGCTCAAAAGGCCTGTCGAGCGTTGTTCAGACCTGGAGACATCCGCTTTTTCCGGTCCGACTTCGGAGAGCGTCGTCTCTGTGCTGGACCTTGCTCAGGGGTGTCCGGCCGGAGAGCTCACCCCGGTGGCGAACCCGAGAGAAAAGGAGACGCGCTCTGAGCAAGGCAGGAGAAATGGGCACCGTTACAAGGTCGTATTCAATGGAAAAATCGTCGAGGGCACTAAGTGCGACGACGTCAAGCGACATTTGGGAGCCCTGTTGAAGACAGATCAAAACAAGATCGATCGCCTATTTTCAGCCCCACGTGCAGTCGTTAAGCGAGAAACGGATTATCAGACGGCTCTCAAATATGTGAACGTCTTCAAACAAGCTGGAGCAATTTGTGAACTAGAAGCCATTGAGAGGCCTAGAAAACTGCAATCTGCTCAAACGCCACATGACTCGGAAGGATTAGAATCGCAAAGGATTGCAAAAGCCGAAGTTGTGCAGGCGGGGTCCCAAAATCAAGTCATCTCGCGAGATGTCGCTCAAGAAGGGCATGCCACAACTGAAGGAACTGAAAGCGCGGGGCCGGGTCCTCAATCCGAGGACATGGAAGGCATGACGGACAGGCAAGCCGGCCGGCATGTATCCCCTGCCTGCAGCTCTCATGTGCCCGAATATATCGACGAAGATGATGACGACGAAGATGACGAAGGTATGGTGGCACCGTTCTGCCTAAAAGAGAAGCTTGCCGATGCTATGCAGCATGGCGAGGCAAATCAACACCGGGATGAGATGGCGCTA
>DAOUZN010000107.1 GCA_030665585.1 Deltaproteobacteria bacterium | reverse complement strand
CAGTTTTTCTTCCGGGAGGATCTTTTTCCCTATGGCCACCTCTTTGATCGTCTTGCCTGTTGCGTAGGCCTCCTTGGCGATGGCGGCAGCCCGATCATATCCGATGACCGGAGACAGCGAGGTGCACATGGCGAGGCTGTTTTCCACAAAGGCCTGGCACCTGGCTTCATTGGCCGAGATGCCCTTGACGCATTTTTCAGCAAAAATCTTTGCGGCCGCACCGAGCAGCTTGATGGACTGTAACAAATTGTGAGCAATCACAGGAAGCATGGCATTGAGCTCAAAATGACCAGCCTGACACCCTATGGTAATGGCTGTGTCATTGGCGATGATTTGGGCCGCAACCTGTGTGACAGATTCCGGAATGACCGGGTTGACCTTGCCCGGCATGATTGACGACCCGGGCTGCAGCGCCGGGATATTGATTTCCCCGAGGCCGCATCGAGGGCCCGACGAGAGCCACCGAATGTCGTTCGCAATCTTCATCAGGCTGACGGCTATGGTTTTTAGAGTGCCACTTGCTTGTGCGGCGCTATCCTGTGCAGCTTGAGCCTCAAAGTGGTTTTCCGCCTCCTGGAATCGACAACCGGTCTCCCTGGAAATCCATTCGATGACCCGAGAAGCAAATTCAGGGTGGGTGTTCAACCCCGTGCCGACCGCGGTGCCGCCGAGGGCCAAGTCGGCAAGGGACCCTTTAACCCCTTCCAGCCTTTGCATGCCCAGCCGGACCTGCCGGGCATAGCCACTGAATTCCTGGCCAAGACGCATGGGGACCGCATCTTGAAGATGGGTACGTCCCATCTTGACGATGCCCTCAAAGGCCGTAGCCTTTTCTTGAAGTGATTGGTGAAGGACTTTAAGTGCTGGCAGGAGTTTTTCATTGATTGCCGTCAAGGCCGCCACGTGAAGGGCGGTGGGGATTACATCGTTGCTCGATTGGCCCATGTTCACATGGTCATTGGGGTGGATCGGATTCTTCACGTCCTTATGACCAGTGAGGCGTTCGTTGGCCCTGGTCGCTATGACTTCATTGGCATTCATGTGGGTTGAGGTACCCGAACCCGTCTGAAAAATGTCGATGACAAATTGCTCGTCCATTTCACCCGCTACCACTTCATCAGCGGCCCCTGTGATCGCGCTGGCAAGTTTGGCATCCAAGAGTCCAAGCTCTGCGTTGACCTGAGCGGCATATTTCTTAATGAGGCCAAGGGCCCTGATAAAAACACCGGGAAACCTGATGCCGCTCACTGGAAAGTTCTCCACGGCTCGCTGGGTCTGGGCTCCATAATAGGCATCCACGGGGACCTGCACCTCCCCCAGGGTGTCTTTTTCGATCCTGAATTCGAGATCCTGATCGACCATGCCCTTGCCTCCATATTTTGGATTTTGGATGGACTTCGAATTGTGATAATATGACAAGAAAACTCACCTCCCAAGTATAGGGCGGTGGCCGTCGTGTCAAGGCAGAACTTGGGTATAGAACCATGGACTATCAAGGCATCATCATCCGGCCTCCCAGTGAGGCAAACAGCATTATCTTGCAAGTCACCGTAGGCTGTTCCCACAATAAGTGCACCTTCTGCGGCACCTACAAGGGCGTGCGCTTCAGGATCAAGCCTGAAGCGGTGGTTGAAAAAGATATCGAATTTGCAGCACGCTATTGCAGGCGTCAACGCCGTGTTTTTCTCACTGATGGCGATGCCCTCATCTTACCTCAGGCCAGACTCTTGAGGCTCTTGAAGACCATTCGCCGGCGTCTGCCCTGGGTGACGCGCGTGGGCATATACGGAAATGCCAAGAGTATCCGAACCAAGACGCCAGAAGCGTTGAAGGCGCTGCGTGACAGCGGGCTGGGTATCGTCTATATGGGACTTGAGAGTGGCGATGCGGTGACCCTCAAGAAGGTTCGAAAAGGGGTTCGTGTAGAGACCATGGTGGAGATGGGCCGAAAGGTCATAGAGGCCGGAATCAAGCTCTCCGTGACCGTGTTGCTGGCCCTGGCAGGCCCGGAACGCTCCGACGTGCATGCTCAAGCCACGGGCCGAGCGCTGAGTGCCATAGATCCCGATTATGTGGGTGCCCTAAGCCTTATGGTGCTTCCCAATACGCCTCTGGGGCGCGACTACAGTCAGGGGCGCTTCAAGCTGATTAGCCCCAGAGAAACGTTACAAGAGCTCAAGATCATGATGGCCCATACGGATCTTTCTTCAGGGCTGTTTCATGCCAACCATGCCTCGAACTATCTTCCCATCAAGGCAAGGCTGCCCAGGGACAAAGAAGCAACCCTGAGTCTCATTGATCAGGCCCTGAAAGGCGATATCCCTCTCAAGCCGGAGTTCCTCCGGGCCCTGTAGGTTACATTTTTTCCCTTTCTCCCAGGACAACGTCTTCGAGTTCCCTTTCAGCCCGATTCAGATTGTCTCTGTAGTACTTGAGTTTTGACTTAAAGGAAGAAAAAGGGTTGCTCGCCTTGTATCCGGCCTCCATGAGGGAAAACCACGCCCGAATCTTCGCCCTTTCCGTTTTTTTATAAAGGCCGCAAAAGGTAATGTCCTCTATGTTGAACTTCGGGGGCATGGGAAGATTACGGCTCGCGGGATATCCAAAGACAACCGTCATGAGGGGATAGATCCCAGGGGGAAGCTGCAGGGTTTTTTTCAGATAGGCGGCGCTAAAAAAGCCTGTCTTTCCAGTGTCAGACAGCATCACAGTGCCAATGCCCAGGCCTTCTGCCATGACGGTCATGTTCATGGCTGCCAGGGAGGCGTTGATCATACTGACGGTGTATGCAATGAGGGGCACATCCGGGAAGATGTCCGTTGCTTCCTTGATGCGGGTGATATCGCCAAGGACCATGACCGCTCGCTTGGCCCCATAGGGGATGGAGCGACCAAAGGTTTCCCTCCAGGTTCTTTCCGTGAAAACACCAAAAGACCATGTCTGCATATTCACCGTGGAAGGCGCCAGCCTGCCTGCTTCCAGGATAAGCGCCATTTCCTCATCCTCGATATCATGTTCGAGAAATTTCCTGACGCTCCTTCGCCTGAGAATAGTATGGACGAGTTGATTCTCGCCGAAGGTCGTCGGTATGTTGGGCTGTTGAGTGCGTATTTGTCGCACTTTTCTGATGAAAGAACAAAGTCCCATAGTCTCCTCCTGATGCTTCAAAACCACGTACTTGACCTCGCAGATACTATCTAATATCATCCGAACCATTATGCAACCGGAGACACCTTTCACGCACATGCAATGTGAGGTGCCCGAATACAATCCCCCGTCCGAAGAGATCAAGGCCATCCTTGAGAGGCACAAAACAGTGGCTATCGTGGGCCTTTCCCCTAAGCCGGCAAGAGACAGCCACAAAGTAGCAAAATATCTCAAAGAGCATGGCTACAAGATCGTTCCGGTCAATCCCGGCCAAAAGGAAATCCTGGGGGAAAGGTGCTATCCAGATTTAAGGGCGATACCCTTCCTGGTGGACATCGTTGACATCTTCAGGAAGCCGGAAGCCATCCCTGCCATTGTGGATGAGGCCGTGGAGATTGGGGCCAAGGTGGTCTGGATGCAATTGGGCATTGCTCACGACCAGGCGGCCCACAAAGCCCGGGCAGCCGGACTCGACGTGGTCATGAGCAAGTGCATCAAGATTGAACATATGAACATGCACAAGTAGGATGAATTTGTAAGAACACGATTTTGCTCATTCTGTGAGCATCGTGGACGCACGAGTTAAAGGAGACAGGCAGATGGCGATTGTAGACAAGCACGACGACAAGATTATCAGGCTCGTTACACGAGAAGCGGAGAAGTTTCAAGCCAAGGTGAAACTAATCGATCTAAAGAACCAAACCCTGGATATCGATTGTCCGGATGAAAACAAGGCCGAATGTGCCGTTGCCATCCAAAAGATACTCGATCAGCATCAAGGATCGTAAGGGCTTGCGCAAGTATAATTAACGGTTTCGTAAAAAGTCAATTTTGTTCGCTCCGTGAACATTTTGGGCGCACCCGAGGTGCTCAGCTAAAATGCTAAAACTCGGGCTAGTGCCCTCAGACAGTTAGCATTTCTTAACGCTGAACACCTCAAGTGCTTTTTCCCCAAAATGCTCAAAGTCACTTACAAAAGACTTTTTACGAGTTCATCATAATTGGACAGCGAAAGGGCATGGACACTGAAGGCATCCGGCAGGTGGCAGAGAAGCTCAAGTCTTCCACTAGAGTTGTAGTCCTGACGGGTGCCGGGATATCCCAGGAAAGCGGGGTCCCCACCTTTCGGGGGGCAGATGGACTATGGCAAAACTTCAGGGCCGAGGACCTGGCAACGCCCGAAGCCTTTGAGAAAGACCCCGTGCTGGTATGGCGGTGGTATGACTGGCGACGTAGCCTGATTCAGCCGTTGAAGCCGAACCCCGGGCATTATGCGTTGGCCGACCTGGAAAAAAGAATAGAAGACTTTACCCTCGTGACACAAAACGTGGACGGACTGCACAAGGCCGCCGGCAGTAAGCATCCCATTGAGATGCACGGGAGCCTGTGGCGTGTGCGGTGCATGCAATGCGGCACAGACTTTGAGAACAGAGAGGTCCCCATCGATATCCCCCCGAGGTGTGAGACGTGTGGTGGCTTGCTTCGCCCTGCTGTCGTATGGTTTGGCGAGGCCCTGGATCAGGAAATCCTGCGTGAGATTTACAGATGTCTGGAAAGGGCGGAGACCATGCTGGTCGTGGGGACCTCGGGAGCGGTGCAACCAGCAGCCTCCTTTGGCCTGGTCGCAAAAAAGGCGGGTGCCTTCGTTGTAGAAGTCAACCGCTCAAAGACGCCTCAAAGCGCTTTCTTTGACGTTTCCATTCAAGGCAAGGCCGGAGAGCTTTTGCCGCACTTAGTAGAGCACATGACCCAATAAATCCTTCATGCAGCTACTCTTTCAACTTCAAGTGTGCTGTCCTTCTGATCAGGTTGAGAGTAATCCCCGTGAGCAAAACAATCATCTCATGGTCATCGTCAGGGGGTGGATACGATCCGAGTCGCCCAGACGTTTCTAAGCAGCGATCAAAGTCAAAGACCGCCTGATAGATCATCGTCTGCACTTCCTTGTCCTGCCTGACGCCAAGGGGGAGTGTGTCAAAGGCAAAGGGGATCTGCAAGAAGAGGTCATTAGCCCTTTCATAAGGCCCCAGCCCGTTTTCCTCACAGTAGGCCTCGATGGTCCACTCGGGTCCTCTGCCCATGCCCTTACAGTAGGTGGCACGGCGCTGTAAATAATACTTCGTCGACCGCTTGCTGCCCTGATCCTCATCTTCTATGACCCGTGCCAGGTCATGAATTCCGTCTTCTCTTTTACGCTGATACCATGACTGAGAAGCGACCGCAATAAGGAGCCTTGGGCACAAGACGGCAGGAGGGTAGAGGGAGCGGGAATTGACGTCCTGGCTGCTACAGAAAACACGGAGTTTGGTTCGCGTAGTATCGTAGATGATTTCAGAATCGACGGTCTCCACATTTAACGTCTTAATAACGTGACAAATAACACATTATTAAATCATATTATGTGATAAAAACCACAATTATATCCTAAAACGTCTTGACAGGTTCCCCCCACATCATTATGATATTGAACATGAAACGGGATGTTTACCAGAAAATCCTCGAATGGAAATCGTCCAAGCGGCGTAAACCCTTGCTCGTGCGAGGCGCGCGTCAGGTTGGAAAGACGTACATATTGAAACAGTTCGGACGTAACGAATATGAAAACGTTGCGTACTTCAATTTTGAAGAAAACCCTGCCCTTGACGACTTTTTCCAGCAAAGGCTGGATCCCAAAACAATAATCGCTAATTTATCCTTGTACCTAGATCGTGAAATTAGACCGGGAAATGATCTGATCATATTTGATGAGATACAGGCATCCAATTACGCATTGAATGCACTGAAGTACTTCAGCGAACAGGCCAGTGAGTACCACATTGCTACAGCGGGATCTCTGATCGGTATTACGCTCTCCCGACCAAAGTCTTTTCCGGTAGGGAAGGTCAATTTCCTGAATATGTATCCATTGACTTTCTTAGAGTACCTGGATGCCGTGGGAAAACCGAGATTGAGGCAGTTGATCGAAACAAAGAAAGATTTTAATCCTTTTCCCCAAGTGTTTCACAATGAATTGGTTGAATGGCTGAGGAAGTATTTTTTTGTTGGGGGGATGCCAGAACCTGTTAAACATTTTGTTGAAACCGGTTATCTCGGCGAGGTGCGGGAAATTCAAAAGGAGATTATTGATTCCTATATGCTGGACTTTGCCAAGCATGCCATCACTTCAGATATACCCAAATTGGGCATGATATGGAATTCGATTCCCGCTCACCTTTCCAGAGAGAACAAAAAATTCATCTTTTCAGCAATTCGCAAAAGTGCCCGGGCCAGGGAATACGAGAGTGCGCTTCAATGGCTGGAAGCCGCTGGTCTGATATACAAATCCTTCCAGGTCACCACGGCGAAGTATCCGCTGAAAGGTTACATGAATCGAAGCAGCTTTAAAGTCTTTGTCCTTGATGTCGGCATTCTTGGCGCGATGGCCAATTTGTCCCCAAGGGCGCTTATTGGCAACGGGACTTTGTTCAGTGAATACAAAGGCGCATTTGTGGAGAATTATGTGGCCCAGCAGTTACGTTCAGGAAAACAGATCGATTTGTATTATTGGACCAGTAAAGGGAAAAAGGCCGAACTCGACTTCTTGTGTGAATTTGGCTCCCAGATTTGCCCACTTGAGGCAAAAGCAGGTATTAATCCAAAGAGCAAGAGTCTTAATTCCTTCGAACGCCAATTTAATCCCGTGGTATTGTCGCGAACGACACTTTTGAATATGCG
>DAOUZN010000163.1 GCA_030665585.1 Deltaproteobacteria bacterium | reverse complement strand
CGTAAAAAGTCCGAATTAGACGACAAAGTAAAAAGCTCCAAATTCAAGGCGCGCAAATCCTGAGGAATGAGGCGTACTGATCGTACGTCGCAATGACGAAGGATGCAGCGCAACACAGAAGTTGGACTTTTTACGAAGTCGTCAAACTTGAGCAACTATCGAGGGGGGGCTTATGGCCAAGATACTCGTTGTTGATGACGAAAAAAGCATTAGGACCCTCTGTGCTGAGGAATTGGGCGAGGAGGGCTACGAGGTCATGACAACCGGCGAAGGCAAGAAAGTCATGGACCTCATTGCCTCCGACCGACCGTCTGCCGTACTGCTGGATATCCGCATGGAGGACTGCGACGGGCTGGATTTGCTTCAGGAAATACGGAATGCTTACCCCGATTTGCCGATTATTCTAAATACGGCCTACGATTCATACAGGGAAGACGTCAAGTCGATCGCAGCGGATCATTACGTCGTCAAATCATATGACCTTTCAGAGCTGAAAGCCAAGCTTGCCGAGGTCATCAAGAAGGAAGACCGATCATGAAGGCGATTTTCAAGTACAATGTGCTGGCCAAGCTCCCTGAGAGTTTGCAGCCTCTGGGGAGGCTTGCTTACAATATGTGGTTTAGCTGGCATCATGATATCGCCGATCTGTTCAAGGGGTTGGACAGTGAACTCTGGGAGGCTTCCCAACATAATCCGGTCTACATGCTGGGATCTGTCAGCCAACAACGCTTGGAAGAGTTAGCCGAGGATGGGGACTTTCTATCCCGGATGGACCGAGCTCACCAGGAGCTGGAAAGGTACCTTTCAGTCAAGCCCTCTTGGGGCGATGACACCCAGGATCTTAGTGGTTTTTGTGTGGCCTGTTTTTCGGCGGAATTTGGCGTGGCTCAGTGTTTGCCCATCTATTCCGGGGGCCTGGGCATCCTTGCAGGCGATCATTTGAAGTCTGCCAGCGACTTGAATTTTCCCGCGGTCGGTGTTGGGCTCTTCTATTACGAAGGCTATTTTCAGCAATACATGAATGCCGATGGGTGGCAGCAGGAAGCCTATCCTGCACACGATGTTTCTGCCATGCCGCTGACCCTCATGAAAGATGAACACGGCCGGCCCGTCGTGGTAGACGTGGACATCCGTGGCCAACTGGTCAAAATCCAGATATGGCGGGTCATGGTGGGACGGGTCCCCTTGTTCTTGCTGGACACCAATGTGCAGGAGAATCCGCCCGAACATCGCCACATTACCTCCAGGCTATACGCCGGGGACTGGGACATGCGAGTCCGCCAGGAGATTGTGCTGGGTATTGGGGGCGTTCGGGCACTCCGCGCCCTGGGCATAGAGGCCTCGGTATACCACATGAATGAAGGCCATTCTGCCTTTTCTGCCTTGGAACGTATTCGTATCCTGAAAGACGAGCAAGGTCTGTCCTTTGATGCAGCCAGGGAGTTTGTAATTGCCACCAACGCGTTTACGACCCACACGCCGGTGCCCGCGGGAAACGATATGTTTTCGCCGGATCTCATGCGGACCTATTTTGAAGGTTTAGTGCACTCTTTTGGCATCGCCTTTAAGGTCTTTTTGGGATTTGGTCGGCAGGAACCCATGAACGAGAGCGAACCCTTTTCCATGACAGTGCTCGCCTTGAGGCTGTCGGCCCATGCCAATGGGGTGAGCCGTCTACACGCCGGCATTTCCCGCAAGATGTGGCACGGAATCTGGCCAAAGAACCCCGTGGAGGACATTCCTATCTATGCCATCACCAATGGGGTCCACATCCCGTCATGGATCTCGAAAGACATGGCCGAACTCCTTGACCGATATCCGGGACCAAGCTGGGTCGAAGACCCGGACAGCGACAACGTCTGGAAACAGGTCGCGCAGATTCCAGATTCGGAATTATGGCAGATCCATGAAAGGCAAAGGGAACGCCTGGTGGCCTTTACAAGACACAGGTTGCACGCACGGCTCAAGACCTGCGGGGCACCCACCCGAGACCTTCAGGTGGCCCTCCAAGTGCTTGACCCTGAGATCCTTACGATTGGATTTGCCCGTCGTTTCGCAGAGTACAAGCGGGCCACGCTGATCCTGCAAGACGAGGACCGCCTCATGAAGCTGCTGACCCACGCCGAACGACCCGTACAGATCATTATGGCCGGCAAGGCGCATCCCCAGGACGCGTCCGGCAAGGAGCTTATCAGGAGGATGATTCACTTCGCCAATCGAGAAGAGGTCCGCCATCGGTTTGTGTTCCTTCACAATTACAACATCCGGGTGGCGCAAATGATGCTGCAAGGCTGCGATATTTGGCTCAACACCCCGCGAAGGCCCCTGGAAGCCTGTGGGACCAGCGGCATGAAAGCCATTCCCAACGGGGTTTTGAACCTGAGCGTCCTGGATGGCTGGTGGGATGAGGCCTATGACCAGAGCTATGGATGGGCCATTGGACGGGGCGAGACCTATCAGGATTTTGAGTTACAGGACGAGGTTGAGAGTCGGGACATCTACAATCTCTTGGAACGCGAAATCATCCCCCTGTTTTACGACCGGGGTCCTGACAAGCTGCCCCTCGGTTGGCTGGAAAAAATGAAAGCGGCCATGTGTCACCTCTGCCCAAATTTTAACAGTCACCGCATGGTTCAGGACTATACGAATCGTTTCTACCTGAGTGCCTCAAGGCGCTACAGCGAGCTTTCAAGGGAAGAGATGAAGGGCGCCAAAGAGATTGCCGTCTGGCGACAGAAGGTCATGACCAACTGGGATCAAATTCGCATCCACCGCGTTCATGTGCATGATGGCACACCCCTGCCGGTGTCTGGCCGCCTCCGGGTAGACACCGATGTTTTTCTGCATGAACTTGAACCCAAGGACGTGGATGTGGAGCTCTACTTCGGCCCGTTGGGTTTTGAGGATGAATTTAAGGAAAGACTGACCGAACAGATGCAGGCCGTAGATTCTGACGGCAACGGCAACCATCACTTTGAGGGTGAGATCCCCTGCTCGCAGGCGGGCAAGTACGGGTTTACCATCAGGATTATGCCGAGCCACGAGAAGATGGAAACGCCCTACACCACGGGTCTGGTCGTCTGGGCAAACGATGATGTGATGGTGAGGGAATAGGCCGGAGAGCCTTGGCGCAATGATCCTATCGTTCCATCCCTATGTCAGGGGGGATGTGAATCTTCGGCTCACCTTAAAGGGCCTTCCAACGAACAGACAAACCCAAGCCATCGCTTCAGCACGCGGTGTGGTTGTTACGCAGACCATCAAATCTCACCAGTACGCATTTTGCCGTGCCCGTTGTCCCAATCTTTTTCCCGATTACACGTATCGGTTTGGCTTTGA
>DAOUZN010000134.1 GCA_030665585.1 Deltaproteobacteria bacterium | reverse complement strand
CGTCAGGGTCATCAAAAAGAGTTCCATCAGATTTTCTCCTCCTCAATCCTTTGACAGACTCGTAAAAAGTGTTTTGCGAACGACATTGAGCATTTTGGGAGAAAGGCACTTGAGATATTCAGCGTTAAAAAATGCTAACTGTTTGAGGGCCTTAGCCCGAGTTTTAGCATTTTAGCTGCGCATCTCAAGGGCCCCCAAAATGTTCACGGAGTGAGTAAAATCCACTTTTTACGAAACCATCAATCCTTGACAGCTCTGATATGAAGATCGGTCTTGATATGGGCTTTTCGCCCATCTTCGTAGGTAATAGTGGTATCTACGTGAACCACATCCGCATCAGCATAGAGGGCTGCCACGATTTCCTCATATCGTTTTTCCACAAAGGCGCGGCGCAATTTTCGGGTCCTTGTAAGCTCATCATCATCCGGGTCAAATTCCTTGTAAAGGTTGACAAATTTTCTGACCCTGGCCACCTCGGGAAGGTCTTTATTGGCCTGTCGGATTTGTGTTTCCACCAGGTCATACACTTCAGGCTTCTGAGAGAGTTCCGGGTAGCTGGTGTAGGTGAGTTTTTTCTCATCGGCCCACTTGCCTACCACGGAATAGTCGATGCAGCTGACGGCTGTTACATAATCTCGCTCGTCTCCGATGACCCACGCATCGTTCAAATACAGGCTGAACTTTAAACGGGTTTCTAAGTACTGGGGCGAAAAGGGCCTGCCGTCCCTCAGCGTCATCACGTCCTTGGAGCGGTCGAAAACGACCAGGTGACCGTCTTCATCAATAAAACCCCTGTCGCCGGAATAGAGCCACCCATCCTGCAAGGTCTCTTCCGTGGCCTCGGGATTCTTGTAATAACCCAGGAAGACAGAGGGGCTCTTGGAGATAATTTCCCCGTCCTCGGCAATTTTCACCTCTGTTTGCGGAAGCGGAACGCCGACTGTGTCAAACTTGATGTCTCCATTGCGATGGACCACGGAAATACCGGCGATCTCTGTCTGCCCGTATATCTGTTTCAGGTTCACCCCTAAGGCGTGGAAAAAGCGAAAGTGATCCGGGCCCATGGCAGCACCACCGGAGTAAGCACAACGGACACGGCTCAGCCCCAGATGGTCCTTGAGCTTTTTCTGCATACCGATATAAGCCAACCATTGGAGGCATCTCCAATACCACGGCACTGACTTTTTCTGAAATTGAAGCTCGGCAACATGATAGCCGATCTTGGTGGCCAGTTCAAAAATCTTCCTCTTGACCCACGAGGCATCCAGGTACTTGACCTGAACGGTGCGGGTCATCTGCTCGTACAGGCGCGGAGGGGCAAACATCACATGAGGACCGATCTCGCGAGTGTTTTCCTGGGCCGTTTCAGGCTCTTCTGGAAAATTGAGGGTAAAGCCTATCTGGAGCCCGCAGGAGATGGACATCATCTGCTCACCGATCCAGGCAAAGGGAAGGTAGGAGACAAAATCATCTGTTTCAAAGCACGGATCCACGGACATGAGATTCCTACCCATGCTCAGCAGGTTCCAGTGAGACAACAGGGCCCCCTTGGGCAATGCCGTGGTGCCTGAGGTGTAAAAGAGCAGGGCCACCTCGTCGCCATGGCCCTGATTGATCACCCTTTCAAAAAGACCCGATTCCTCTTGGTCCAACTCTTTGCCCAAAGCTTGAACCTCTTCGAGGCTGATCAGGTAGTCTTCATGGTAGTTTCGCATCCCCTTGGGATCATCCCAGATGATCTTTTCCAGCTTGGGACAATCGTCAAAGATGGAAATGGCCTTGTCCACTTCTTCCTGGCCTTCACCGAACAGGAATCTGGTGTCGGAATGGTCGACAATATATTTCACCTCATCCATGAGGCAGTCCTGAAAGAGCCACACAGCGACTCCGCGGGCGCAGAGGGCAGCCATCTCGGCCCACAACCCTTCGGGCCGGTTGTCGCCGATCATGGCAACTTTATCCCCCTCTTTGAGGCCAAGGCTGATGAGACCCAACGTGAGATACTTCACGTTCTCAAGGTAGTCTTGCCAAGTGATGGGCCTCCAGATGCCGAACTCCTTTTCCCGCATGGCCACCTTTCCCTTGCCGTAGGCCCTTGCCCGTTGCCAGAACAGTTTGGGGATTGTGAGGTCTTTTGTAATCTCCATGCCGGAACGGCCTATGTTACCGCCTTGTAGCATATAGGTCCTCTTCGCCCAAATACGCCTTGATCACCTCAGGATGGTTTTGCACCTCTTCGGGGGTGCCATCAATAATCTTGTTTCCGAAGTTGAGCACAAAGACCCGATCGGAAAGGTCCATCACCACGCCCATGTCATGTTCCACCAGGATACAGGTCACCTTCCAACGCTCCTCTTCATTGATGTCTAAAATAAAGCGGGCCATGTCCTCGACTTCTTCCAGATTAAGGCCGGCCAGAGGTTCATCTAGAATGAGAAGCTCAGGCTCCAAGGCGAGGGCTCGGCCCAATTCAACCCGCTTTTGTAGACCGTAGGGGAGCATGCCGACCGGTTTGTCCCTAATATGTTCGATTTCCAAGAGATCGATGATTTCTGCTTCGATAAATGCCCGATGTTCAATCTCCTCATGGGCTGTCTTGCCCACGTGCAAGGCCCCACTTGTAATACCGGACCTGAGATGAATATGGCGACCAAGGCGGATGTTGTCGAGGACGGTCATCCCACCAAAGACCTCAACCTTCTGAAAGGTCCGGGCAATGCCGAGCTCGGCCCGCGCATGCGGCTTGAGCTTGTCAATGTTGTGTCCCTTGAAATAGATGTTTCCCCTCTGCGGACGGTAGAGCCCGTTAATACAATTCATCATCACGGTCTTGCCGGCCCCGTTCGGCCCAATAATGGAATGGATCTCCCCTTTGCTGACCTCCAGACTGATGCCGGCCAGGGCGCCGACCCTTCCAAAATACATGTGAAGGTCCTCCAATGCCAAGAGCACATCACCTGCTTTGAGCTCACTTGATGTAATCAATGTTTACCCTCTACCTGACCAAGGCCTCGGCAGCCTCAGCATGAGTCATAGGGGCACCAAAGAATCTGTCCGTCGGTACCGCCCAAACCGCATCAGCGCTGTCGGGCTTTCTGCCAGGCCAATGTCGTGTCTGCCGAAAGCATGAGCAGCGTCTCGAACCTTATTCTCGCAGCTGCCAAGAAACCTCATGAAGGTATGAAAAGGTGTGGAAATTACAGAAAATCGGCACGACCCCGTAAGCACTTGTTCTTAGACAAAAAAATGGACTCTGTCAAGAAAGAAGTTCACATCCTGACAGGCCCTATCCACCTCCTTGCGGAAGATCAGGGTAGGGTCATTGGGATCCCCCTCTGCCTTTTTGGGAAGAGCTACGAAAAAGGCGAGGAGATCGAAATTAGAACCTTTTGAGAACCCGCCCAAAGCCTGGCATGGCTTTCTTGATCGTGTTGTCGTCCACACAAAAGGCAATGCGAAAGAAACCAGGACATCCGAAACCTCTTCCTGGCACAGTGAGGATCAGTTCCTCCTGCAGGGCTCGGACAAAAGCGACGTCGTCGGGGACAGGGCTCTTTGGGAAAAGGTAGAACGCCCCCTTTGGCCTAATGAATTCGTATCCACACTCAGACAGACCATCGCAAAGGAGATCCCTTTTTGCCTGGTAAGCCGCCATATCCACTGAAACACCCTGTAGGGACTCAATGGCCCGTTGCATCAGAGCAGGGGCGTTGACATATCCCAGGGTACGGTTGGCCAGGGCCATGCCGGCCAGGAGATCTTCTTTATAGGTTGATTGCGGATTGACGGCCAAGAATCCGATCCGCTCTCCGGGGATGGAAAGGTCCTTTGAATAGGACGTGGCAATCATGCTTTCGGGATAGCAGGAAAATAAGGCCGGCACCTGAACCCCGTCATAGGTGATTTTGCGATAAGGCTCATCTGAGACAAGATAAATGGTCCGTTTTAATCTGCGGCCTTCCTCTGCCAAGAGAGCCCCCAATTGCGTGAGGCTTTCTTCAGAGTAAATTTGACCAGAAGGGTTGTTTGGAGAATTGATCAGAACCGCCTTGGTTCTTGCCGTTATGGCCCCCTGGATGGCCTGAAGGTCCAGCGTGAAATCCGAGTTGGTGGGCACGGTCTTGAGGACGCCGCCGTGATTGTCCACATAAAAACCATACTCCACAAAATAAGGGGCCGGCGTAATCACTTCATCTGCAGGGTCCAGGATGGCCTTTAAAATCACATTTAAGGCGCCGGCAGCCCCACAGGTCATAATCACCTCATTGGCCGTGACAGCCCCCCCCTGCTCTCGCGAAAGAAACTCGGCGACAGCCTGTCTCACTGAGGCATATCCTGTATTTGGCATATAGCTATGGTGCCCAGGGCCTGAGGCCCTTGCCATTTGGATCAAGACCTCTTTGAAGCGGGCAGGGGGTTCAATGTTGGGATTTCCCAGGCTAAAGTCAAAGACATTTTCAGCACCGTATTTTGCCTTGAGCTGGGCTCCCTCCTCAAACATTTTACGAATCCACGAGGCCTTCTCCAAAATGGTGTGGATCTTTGCGGAGATCGACATGGCGGCACCCTCCAAGATCAATGGTGAGTTAGCTGACGCCTTGCAAAAAAACCATGACACCAAGCGTTTTTGGTGCTAAATACCATTTCTAATTTCTGATTCCAAGACCCAGAAGGAACGATTCGTTTTGATCAACGCACGCATTGTCGGTACAGGCTCTACCACCCCCAGGAGGATTTTGACGAATAAGGACCTTGAGGCCATCGTAG
>DAOUZN010000030.1 GCA_030665585.1 Deltaproteobacteria bacterium | reverse complement strand
ACCCTTTCAAGGTATTTGGTTCATTGCCTCACCCACGACCATCGGACGGTTGCCCTCATCGACTGTGATGTGGGACAAACCCATTTAGGCCCACCCACGACCATCGGTATGAGCCTTTATAAAGTGCCTCCTGATCGGCTCGATACCTTGCAACCTGACTACATGCGGTTTATCGGGGCGCCTTCTCCTGTCGGCCACATCTCAGACGTCGTCCATGGGACAAAATTGCTATCAGACAAGGCACTTCATGGGGGTGGTGAGGGTGTCATCATTAACACCAGCGGCCTTATTCTGGGGGCTGCGGGTGCCGAGCTGAAGCTCAGCAAGGTGGATGTCGTCGCTCCCCGATATGTACTGGCCCTTCAGGAATCTTCGGAAATTGAATCCCTGCTCACGGACCTCAAGAGGCGCCACTCGGCGTCCATCACACGCCTGCCGGTATCCGATGATGCGCAGAAGAGGAGCCTTGAGGTAAGAAGGCGCTTAAGGGAAGAGAAATACAGGGCATATTTCAAAGATGCCAAGACCGTGAAGCTGCCGGCTTCGCTGGTGGATCTATCACGGTGCGGGCACGATCGGGAAAGAACCATAGCGTCGAACAAGGAACCAAACGTGCTATTGGGGCTCTGCGACCCAGGGGGGTACGCCTTGGCACTGGGTATCCTTCAAGCATGGGATGTAAAAGAGGAGTCGATAGATATTCTCACACCCTTGTCTGCGGCAGACAGTAAAAAGGTAGCCAGCGTGAGGTTCGGAGACATCAAGGTGCATCCGGACGGCGTAGAAGAAAATGGACAAGCGACCAAGAATTAGCAAGGGCAAACTTGAGGCCCTCTACCATCAATATAATCGACGCGAGTTTGTTCATCCAGACCCCCTCCAATTCCTGTACCAATACGAGGACCCGAGTGACTGTGAAGTGGCCGCCTTGGTTGCCTCTTCCCTTGCCTACGGCCGGGTTACTCAGATCCTAAAGAGCGTTTCCTTTGTCCTTAAACGCATGACGCCATCACCGTCCATCTTCTTGAAGCAAGCCTCTCTTGAAAGGATTCTCAAGACCTTTGCGGGCTTCAAGCATCGCTTCACGACGGCCGAAAAGCTTTGCGCCATGCTGGTTGGTATCAAAAAAACACTTGAGCATCATGGCTCTCTGCGTGAGTGTTTTTCAGCTGGCATCAAAGATGATGATGAGACCATCCTTCCAGCCCTTTGTGCCTTTACAAGGGAACTGACTGGGAAAGCGAATGGCCGACTGGACCACCTGGTGCCTTCGCCCGTGAGGGGCAGCGCATGCAAGCGACTCAATCTTTTCCTTCGGTGGATGGTGCGTCGAGACGATGTGGATCCTGGGGGATGGGAGGACGTGCCTGTATCAAAGCTGGTTGTACCGGTGGACATTCATATGCACAGGATTTGTCTATTGCTGGGCCTGACAACACGGAAGCAGGCAAACATGGCCACCGCACTGGAGATCACGGAGGGCTTCAGGGCATTGGCCCCGGAGGATCCGGTGAGATACGATTTTTCTCTGACGCGTTTGGGTATCCGACAGGATACAGACCTTGCTGCGTTCTTGAAATGGGGAAGGAAAGACTAGCGGGGGACCTATTCCTCTATCGGCTCAATGATGACTTTATGGTCCACCAGCGCCAGGCGACTGATTCTGCCTTTAATGAACTTCTGGTCACCGAATATGGTCGTGAGGCGGAGATTCCCGTTGTCAGGCTCCACGGTATCCAGGGCTTCCAAGAAAAGTTCTTCCTTACCGTCTTTTAGAAGATAGGCATTGGCCTCACACATCGTATCACCCCCTAAGCACCAGCCCGAACCAAGAAAAAAGCCATGAATGCTGGCTAGGTCTCACTGCAAAAGCCTTCATGGCTATCGTTTTTACACCAAGTTTGCGAAACCTTGACGACGACCCTGACGGATCCATTTCTTAGGCGTTTTCTATTTTTCTTGGGTTTCTTGTTCCTCGCCATGTCCATGGGAGCCCAGGACCTTTGGGTTCTCCAAGTCCGTGTGATGATGTTCATGGCCCGGTTCATGGCTGTGTGTCACGCCTTCATGGCCGTGGGTATGGTCATGGAGAAACTCAAACTGTTTGTACTTGCTGGCATGCTTTCCACTTGAGCAACATTTACACATATAGACCTCCTGGTAGTCCCGGAACATTTTCTCTTGTTACGACTATTAAAATATAGGGACCTGATACCCAGGTGTCAAATGAAAAAAGCGTGCCAAGCAAAACACTTACGTGCTTTTTGGCTGATTTGTAAGTAGTTGTCCGTGGTTATCCGAACCGGGGACAGAAACATGGAGCGCAAAGATTGAGCAAATAAGGTGAGCCAGTGACAGAAAAATGCCACTTTGTAGCAAAAGAATAGCCTGAAATTCCCGGTGAGGGTGAGGGCTCGAATTATGACAGCGATACAGGTTTATCGACGGCTGCTTCTATCCGCCCTCTTGTGAGCATTCATGACTGTTAAATTTCTTGCATGTTGCTAAGTTGATGATTATGCTCAATCTCTTAATCCGGTACGAAAAGGATGCGATGAACCACTCCTCATGCTTGAAAAGATAGTCACAAAAAGCGGCGTCGTGCTGCTCGTGGAAAAACGGATCAAAGCCGATGGGGTGGAGGTCTCTCTTCGGATGGAAAAGGGTGAAAAGTGCCTGTTGCACTGGGGGCTCCAGCATCGTCGCGCCGCACCCTGGCAGATGCCTCCGAGATCCATCTGGCCTGCGGGGAGCCGAGCCTTTGACCACGGGGCCGTTCAAACCCCTTTTCTGGGACGAAATGGTCACAGCCAAATCATCATCAAGCTGCATCGGTCCGTGGACTTTCCGTTCATCGATTTTGCACTGGTTTTTCCCGACACAGATCACTGGGACAACAACGACGGCCGCAACTACCAGATCAAGATTCCAAGACCGGAAAACCCAAGGGCATCTGTCACCGCAGAGCTCAAAAAGGAGATGCAATCGGAGAAGATCTGCCATGAACACGTGTATCGTCTTGACAAAGACAGCGAGCTAGCGGTTTGTGTGAGCCAAGTGGGCGACCGGTATCACGTCAGGCTCATCACCGACGTCCCCGGGCCCTTGATCTTACACTGGGGGCTGGCGAAACAAGCCCGTTACGAATGGGCCTTGCCCCCCGTGTCCATGCAGCCTGCGGGCACGACTGTGTTGCAAGACAAGGCTGCCGAGACGCCTTTTGTCGACAAGGGGGCGTACCGAAAACTTCACCTGACGATGGACGAACAAGAGGCGCCCGTAGGCCTCGCCTTTGTGCTCAAGCAGGTCCCCACCGGTCATTGGTTCAAGGACCACAGCCGAGATTTCTTTATTCCCGTCATCGTCCGTCCAGAGCATGTCGCCTCTTTGGGCGACCCACGTCTTGTCCCTCTTGCCGAAGAAATCATTGAAAGGGAGACGGGCCGTCATTCCTGGACGCTGATGCACCGTTTCAATCTGTGTTATGACCTGCTGGACAGGGTCGGAAACAACAGGGACGGCCTGGCCTTAATCTTTGTATGGCTCCGTTTTTCCGCCATCAGACAGCTGGACTGGCAGCGAAACTACAATACCCAGCCCAGAGAGTTGAGCCATGCACTGGACCGCCTGACCCTTAAGCTGGCCGACCTTTATGCCAGTGAACCAAGGGGGAGCGAGTTCATTCGGTTGATCCTGACCACCATGGGGCGAGGCGGCGAAGGACAACGCGTGCGGGATGAAGTTTTAAATATCATGCATCGCCACCACATCAAGGAAGTCTCCGGCCATTTTATGGAGGAATGGCATCAGAAACTTCACAATAACACCACACCCGATGATGTCATCATCTGTGAAGCCTATCTGAGATTTTTGGGAAGCAACGGTGATCCTCGTCTGTTTTATGAGACCCTTGAAGCGGCAGGGGTGACCAAAGAACGGCTGGAAGGCTACGAGCGGCCCATCTTGTCTCAACCCGATTTTATCCCCCATCTGAAGGAGGCATTGATTGGCGAGTTTGAGCATTTCCTCAGGATCCTAAAGGGAGTCCATGCGGCGACCGATCTGGGAACGGCCATGGAGGCCGCCAGGCATCTCTTCGATCCAGAGCTCGCCGGCCTGATGGACTTCCTGTGGGCCCATCGAGATGATGGGGGCACACCGCTCACGACCCTCGTCCAAAAGGTGACCGAGGCGCGCCGTGTGTTAACAACCCAGATGAAGGAAGGCCGAGAGGGTGAGCGCGAGCGCCTCTTTCTGGATCTGGCACTGGAGGACTTCCTGCGCGTGATCGTGGAACGTCACCTGCACCTAAACCTGACGGGCGATGACTTGGCGTTATTGATCACCATGGTGCTCGAGAACCTCCTCATGACAAAGGAAGATGAGGAACTTTCCCTTTGTTTGCGGCACTGGGACGGCCTCCAGGGAAAGCCCCGGTTTGGGAAGGAGTGGTCCCTGGAAGCCAAAGCGGTCCTCGACCGTCTTGGCCGTGCCTTGGGGGCCATGATCGATGGCTACGACCAGGCGCTTCAGCCCAAAGCCGAGTTTCTTGGCCAGGGCTTCCGCGCCGACCCATGGACGGTCACCCTCTTTAGTGAAGAGGTGGTGCGTGGCAGGCCCGTCTTTGCCCTGTCGGCCCTATTGCGTCAGATGGATCCCATACTGCGCAAGCGTGCCCATCTCGGCGATTGGCAGGTCGCGAGCCCGGGCCGTGCGGCAGGACGAGTACACGTGGTGGCCGCGTTGAAGTCCATCCAGGGCAAACTCTTTTCTCATCCCACGGTCGTTGTTGCCGAGGAGATTGCTGGGCAGGAAGAAATCCCGGAAGGGGTCAACGCTATCATCACACCGGACGCGACCGATATCGTATCCCACGTGGCGATCCGTGCAAGAAATGCCCGTGTGCTTCTTGCCACTTGCTATGACCCAAAGATCATTGCACGGCTGCAGTCTCTCAACGGCAGGTGGCTCCGCGTTATGACGAATGCAGCCGGTGAGGTGACCTTTGAGGAAGGTCCTGAGGAGACAGACAGGGTGCCGCCACCCATTGTGAGGGTGCCTGCAACCCTATTGCGTCCTGACTTCACCGCCTACGCCATCTCGCCACACCGATTTACCAAGAAAAACGTTGGTGGCAAATCCAACAACCTGCGACACCTGGAAGGCAAGTTGCCCCCATGGATTCATCTTCCTTCGTCCGTGGCACTGCCCTTCGGGGTCTTTGAAAAGGTCCTGGCCCAAGAATCCAACAAGGAGACGGCACAACATTACCAGGCGCTCTGCCGTCAGATGGATGAAGCGGGAGTAGAGGAGCGCGCCAGGGCCTTGAGCAGACTCGGGGAGACGGTTTTGGCGCTAAAGGCCCCCGATGACCTGGTCTCTTCCCTTGCTCAAGTGATGGAGGAGGTTGGCCTTGCCTGGCCTACGGACTGGAAAAGGGCGTGGCGATGTATCAAAGGGGTGTGGGGCTCCAAGTGGAATGAAAGGGCCTTTCTGAGCCGCAGGACAAGAGGCATTCGTCATGAAGATCTCTTCATGGCGGTGCTCATTCAAGAGGTGGTGAAAGCCGAGTATAGTTTCGTGATCCATACGGTCAACCCCTTTACGGGGAATAGAGATGAGATCTACACTGAAGTCGTCCCAGGCCTTGGGGAGACATTGGTGGGCAATTATCCCGGCAAGGCTCTTAGCTTTACGTGTGGAAAGGGCGGGAATACTTCGCAACTTCTGGCCTTTCCGAGCAAGAGTATTGCTCTTTCTGGAAAGGGCTTGATCTTTCGTTCCGATTCCAGCGGAGAAGATCTTGCCGGTTATGCAGGTGCGGGGCTTTACGACAGCATCATGTTGGAGCCTCCGCAGAAGGTTCGTGTAGATTATTCCCGGGATGTGCTGGTGCAAGATATAGACTTCCGAAAGGCGTTTTTGACCACTGTCGCCATGATTGCCACAACCGTTGAAGAGGTCTTCGGATCTCCCCAGGACATTGAAGGCGCTTACTGCCGAGGTGAATACTACGTGGTACAGACACGGCCGCAAGTGGGAATCGAAGGTGAATAAGACGCCCCGCATCAGAATCGGCAACCAGAGTGCCTTCTCAAGCGCCACGGTGATGCAGCCTTTTGAATTTGCCGTGGCTCACGGCTTCGATGCCTTTGAGTGGTTTCCTGACAAGAAGGAATCAGGCCAGGGATGGGAAGAAAGGGATATTGACGCGGGGACACGTCGGTTCATCCGGGACACCGCCCTTGAGCACGACATACGCTTGTCCGTGCACGCCCCCTGGCACCTTAACCCCCTGCTGCCCAATGCCCAGAAACGGATTCTCGAATCCCTGGCCTTTGCCGAAGATGTGGGCGCGTCGCTGCTGAATATCCATCTTTACATGGACCAGGGTATGGACGCCTATGTTGAAGGGATCACGCCACTCATAACGCCTTTGGCACAAGCCGGCATAAGACTCTCCATCGAGAATACGCCGCTGACGGACCCTGACGCCGTGAACGGCTTTTTTAGCAGGCTTCAAGCGCTCGAACCTTTTTCCGTGGCAAACGTGGGGATGTGTCTGGACCTGGGACACGCGAACCTGTGCGAAGCAACCCGCAATGATTATCTGAGGTTCATTGATCTGCTCGAACCCGGGGTTCGTATTATCCATATCCACCTTCACGAAAACTGTGGGGACGCCGACACCCATCTTCCCCTTTTTACAGGCCCTTCAGGACAGGACCCTTCAGGCATCAGGGGATTTGTAAGCCGGATGAAGAGGCGCTGTTTTTCAGGCTCAATGATCTTAGAGGTGTGGCCAGATCCTCCCGGTTTGCTGACCAAGGCCCGGGACAGGCTCCGCAAAATGATCGGCAATTCGCAAGGTCCGCCAGTCAGACCGAACAAGGCCCTGAATGGTTTTGTGGAAACGCTTGTCGAGGCCGATAGACGATGCCGAAGCTGGAGGGAAAAGCTCGGCTGGATTCATGCCCTTCTTACCCATGACGGGCCTGACCTGAGTGTAGATCAACTCGCCTACATCGCCATCTATCTTCGTTTCATCGGAACGGAACAAGTCCCGTGCACCGAAGACGGCCGGCACTACCGTCCGTCTCACCATGCAAACCTTGCCCGTGACATATATATGCGTCTAACGAGGATGACTACGCCCGAAAACGTCTTGGTTGTCCGGAAGATCCATCCATGGCTTCCTTCCTTTGGAAACGGTTTCACCAGAGCAGAACCACTCACACGGATTAGGGACATTGCTCACAGGAAGGATATTCCCAAAGAACTCAAGGAAGAGATCAAGCATACCCTCCAGAACAAACTGCACCGTTGCGCCGGTCCTGAAGATCTTGCCACCTCGTCGGCCCTGCTCGAGAAAATAACGGCTCCCCATGCCCATTATGCGCGCCCCTTTGTAGAAGCCTTTAAGACCTTCCACGAGCAACTTAAGGCATTCTTCAATGCACGGTCCCTGGACGAACGCCTCATGGCCATGGCCCATAAGGCGAATTCACAGGCCGTGAACGCGGACAGGCCAGGGCCTGTATCTTCAACACATAGAACGACCTATCCGCTCAGCCTAATAGTCGAATTTCTACAAGCAAAGAACACGGCGACCACACCGGAACAACTGGTCACCACCCTCGAACTTTTGACCACCCTTCGCGTGCAGTTCCTCGAGAAACTTCCAGGAGACACGAGTGCCAAGGGGCAGGAACGTCAACTGGCCGATATCGCGCTGGAAGATTTTTCCTTTGTCCTCCTGAGCCGGCTGATGAATCATCTTGACGGGGCAAAGGAAGAGATATCCTGGTCGCTGGCCCTCCGCAGCCTGGGCCTGGCCGTGAAAAACCTGCGTCTTAGCCAGCTGGATCCCGGCGAAAGTCAGGCCATAGAATCCGAGTTAGCCCTTTGGCGTCAGAGGTTTGAATCCGGCAGCCGTGATCACCTCATGCGCCTCAAGGCCACACTGGACAGGGCACGGCGCCTAACGGAGTTTTACTGTCATAAGATTCTGTCATGGTTTCCCGAAAAGGCCGACAGCCTGGGCCGGGCCCTAGGCGTCGCCGAAGAAGCCAGAAGCGTTTTTGCTGAGGCTGAGATTAGAAGCCACCTGGTCTTCCAGAGCTCTAAGGGTCTTGATCTCCTGCTAAACTGGATTCGAAAGCGTGCAGCCCTTCCCCAGTGGGATATTATCGTGCCTGGCAAGGTCTCAGGTCGTCTGTTGGAAGCTCCGGGGCTTGATGATCTGACGGGGCCTTTTGACGAACCGATCGTGGCGCTTGTTGCGAAAGTGGAAGCCCACGAGGATATCCCCGCAGCCGTGGCCGGCATCATTTCAGCTCATGAAATACCTCACCTCTCACACCTTGCGATTCGGGCCAGACAGCGAAACATCGTGCTTGTGGCATGCGAAGATGGGCATCGCTACCGGGAATTGAAGAACGCTCTGGGACGGCACATCATTTTGGATGTGTCCGAGGAAAAGGTCAGCGTGGGATTCGCCTCTGGCCCAGCGCAAGAACGGATGCGTGAAAGGGCAGGGGAAATCTTGGGCAAACCGGTTCAGGTTCCAGAGGTCCTGCTCTCATCCGGGGCAAAGGTGCCATCCCTGCTATTCCTGGGTCAGGTCGAACCGGCAACCGGGGGTAGCAAGGCTTTTACAGCAAGACGGCTCGAAGAGATCTCTAAGATGAAGACAGCCGGGTTTTCTACACCCCAAGGCCTTGTTATCCCATTCGGGGTGATGGAAGGGTCACTTCAAGCCGCGCCGGCCCTGGAAGAAGCGTACCGGGCTGTGCTTAACCGCTTGGACGAATTGCCCGAAGGCGATTTTCTCGAATCGCTAAGAGTATTACGAGAGGTCGTCGGGCGGCTCGATGTGCCCCACGAGGTCGTCTCCGGCGTGATGGCAAGATTTTCACCGAATGAACGGCTGATGACACGTTCCAGTGCCAATCTCGAGGACTTGAAAGGGTGGTCAGGCGCCGGGCTTCATGAATCGATGGCCAATATTCAGCCATCTCGAGTGGCTCAGGGTGTGCGCAAGGTCTGGTCATCGCTATGGACCCAAAGGGCAGCTGCGAACAGAAGAAGGCTCGGTATCCCCCATGATAGAGGCCATATGGCCGTTCTCATCCAGGAGATGCTTGTCCCGGAATTTTCCTTCGTCATGCATACGATCAATCCCATCAACCATGATCCCAATGAAGCCTACGTCGAATTGGCGGTGGGCCTGGGCGAAACATTGGCATCCGGCAAAATCCCGGGGGGGCCTTATCGCATAGTTTGCCACAAGCTTAAGGGTGAGGTTCGGGTCATGGCCTTTGCGAGTTTCAGCCAGGCAATATGGCCTGATCCTGCCGGGGCCCTCATCCGAAAAACAGTCCATTATTCCAGAGTTACGCTGTCGACCGATGAAGGCTTTAGAAACCGCTTGGGACGCCGCTTGGGAACCGTCGGTCGATTTGTCGAAGAGGCACTGGGAGGGCCTCAAGATATCGAGGGGCTGGTCGTCGGGGAAAAAATCTATTTGGTTCAGGCGCGTCCCCAGCATGCAGCGTAAAACCATGGGGGATGAAAAGAATATGAGCTCGGTCGCGCGCCCGCGACTGCTGGCACTTTTTCAGAAAAGGATCGATGGGGACGACGCCCTTCTACGTCTGGCCAGTCTCCGTTTTAAAGAGGCCGGCCTTGGGACCGAATTCTACGCGGAAACGCCCGAGGAGATGGACTGGCTACTAAGATTTAAACCCACACCGGAAACACCTGCGGTGGTGCATTTGGGTCGAGGCATGAATCTGTTTGAGGAAGCAAGCGGTAACGTGATTATGGATTTTGCTACAACCTTTACAGAACAAATCTTCGGGATGATCATCCACGACCAAATCGAAATCACAACCCGCTTTGATGATTATTTGGCTACACTGGGGGAAATAGCGATACAATCCGGAAAGGTTCAAGCAAGCCCCTGCGTTTTTATTGAATACGCTGTGGGTCTTGAGCCCGGTCTTTTCATCGAGATCTTCAAGTCGATACGTGATTTGACGCGCGTGAGCGCTTGTATCGATGTAGGCCATATCGGCTTGTGGCAAACAAGTGCGGCCTATACACGGAAGTATCCGGAAAAGGATGTATTTGCCCTCACGCCTCACGATCCCGACCTGCCTGAGGTCATCGAAGATGTTGAAAGTGCGGTCCACTCAGCATTGGGCGCCGTGCTTTACGTCATTCAAGCGCTGGGCGAGTTGGATAAGCCGCTGCATTTCCATTTGCATGACGGACACCCCCTTTCGATGTCCAGCCCCCTTGGGATTTCCGACCACTTGAGTTTCCTGGATAAGATCCCCATACCCTTTGAGTACAAGGGCAAGAGACATCTTGATCCCATGTTTGGCCCTGTGGGGCTTTCAAGGATTCTGAACGCCGCGCTGGAACGGCTTGGCCCAGATCGCGTTTCTTTCTCACTCGAGATTCACCCCACAGAGGGAAGGCGTCCTTTAAGCGATGCCTCTTACCTTTTTGACCACTGGCAAGATAAGACCAATGCGGAACGGATGAACTACTGGCTGTCAGTGCTTCTCAAAAATCATCAACTCGTCTCACGACTGTGCATGGAAAGGCTGATGCAGTCATAGAAATTGCTGGAAAGGAAAAGGGTCATGGGACAACCCGAAAAGATGATCATCTATAACTTGTTCCCTCTGCTGGCTGGAAAGTTTTCAGACTGGGAAAGGCATTTCGCAAGGGCTTCTGAAATGGGTTTTAACTGGGCATTTGTGAATCCGATTCAACAGCCAGGTCGGTCAGGTAGCCTTTACTCCATATCGGACTATTACGCCTTCAACCCTCTTTTGATTGACCACAAGAGGGAAAAGACGGCCCAACAACAAGTAAAAGAAGTGATCAAGAGAGCAGAAAACCTTGGCCTTAAGTGCATGGTGGACCTGGTCATCAACCATTGTTCAGTCGATTCGGGTCTGATTAAAGCACACCCCGAATGGTTTCTGTGGGCCTCCAGAGATCATATCGCCCATCCGTTCTGTAATGAAAATGGGAAAAAGGTGGTCTGGAAGGACTTGGCACGGTTTGATCATAAACACACAAGAGATCAAGAGGGGCTCTTGCGTTTTTTTCTGGATGTCGCGCAGTTCCTGATAGAATTGGGTTTCAAGGGTTTTCGATGTGATGCGGCCTATCAGGTCCCCAAGAGGCTATGGAAAAGACTGATTCATGAGACGAAAAAGAGGTATCCTGGTGTGCTCTTTTTTGCAGAGACCCTCGGGTGCCAACCCGACCAGACCCGGGAGACGGCGAGCGCCGGCTTTGATTATATATTCAACAGCTCTAAATGGTGGGATTTCAAGAGTCAGTGGTTGATGAAGCAGTATGCCCTCACCCGAGACATTGCTCCTTCTGTAGGCTTTCCCGAAAGTCATGACACGGTGAGACTCTCCGAGGAGCTCCATGGCAATATAGAAGGACTCAAGCAACGTTATCTTTTTTCGGCACTCTTTTCTGCAGGTGTCATGATGCCCATGGGGTTTGAGTTCGGCTTTCGCAAGAAGCTCCACGTGGTCAAAACAAAACCGGCAGACTGGGAAACAACGGAGCTTGACCTGACCTCTTTCATAAGGAAAGTAAACAGGATCAAAACGGAGCATGCGATTTTTCAAGAGGATACCCCCACCGAGATGATCAATCACGACAATTCAAATGTTCTGCTTATGTGGAAGGCGTCCACCAAGACGCAAGAGGAGTCCCTTCTCATTCTCAACAAGGACACGGATCAAAAACAGCGTTTCTATGCAGAAGACCTACACGAATTCGTCCAGGCAGGGGCCCCTCTCGTTGATCTTTCGCCGGAATACCCAATGGCCTACATCCCTACGCCATTTGCATACGACCTGCGGCCAGGCCAGGGCATCGTCTTGATTACTACCAGAGATGCCGTGGGGGGAGATTGATTTGCTCGAAGGTTGCGTTTTTCCTGAATGTCCTGTAATTTGACATGGTGCCGTACGTGAGTGGTTCAATCCCACGTAGGTGGATTCCTTAGGACTGATTCTCTTCGGCCACTCGGTGCCTTGTATGTGCTGGGAGTGAGAATGCTAAGCTTGGGTGAGGAAGACGCTCGAGGGCTGCTCAGAGAAAGGGGTGGGCATGCCCTCATTACTACGGGGAGCATAATGTTGTTTGCATTGCTACGCCAAGCACGTCAGCTCGTTGAGCCGCTCGCCCCGACTTCTAGACGCAAACTATTTGATGCTCCCAGTAGTAAGTGGGAAACGTATAGAAGAATTTTCTCCCTTCGCCAAAGGGGTGAAATGGATAAGACTGGAAACACGAAATTAACGGGAGACAAAGCCCCCGAAAAGCCGAAGGTCAAAAAGCCGAGCTTTTTGAAGCCGAGACCCGGAGCACAGGAAAAGGTGGAAGAATTGGGGCTGGCAACACTTAAAGCCGCCAATGAACTCACCCTGGAACCCGTTGATCTACACGACTCATACGGCGAAATCAGACTCGTTCTGCTTCCTGTTGAACCTTACAGGGTTCATGTCTACTGGGAGGTCGCTTCAGACGAACTGGAGAGGGCCAAGGATAGAGTTAACGACGATGGACGATCACGGACCGTCTTGAGGTTCTACGACGTCACTGACATCTTTTTCGATGGTACGAAAGCCCACAGCTTTTTCGACGTGTATGTCGAGCTTGAATCTAGAAGCCGGTACGTACACCTCCGGAGCCCGGACAAGTCATACTTTGTTGAGTTGGGGCTTAAAACGGAAGATGACCGGTTCTTTCCCCTCGTCCGATCAAACGTGGCCCACACCCCTTCTGCCTGGCCCGCCCCACAAGTAGACGAACAGGATACGGCTGTTCAAGGGAATCCAGAGGAGGGTTTGTCGAAGGCTGTCGTTCACGAAAATCACTGTGTTGATGCCACAATGAAAGCTGGAAACACACAAAGGCAAGTAAAACCTCCAAAGGTGCAAGAGCCTCGGCATCAGGAAAAGATCGCCCAAAAAACGGATTCAGCACAGACCTTTCCTGGAGGACTTGTTGAGCAGTCTGGATTCCAGATGGAGGCAAGGCCCTCTTTTCGGCCAGGTACCCCGTTGAAAGAAGGCATTCAAGCGCCACCTGAAAAAGGGGTTGACGTTGATATGACGGAAATGAACGAGAAAGAGTTCGCCCTTGGCGTGTCGTCAGAACAGGGCGCGTCTTCACAAAGGAAGAATGATTCAGCCGACGGCTAGGCATTGACTCGGCCTGCCAGAGAGAGATTGGAAAATGGAAGAAGGCTATTTGGCCATTGTCCTTCATGCACACCTTCCTTTCGTCAGGCACCCCGAATATGTGGATGCTCTTGAAGAGTATTGGCTCTATGAAGCCATCACCGACACGTACGTCCCTCTCCTTTCCGTTCTGGACGGCCTTGCAGGAGACCGGATTAATTTCCGCTTGACCTTGTCTATCACACCCACCCTTGCCTCGATGCTTGCCGACCCCTTTTTGCAGTCCCGGTACCTCCATAGACTTGAACGACTCATAGACCTGAGCAAGAAAGAGGTTAAACGAACCAGATCCGAACCTGAGTTCAATGCCCTGGCTCTTATGTACCACAAGCGCCTGCTGCAAGTCCGAGAAGCATTTGTCCAACGTTATGATCGAAACCTGCTCCTGGCTTTTAAGCGCCTGCAGGAACGTGGATCGCTTGAGATCATAGCCAGTGCTGCCACACACGGTTACCTGCCGCTGCTTTCCGTCAACCCATCGGCCGTTCGATCACAGATCCGCATTGGCATTGAAGATTATCAGCGGGTATTCGGTCGAAACCCCAAAGGCTTCTGGTTACCGGAATGTGGCTACTATCCTGGGGTTGATGAATTCCTTGGCGAACACGGCATCCGCTACACGATCTTGGAAACTCACGGCATCACTCGAGCTGAGACGAGACCGAAATATGGTGTCTACGCCCCGATCTGTTGCCCGTCAGGGGTGGTCGCTTTTGGGCGTGACCCTGAATCCTCCAAGCAGGTCTGGAGCTCCATAGATGGCTATCCCGGGGATTATGATTACCGGGAATTTTATCGTGACATCGCCTACGATCTCGATTTTGATTATATCAAGCCTTACATTCATCGAGACGGCATCCGAGTGGACACGGGTTTCAAGTATTACCGCATCACCGGCAAGAACGATCACAAGAAAATATATGTTCCTGAATGGGCGGAGAAAAAGGCTGAGGTCCATGCGGAAAATTTCATGTTCAACAGGGGAAAACAGATTGAATATCTGGCCTCTGTTATGAATCGCAAGCCGATCATTGTCGCACCTTACGATGCCGAGCTCTTCGGGCACTGGTGGTTTGAAGGGCCACGCTGGCTTGATTACCTGATTCGCAAGATCCATGTGGAGCAAGAAACGATCAGGCTCATCACCCCTTCCGAATACCTCGATCAGTACCCGATCAATCAGGTTTCGACGCCTTCATCTTCGAGTTGGGGATACAACGGCTTCCACGAAACCTGGCTCAACGGGAAGAACGATTGGATCTATCCCCACCTCCACCAGGGAGCCCTGTTTATGGAAAGGCTGGCCATGAATCATCCCAGGGCCGAGGGTCTGAAACTGAGGGCGCTGAGGCAAGCAGCAAGGGAGCTGCTAGTGGCACAGGCAAGCGACTGGGCCTTCATGATTAACACGGGCGCTATGGCAGAATACGGAGTCCAACGAACAAAGACCCATCTTTCGCGTCTAGGCAGGCTGAAGGATGAAATCGAAGGGCAGCTGATTGATGAACCATGGCTCTCCTTCATTGAGGGCCAGAACAACATCTTCCCCCAGATCGACTACCGCTCATGCTTGGAACCTTCCCCCTCTTCGATTCGAAGCGAGATGAACGGTCCGCGACCTTCAACACGTCGTCATGATCTGGCAAGACGATCATGTCCACAAACGGAGAGTTAGCAGCATGTACATTGTGATGATTAGCCCTGAATGTGCCCCGGCTGCCAAAGTCGGTGGCCTCGGAGATGTGGTTCAGGGGCTTTCCCGTGAGCTTTCGACGCGGGGGAATGCCGTAGAGGTTATTCTGCCTAAATACGATTGCATGCGCTACGATCGAATTTGGGGTCTTCAAAAAACCTACGGTGATCTGTGGGTCCCCTACCATGACCAACATGTCCATTGCGATGTATACTTTGGTATTGTCGATGGCCTGAAATGTTTTTTCATCGAATCGCATTCATTTAAGAACTTCTTCAACCGGGGTACCTTTTACGGCCATCAGGACGACACTGAGCGCTTTGCCTTTTTTTGCAGGGCGGCACTGGAGTTCATGTGGAAGGCGAATAAGCACCCCGAAGTGATCCACTGCCATGATTGGCAGACAGGACTGGTGCCGGTCCTTCTGTTTGATGTGTATAAACCTATGGGGATGACTCATCCTCGGGTTTGCTACACCTTGCATAACCTCAAACATCAGGGTGTCACCGGGGAACATACGCTTCGGCAGGTCGGCCTGAATCCCGCCGATTATATGACTCCGGAACGGCTTCAGGATAACTTCAACCACGGCGCCATCAACCTCATGAAGGGGGGGATTGTTTATTCAAACTTTGTCACGACCGTCTCTCCCCGATATGCCGATGAGATCAAATATTCGGATTTCGGCTGTGGCCTCCAGCATGCCCTTTATGTGCACAGCGTGAAGTTTGGAGGGGTTCTAAACGGTGTTGATTACAACGTATGGAACCCTGAAATCGATCCTTGCGTGGCATGTCAGTATACCATCGATACCCTCGATGACAAATATAAGAACAAGGAGGCCCTTCGCCACAGATTATGGCTAAGACAGGACTTCAAACCGATTGTTGCAGTGATAAGCCGGCTGGATCATCAAAAAGGCGTCGAATTGATACGGCACGGGATGTTTTATGCTCTGGCAAACGGCTGCCAGTTCATTCTGTTGGGCTCGAGCCCCGATCCGTCTACGAATGATGATTTCTGGGGGCTAAAACACCAGCTGAATGATAACCCGGACTGCCACCTTGAAATCTCCTATAATGAAGAATTGGCTCATCTCATTTATGCGGGGGCCGACATGATCGTCATTCCAAGCGCATTTGAACCATGCGGTCTCACGCAGATGATTGCCATGAAATATGGAACGATTCCCGTTGTTCGGGGTGTTGGTGGATTGGCAGACACTGTTTTTGATGCAGATTACGTCTCAAAGCCGTATCATGAGCGTAACGGCTATGTTTTTGACGGTTTTGATCACGCAGGCGTAGAATCTGCTCTAGGCCGGGCCATTGGTCTATGGTACAGCTATCCTCAGTATTTTCGGGAACTGATGGTCAACGGGATGAGATACGACTATTCCTGGAATCATCCTGGTGGGCACTATTTGAATATCTACAACCACATCAAAGAATAGCTCTTTACAATCCCTCCCAAACGAGAGTCCTTTATCCGGCGCCTGCCTGTCACGTCTGTTCCATACGGAGGCACCATTGGTTCATACTTGCATCGGAGCCAGATGCGATTTGCTCAAAGGGAAGCAAACGATTATTCTACACCACAACCACGGAGTTATCACTGTTTCCATAGGGGCTTTTCACGTATTTGTCGGCGTTCCAATCATTTTCCCAATTAGATTCATCAATGAGATAACGAAACTGATATTCCCTTCCTGGCTCAAGCTCAAGCGTGACCGTGTAGCCTCCATTTTTTAGCTTTTTCATGGGATTGGCGTATAGATTCCAATTATTAAAGTCCCCAACGATACACACACTCTTGGCATCAGTAGCAGCAATTTTCGGTAGCCTGAATGTCACCTTGCATGCCTTTCTGCTCTTGAG
>DAOUZN010000105.1 GCA_030665585.1 Deltaproteobacteria bacterium | reverse complement strand
TTGCCAGACTTTTAATTCTCTATAATTCTTAAGCATTTTACTCGAATCCCTGACCCCTTGACCCCTTGAATCCTTATGATCCTACCAACTCTTTTGGAGATGATCCAAAAATGCTAACTGTTTGAGGGCGTTAGCCCGAGTTTTAGCATTTTAGCTGAATATCTTAAGGGCCCCCAAAATGTTCACGGAGTGAGTAAAATTGACTTTTTGCGAAACCATCAAACTTCAACGGCGATTACATTCTAATTCGCCCCCTTCCATCACGGGTGCCAAGCTGTGAGCTTTGAACGCTTCTTCTTGTGTGCTATGGAAGGTCTCCAATAACATGATTTTGCGCTGCCCTTTACGGGCTCGCTGGACGGGCTCGCTGGTAAACGAAGGCGATTATTGCTGGGCTGGAAACGATGACAACCGCTAGGGAACAGATTGAATTTGATGTCCTTTTTGTAGGGGGTGGCCCTGCCAACCTGACTGGTGCTGTCCATCTTATGCAGCTTGCCAAGAAGAGGAATCTCAACCTTGAGGTGGCCCTCATTGAAAAGGGAGCGGAGGTCGGTTCGCATGCGCTGAGCGGCGCAGTCCTGAACCCCGTTGCTCTCAAGGAGCTTATGCCAGGCTACAGAGAAGCAGGGTGTCCAATAGAAAAAGAGGTTCGAGGGGAGGCATTCTGTTTCTTGACGGAGAAGTCGCATTACTTCGTTCCATTTGTGCCCAAGTATATGAGGAACAAAGGATTTCACATCATAAGCCTTTCCAAGTTCGTCCGTTGGCTTGGTACCGTTGCAGAAGATTTGGGCGTGAACATCTTCCCGGGTTTTGCGGGCAAGGAGGTGCTTTACGCCCAGGATGACAAAACGGTCATTGGTATCCGCACGGGAGACAAGGGGATCGGCAAGGATGGAAGCCCCAAGTCAAACTTCGAACCGGGTATAGACATCATAGCCAAAGTGACCGTCCTGGGAGAAGGAGCCAAAGGCGCACTGCTCAGGGAGATGGCGAGCAAGTTGAACATCTTCGCTGGAAAGGTGCCCCAGACCTTTGAGACCGGCATCAAAGAGGTGATCCAGCTGCCTGAAAAGAACGACTTTGCGGACAGTACTGCCAATAACATTCACACCTTTGGCTACCCTTTGGGTTTGGCTACCCACGGAGGTGGCTTTATTTACGAGATGAACAACAGCAGATTGGCGCTTGGGCTCCTGGTGGGGTTAGGGTATCAAGATCCCTTGCTTGACCTGTATGAAGAGTTTATGAGATTCAAGAGGCACCCCTTCGTGGGTGACATCATAACCAACGGTCGCGTGATGGAGCAAGGGGCGAGGGTGATTGGAAACGGGGGCTATTACACCATGCCGGAGCTGGCCGTGAACGGCGCGGTTTTTGTCGGCGCAAGCGCCTCCATGCTGAATGCGCCCGGGCTGAAAGGGATCCACACGTCCATGAAATCGGGCATGCTGGCGGCAGAGGCAATCCTGGAGGCCTTCTCAAAGGGAAGTTTTACACAAGAGGTCTTGGCCCATTATCATGATTTATTTGAGAGCAGTTGGCTCAAGAAGGAGCTTTATGTGGGGAGAAATTTTGCCCAGGCCGTATCCAGGAAGGGACCCGTGAAATTTGTCCATTTGGGTGTCCAATATTTGACAGGCGGCCGGGGGCTCTTTGACAGAATGTCCATTGAGAAAGACTCCGAAACCTTGCGGCCCTTGAAACATGGCGATTTGGAGACTCCAAGGGAAAAATATGGAAGACAGGACTACGACGATGTGCTCTTTGTGGACAAATTGACCGGTGTCTATTTATCCAAGACCCAGCACCGGGAGGATCAACCGTGTCATTTGGTTGTCCATGACCTAGATCTGTGCGTCAATGAATGTTTTGAGACTTATCAATCGCCCTGCACAAGGTTTTGTCCCGGCAATGTGTACGAAATAGAGCTTGAGGAGAATACTCAGAAAAGAAAGCTTAAGCTGAATCCTTCCAATTGTCTCCACTGCAAGACCTGTGAGATCAAGGATCCGTACGGGAATATCACCTGGACCTGCCCGGAAGGAGGCGACGGACCGAGCTATGCCGTCCTGTGATCGTCTGAAAGGTTCACCCGTATTCCTTCCTTTTGCACTGATTGGTTCGCAAGTTGCGAAATTCGTGTCTTTTGCACGAATGCCCGGTTAGCAAATTGCTCGGGTTGTTTGGCGGAAGCTTTACTTCGTGTCGAGTTTCGAATTTTGTGCTTCGGATTTCCACTTTGTCCAGTCAGGGTGCTCACCATTGGAAGGGGACCTCGACCCCTCAACGCTCTTTACCGCTCATGCGTTGACGACCTTTGAAAATCAGCCCCAGGGCTCGACGGCACATACAGTATGAACGGGCGATGAGGGGCACAATATATAATAACTTAATATTAATTATACTTAATTTAATGTAATTTGCTTGACAAGTTGGCCCAAATTATGCATTCTGCACCAATCTACAATTCCGGCACGATGCCGTACGGGAGGCAAGCTCGCATGGGCAAGAATGCGCTGAAAGAGATTCGAGAATCGTTCTTGATGAGCAAGGCCGAACTTTCTAGAAAGGCCGGTGTCTCTCCTATCACGCTCGATAGAATAGAGAAGGGCAAGAATTGCCGGCTAGAGACCAAGCGGAAGATCCTGTTGGCCCTTGGATACAAACTTTCTGATAGGAATAAGATATTCGCTGACTAAGAGACCGCTATGATTTTTGCAAAGAAGGACCACCTCATTGGACTGGATATTGGATCCCGAACGATCAAATTGGGCGAGGTCCTGGAAAAAGGGGGACGTCGCACCTTAGACAAGTTCGGCATGGCCAATTTACCCCAAGCGACCATCGTCGAAGGACGCATCAAAGAACCTCAAGTGGTGGCCGATACGATCAGAGGGCTGGTGAAAGACCTAAAGGTGAAAAGTCACAATGTGGCCACCTCTATTTCCGGCTATTCTGTGATTATCAAGAAGATCGTCGTGGGAAGGATGTCGGATGAGGAACTCCATGACAGCATTCAATATGAGGCCGAACAGTACATCCCCTTTGACGTGGCGGATGTGAACATTGACTTTCATATCCTCGGCGACCATGAGGCAAATCCCAATCAAATGAATGTGATGCTTGTGGCGGCCAAAAAGGAAGTGGTCGATGAATACGTAGACTTCCTTGAAATGGCTGATCTGAATCCATGCGTCATTGATGTGGATGTATTTGCCTTGGAGAAAGTCTTTGAGGAAAGCTACTTACTGGAGGAGAACAGTGTCGCCCTTGTCGACGTAGGGGCCAATAAATTGAATGTTAACATCATCAAGAACAACATCTCGGCGTTCACGCGGGACGTGGCCATTGGCGGGGAAGAGATTACCCGTGAGATCGCAGCCCACTTGGATTGTTCCTTTGAAGAGGCGGAGGAGGTAAAACTCGGCAGCGCAGCCGACAAGATGCCCCAGGAAGACCTACAGGAAATCGTCTTGTCTTTTGTCTCCAACTGGTGTAGCGAGATCAGACGCGTCGTCGATTTTTTCTATTCCACACACGCCAACGAAAATATCCAGCAAATCCTCTTGAGTGGGGGGGCATCACAGACGCCCGGGTTTCTCGAACATCTGGCGACCGAAACCTCCATTGACGTAGAGACATTCGATCCCTTCAGGGGTTTGGACATTGACGAGAACGATCACGACACCAATTATCTCAAGCGAATTGCCCCTCAGGCTGCGATTTGCATGGGCCTGGCATCCAGAAGGGTGGACGATAAATGATCAGGATCAATCTCTTACCCGTTCGAGCGGCACGCAAGAAGGAAAACATTCGTCAGCAGGTATCGATGTTTTTCCTGTTTATTGTATTTGTCCTGTGTGTGATGGGATACTTAACGATTTCCATGAACCGGACCATTTCCGGGCTCAATGGCAAGATTGAAGTAGCCCAGGGAGAACTTAAGAAATATCAGGCGATTGAAAAGCAGGTCTTAAAGATCAAAAAAGAACTCCAGAAGCTGGAAGAAAAGATGGATATCATTGCCCAGCTTGAAGCAAACCGCAGTGGGCCGGTCCGTTTCATGGATGCCCTTACGGGCTTGGTGCTGGCAGACAAGATGTGGCTCACGACCCTGACCGAGACCAAGGGGAAGATGAAGCTGGCGGGGGTGGCCACGGACAACAAGACCATTGCCGACTTTATGAGTCGCCTTGAAATGTCACCCTATTTCAGGAGGATAGACCTCATATCGTCGAAGCAGATCAAGAAGCAGGACAAGAAGCTTAAGGCCTTTACCATCACCTGTCAGGTATCAAGTGCAAGACCTGAGAAGGCTGTGAAAGCCTCTTAACACAATATGGCAAAGCTCTCATTATCAAGTCTTCCCTTCGAAAAGATTGCAGCCCTGACCAGGGTCCAGAGGATTCTGCTCTGTGTGGGCACCTTCCTGCTCCTCGGGGGGGGATATTTCTATCTGATCTATATGCCGAAATCCGGCCGAATTAGCGAGTTGAAACAAAACTATGAGGACCTGCAAATGAAGGTGGTCAAGGCCAAGGCCGCCGCAAAAAACCTTGACAAGTACCAAAAACAGTACAAAGAGGCCCAGGGAAAGTTTCGGCTTGTCCTGCGGCTTCTACCGGACAAGAAGGAGATCCCGAGCCTCTTGGAGGCCATATCAAAATCGGGCAGACATTCGGGCCTGGAATTCCTTTTGTTCAAGCCGGAGCCGGAGATCTTAAAGGGTTTCTATGCCGAGATTCCGGTCAAAATACAGGTCGTAGGTGGTTATCACAACTTGGCTTTGTTTTTCGACAAAGTGGCAAGGCTTTCCAGAATTGTGAACATCTCTAACGTGCAAATCAAGGGCGCCAAGGGTTCCGGGAACGCTGGACGCGACCTGAATACATCCTGTGTCGCCACGACGTTCAGATTTGTGGAAACTTCAAAGGCAAAACCCGCAAAGGGAAAGTCCAAGTAGGCTGGATAGGGGAAAAGGGCTGATATGAAGATAGCGGCCAGTTCTCGCAATGTGCTCCTGGGGTTGATGCTCCTGATGCTGGCGGCTGCGGGATGCGGCAATCAGTCAGAGTCCGAGCCTTCCCGACAGGCCCCAGAGCTGCGCAAGAAGATTGCCATGCCCAAGAAGCCACCGGCCCAGGCTGTGAAACCGATGACAAAGGCCAAGGAGGGCATTTCCGAAGGCAAAGGGGTGGTCCTGCCCCCTTCCGAACGGGCCAAGTTGGAGCCGCCGGCACCTGAGAAAAAGGGACTGATTGAGCCTGGCAAATCGGGCAGCCAGCAGCTCATCAGCGCCGTTGGGAAAAAGCCGACCTACTTCTATGACGCCACGGGAAAAGCTGATCCGTTCAGACCGCTGTTTGCCTCAGAAGCCGACCGTGTCATCCCGGCCCAGCAAAAGGTCAAGAGGAAACGGCTGCCTCTTACGCCCCTTCAAAGGATAGACCTGGGCCAGTTCAAGCTTGTTGGGATTATCCTGTCTCGTGGGGGAAATAAGGCCCTGGTGGAGGAACCCTCCGGCAAGGGATACATTATTGCAAAGGGCACATACATTGGCCAAAATTTTGGGCGCGTCAAACGAATCCTGAAGGACAAGGTCGTTGTGGAAGAAGAAATCGAGGATTTTCTTTCGGGCGAGAGGAAGCTTCAGACCACGGAGTTAAAACTTCAGAAGAAGGTTGGAGATGGGTAAGATGATTGCCAACGATAAAGACCTTTGGAATGTGGGATGCTCGCTGTTTGTGGTTGCAGTCCTGTTTGTGATGGTAGGTTGCGCATCTAAGCCTCCTGCAAGACCGGCCGAGGCTCTGCCTGAGATCACTTCTCAGGGAAAGATAGTGCACCGTATTGGTGTTTCTGAGGACGAAGCCACGGCCCTGTTAACCATATTCGCCAATCAGCCGCTCACTTACACGGCAGTGAAGCATCGGTTCCCGCTTGGTGTGGTCCTTTATTTGCCGGATACCGGTTTGGAAGGGATCCAAGAGAGCTACACGCCAGAAAGCACTGTGATCAAGTCCGTTGAGACCTCCGTACTGAAGAGGGAAAAGCCATCCTCACGCATTGAGGTCCGCCTGAAGGAAGACGTCCCCTATCAAGTGACCCGGGCTGAAAATCGCGTCCTGGTGCGGTTCAAAAAGCCGATGGCCTTGTCCAAGGAAGCCGTAGAAGTCAAGAAGCCGATTGAGGTCGCAAGACAGGCTGAGCCTAAGGTTGAACCTAAGGCTGAACCTAAAGTACAGGTAGCGAAAAGGCCTGAGCCAGAGGCCGAACCACAGCCTGTGACTGAAGAGGACAAGGGGCCGGCGTGGGTCAACCGGATCGAGTTTGAAATGCTTGAAAGGGGTAAGTCTCGCGTTATTGTGGGAACCACGAAAAAGGTGCGCTTCGAAACACAGAGGGCTTCAGACAAGAGACTCCTGTTCAAGGTTTTTGACGCTAGGATTCCCAAGTTCCAAAGGCGTCCCCTCATCACCACCCGATTCAAGAGCGCCGTCGATCGCATCCTTCCCATACAAAGTCCCAACATGGGGGATACGGCCGTCATTGCTATAGAACTCCGAGAGGCCGTTCCCTATAGGGTTCAGCAGAAAGAAGGGCTTTGTTTCATCGACTTTGAGGCCTCCGCCGTACCTCCGCGGCCCATGCCTGAGGTGGAACGACCACCCTGGGTGCAAGCGATGAAGGAAACGGAGGCGGCGGCTGTGAGAGAAGTCACCAGGCCGCCTGAGAAACCGGTGGTGACAGAAACAGGAAAGCAATACACCGGAGAAAGAATATCTCTGGATTTCCAGGATGCGGACATTCACAACATCTTTCGAATCCTTAATGAAGTGAGCGGCAAGAATTTCGTTATAGGTGACGATGTGAAGGGCAAAGTCACCTTAAAGCTTGTCAATGTCCCCTGGGATCAGGTGTTGGATCTTGTTCTCAAGATGAACAAGCTCGGCACAGCGATTGAAGGGAATATTGTTCGTAT
>DAOUZN010000061.1 GCA_030665585.1 Deltaproteobacteria bacterium | reverse complement strand
TGCCAGGGACCCGGTGCCGCAGCTTGGCGTAATCAGCGACTGAGCCAGGATCCTCGCGCGATCAATGCCCAAGGCCTCCAAGCGTGAAACCTGGTCTTCCCATTTTTTTATTAGGGTCGAGGCGGTCTCCCTGTTGATGTCTTTGCTGTCTGAGGTGGGGACAATCCCCCAGGCGAGGATGCGGCCCTGGTCAAAAAAGCTGTGGAGAAGTTCGTGGTAGAGGGCCAGGCGGTCAAAGAAACCATACGCATCAAAGCTAAGGATGTCTGCCGAGGATTCGAGAATTAAGGACCAATCCGTATTCGCGCACACGTGAACCCCGGCGAGGCCCCCTGCCTGGTGGATGGCATCAATGACTTCTGAAAGGACTCTGTGAATATCTTCTCGCGAGATACTGATAAAGGCAGACGTGCCGAATCCTGCCAAGCCCGGTTCGTCTATAAAGATGATGGCAGGAAGACCCCATTGAGACAATTTTTCCACCTGCCACCGGGCCTTCATGGCAAGGGTCTTGACCACCACATCAAGGAGCCGGTCATCATAGAAAACTGCTCGTTTCTCCTGATCTTTTAACCCCGTGGCCAGGGTCAGCGGCCCGGTAATCTGGCCCTTGAGGGCCACCGGAGGTCGCCGGGGCGATTTCATCACGTCGAGAAGGGTGAAAAAGCCCTTGGCGGTCTCCTGTGTCAGGGTAAATCGCGTGCCATCCAGGGGCGAGCCCCCCTCAGTGACCGCGAGATAATCTTCATAGAATCTAAGCAACGCGTGCTCAAAGTTGGGCCCACTGGTATCAACGAAGACGCGCTCTTCATTTTGGACAACGCCTGGGATGCCGGGCAAGAACTGGACCATCATGCCCTCTTGCGGGTGAGCCGGCAGCTGAACCCACAGCGGAATGTCCCCAGTGTATTCGAAGACCATGCGAATGGCCTCTTCATGAGTGGTGACGGGGAGGCTTCCAATGAGTACAGCCAATCTGTTTCCTTCAAACTGGGCCATGATGGGTATTTTCCTCAAGCATTATTCAGGTATGTTGAGTAGCATAGTCAACCGCTCCAGGCAACACGGTTCTCTTACTCATGGCTCTTTCGCTTGACTCTAAGTGCAAAATGTTACATAATTTTTTTTGTGATGAGCGAAAAAGCGGGGGAAAAAGACAAGGGGAAGCTTCACAAGGTGCTGGGGGCAGGCATTGGCTGGATTGTGGCGGGACCCGTGGGGGCCGTCCTCGGTTGCCTGGTGGGACATACCCTGGAAAAAAATCCAGAGCTCCTGGATAAGGGGCTATTCGGACATAACTTGAAAGCCTATTATGACGTCCTTCAAGTCCCCTATAATACCGGGCCACAGGAAATCAGAGCGGCTTACAAGAGGCTCGCACAAAAGTACCATCCTGACAGATTTGCCGATACAGACCCCGTGATTCAGGAGCTGGCCAAGGGGAAGATGACTGAGATTAACGAAGCCCATGCCAGGATTATGGACAGTATGAAAGACGCCTGACATTGGCGATGATTGACATGCTTTGGCTTAGATGTTATCATCAGTTGCAAGACTTTAAGACTTGACACGGGACGGTCTATGAGATTTTTTCCAAGGGACTAACGACGAGGAGACAGTATATGTTCGGAATCGGTATGCCAGAGTTAATTATCATTCTGGTCATTATCCTGGTCATTTTCGGGGCCGGAAAATTGCCGGAGATCGGAAGCGGTATCGGAAAGAGTATCAAGAACTTCAAGAAAGCCACCTCTGGAGAGTTGGAAGAAGAGTCTGCGCCCCGGGAGCTGGAAAAGCCAGCAGCAGGAGAAAAAACAGAGGAGGCAGAGACAGGCAAAGCAGAAAACGAAAAAGAAACATAGAGCCGAGGCTTTCTTCTTGAGATGAATTTGGCGTTATACTCCACCCCCCCAAGCGCTCATGGAATTCTCTGTGCAGCTAGAACGGGATGTCGTCCTCGGAGGGTTTCGTGACCGGGCCTTCCGGCTTGTCATCTTCTTCTGGAACGGGTTCCGCTGGGCCGCGTGATCCGAGCATTTGCATCTTCCAGGCCCTAATCTTTGTGGTCTGTCGCTTATTGCCCTCCTGGTCCTCCCACTGGTCTGTCTGGATGGATCCCTCAATATAGACTTGGCGTCCCTTCGAAAGATACTCTCCGCAGATCTCTCCCAGTCGCCCCCACGCCTCAATGCGATGCCATTCCGTGCGAGACTGCTGCTCGCCCTCTTTGTTGGTCCACTTCTCCGTTGTAGCAATGCTAAAATTCGCAACGGCAGTTCCGCTAGGCGTGTACCGCACCTCTGGGTCTCTGCCGAGGTTACCGATCAAGATCACCTTATTGACACTGGCCATGGGCACCCCCTGTGGTCAAGCTTGCGCTAAACAGTTTGCACGAAATCGTCCTCTTGATTGGGTACATAGTCGATAAGAGATGCAAAATCAAGTCAAATCCTGCTGGGAGGATCAGACCATCCAGCTACCTCTCTCGGCCTGTTTTCTCCTTGATTAACAGCCTTCTTTTAAGGTAATGGAGTCATGTCTGTTGAGCGTGGAACGATGTAGCCATCATGGGATATATTTTCGACGTCAAGGCCGCCCGGCAATACGATAGTTGGTATGAGAACCCACAGAACCGCTTTGTCGCTGATCTTGAAGATCAGCTTTTACTGAGGTTGCTCCAGCCCGTTCGGGGGGAGCGGGTGTTGGATATTGGGTGCGGCACAGGCAGACATCTAAAGATGTTTTTGGAGATGGGTCTGGACATAACAGGCCTGGATGCCTCACCGTACATGCTTGAGATAGCAAGAAGAAGGCTAGGCTCCCGCGCAGAGCTGTATCAGGGTTTTGCTCAGGATCTTCCCTTTGAGGACAACAGTTTCAATGTTGCCACTTTGATGACGACCCTCGAGTTTGTCGACGACACTCAAGAGGTCATTAGAGAGGCATGTCGTGTCGCCAAGGATCGCATCTTTCTGGGCGTTCTAAATCGCTACGCTATCAAGGGTATTGAGCGACGGTTGACGGGCATATTTTCAGAAAGCATCTTTAACCGGGCCAGATTTTTCAGTGTCTGGGGACTCAAACGACATATGCGCGAGGTTCTGGGTAAAGTGCCTCTGAAATGGGGAACGGTTCATCACCTCCCCGCCGGTTTGAGGGCCTACACCCACTTTGTTGAGCGGTGCTCGCTGGTCCAGAAGAGTCCCTTCGGGACCTTTGTTGGGATGGTGGTCACGCTGGTGCCTCGGTATCAAACGAAAAACATCCCCATTAAGTATGCCCACCAGGCGAGCAAGGCTGGCCCAGGGTTAATGCAGACCCGGACACACTCTCGTCAAGGAGGCTAGCAGCCATGGAGGCCTATCTGTATGAACGATTGGACGACAGGAAGGTTCGATGCCATCTTTGCAACCACCAATGCGTCATCAAGGATGGCAAGCGGGGCATCTGCGGCGTTCGTGAAAACCAGAATGGGATCTTGAAGACCCTCGTTTATGGGAAGCTCATTGCTCAGCACGTTGATCCCATTGAAAAGAAGCCCCTCTATCATGTATTGCCCGGCACACTTTCCTATTCCATTGCTACCGTTGGGTGCAATTTCAAGTGCCGTTTTTGTCAGAACGCCGATATCGCCCAGCTCCCGTCAGATCGAAAGGGGATGATCGTTGGGGACCCTTGCACGCCGGAAGATGTCGTCACGGCTGCGACGCGATCGGGCTGTCGGAGTATTGCATACACATATACGGAGCCAACGGTATTTTTTGAATTTGCATACGATACAGCCAAGCTGGCACACGAAGAGGGGCTCCTTAATGTTTTTGTCACCAACGGATATATGACCTCTGAGGCCCTTCACATGATCCAGCCGTACCTTGATGCAGCCAATGTGGATCTCAAGGCCTTTAATGATGACTTTTACAAGGAACAGTGCAGTGCCAAGCGAAAACATGTGATGGAAACATTACAGCTGATGAAATCGTTGGGTGTCTTCGTAGAGGTGACAACACTGCTCATTCCCGGCCTCAACGACGATAGAAAGGAATTGGAAGAACTAGCCGCCTTTGTTGCCGACTCTCTGGGGCCTGACACCCCCTGGCATATCAGCCGATTTCATCCGACCTACAAGCTGACAGACCGTCCCCCCACGCCTGCAGAAAGCATTCACGAGGCACGGGGGATCGGCCTTGATGCAGGGCTGCGCTACGTGTATAGCGGGAATCTTCCTGGAGACGAAGGGGAGAACACGGTCTGTTACAGTTGCGGCCATCCCCTGATAGAGCGGTGGGGTTATCGCATTTCCAAAAATGCTATTCAGGATGGTAGGTGCCCGAAGTGTGATGCCACCATAGATGGGATAGGTCTTTAGTCCTTATTACGATTTCTCAGATAGGGACTTGAGGGCCTCGTCCACATCGGGGACATTAAACACATAAATTGCCTTTTCCACATCCAGGGCTCCCGAGCCATAGACGTAGTTTAGGTTGATATTGGCATCCCCGAATCTCCTTGAAATGTCCGCCAACCTGCCTGGCTTGTTAAGGAGCTTTACGACCAAAACCTCGGACGTGTTCACCCAGTACTGCGCTTCGTTCAAGACCTCCACGGCCTTATCGGTCTCATCTACCATCACCCGGATCAGGGAATATTCTTTAGCTTCTTTGATCACCGAGCCATAGCTGGCCGCAGAGGCGGTTCTTTTGATGGACTTGCCTCGGGCCTGAAACATCTCCTGAATATAGTCGGCGGCATTTTGGATAAACATAGCCAGGATATTGATGTTGGCTTCTCCCATCAATTCTGCAAACTCCCCCAGTTCGCCTGGCACATTTCTCAGAAATACCGAAACCTGTCTGTCCTTTTTCATCGGGGCGTATTTCCTCTTCACCATGAGTTGAAAACCATGTAACCGTTTAGCTTTTTGAACCGCAAAAGCGAGCGCATTCCCCGTAGCTTGTCGGAACGAAGTGTAGATCCCGTTCCAGCGGGGCTGCGGGGTTAGCGAGCGCATCTAAAAAAGTCAGCGTTCCTTACGGTCGAATCCCGATGAAATCGGGACTGTAGCTTGCTACAGGGAGCTTCAAAACATTAGAGCCCATTTCTTTCGCATGGCTAGAATGATACAAAACGGTTTATGGCAGGTCATCATAGCTTGATATGTTCCAATTTCCCAACACTCTTAAGGATCTTTCTGGCCAATTTTTCGAAGTGGTCCGTCACATCCGACACAAAGAATTTACAAGTTCCTTCTGTTCCCAGGTTGCTGGCCATGTGAGGATTGTCGTGGAGGAAGTCTTTCACTGAACGAGACAACGCCTCTGATGAGTCAATAATCTTTACACGCTTGCCGATTTTTGCCTGTATCATTTCTTTTAGGAGGGGATAGTGGGTACAACCGAGGATCAGTACATTGATCTGCTTAAGTTTAAGGGGGTGAAGGTATTTCTTAACGATTCTTCTGGTCTCCCCCTTCTTCAACCATCCTTCCTCCACCAAGGGCACAAGCAGCGGGCAGGCAGCCCCGTAAACTTTCATATCCGGGCGCAAGGCCCTGATCTTTTGCTCATATACGCCACTGTTAACGGTAGCCCGGGTGCCAATGATCCCAACACGCTTGCCCTTAGGTTCCGAGACCGCCATCCGGACCGCAGGGGATATCACCTCAAAAATGGGTACATCAAACCGCTCTCTCAGACGATCCGTGGCCACGCTGGAGGCGGTGTTGCAGCCTACCACCAGTATCTGGGCGCCCCTTTGGATGAGAAACTCTGCATCCTGGATAGCGTATTGTATAACGGTGCCAGGACTCTTTGTGCCGTAAGGCGTGCGGGCCGTATCCCCGAAATACAAGATGTTATGCCGAGGGAGATCCTGCCTTAAAGCACGAACCACGGTCAGGCCGCCGATTCCAGAATCAAATACCCCGATCAAGAAAGCCCCCCTTTCAGCTTTGAGCCTTGAGCCTTCAGCAGTGGCAGTCCCTTTCGTATTGTGTCAGCACTTGTCTGACACACTCGGTGAGATCTTCCGACCTGACGTTTCCGCAAACGCCCGGACACACGGAGCGTATAACATCCCAGTTTGTAGGATCGACCAGGATACTTTCAATAAAGGGCCAAATCTTGCACATGCGGGGTTTGACCGGGTGGATGGTGCAGACTTTATCCCAAAAGACGCAGTAGCCCGACTCTGAGGTTCTGATTAGAGGGCGTCCGCCGGACCACTGGCAATAGTCTGTGAGAAAAGACTCCGCGTCCATATTCAGATATCGCGAAATGTGCTTGATTTCTTGCTTATTCACAAACACGCCACCGTAGCCCTTGCAACACTCGCCACATTTTTGACATTGAAAGAAGTCCGCAGGCTTGAGCAATTTAAAGTTCCCGCCTCCTTTCCATGGCCCGGCTTATGGTCACCTCATCGAGATATTTCAGGTCACTTCCCATGGGCACCCCAGAGGCTATCCGCGTCACCCGAGCTGGATATGCCTTGAAGCGTTGAGCCAAGTAGGACGCTGTGGCCTCTCCTTCCACATTCGTATTGGTGGCAAGGATCAGTTCTCGTATCTTGCCATCCGCCACTCGGGTCACGAGTTCCTTAATCTTAAGGTCGTCGGGTCCGATGCCGTTCATGGGAGACAGGGCCCCGTGGAGCACGTGGTAAAGGCCCTTAAAGGCCCCTGACTTCTCCAGGGCTACCAAGTCGCTAGGCTGTTCAACAACGCAGACGATCGTACGGTCTCGATGGGGACTTGCGCACAGGTTGCACGGGTCTGTGTCGGCAAGGCCAAAGCACTTTGAACATAGCCTCACTCTGTCCTTTACTTCAAGGATGCTTTCAGATAGTCCTTTGGCGTCCTCATAGGATGACCGGAGGATATGGAGAGCAAGACGGGTGGCGGTCTTCTCGCCAATACCAGGAAGTCTTGACAGATGTTTAATGAGACGGACAAGCGATGGTGGATAGTACCCCATATGAGCCGACAGCCTTTATGTCAGACCCGGAACCTTAAAGCCGCCGGTCAACTTGGTCATTTCTTCGGATACCATCTCTTGAGCCTTTTTCAGGGCGTCATTGACGCCCGCTACGACCAGATCTTCAAGCATTTGCACATCGTTGGGATCCACAACTTCTGGATCAATCTTGATTGATACCAACTGCTGCTTACCATTGGCAACAGCTTTCACCATGCCGCCCCCCACGGTTGTCTCTACCGTTTTGTCAGCCATCTCTTCCTGGAGCTTAAAGATCTTGGCTTGTAACTTTTGTGCTTGCTTTAGCATGTCGCCCATACCTTTTGCCATTTTCTACCTCCAGAGGATGAGACCCGCCTGAAAACCGCGGTAAAACAGTCAGGCGGGAATCAAAAGGAATCTTGTCTGTACGTCCCCACCCAGTTCGTTACAGTGCTCGTCTATGGGCACTGCTATAGAATTTTTACATCGACCACCCTTCCGTGGAAGACTTCCAATGTGTCTACCACAATGGGATGATTTAAGGCTTCCTTTTTTAAGCGCCTGGTTCTGTCACTCTCTCCGGGATGGTTGTTTTTGGGCGCCCTGTCTTGTGCCTCTGTAATCTTGATCGTCATGTTGCGTCCAAAAAACTGGTTGCAAACCTTTTGGATAGCAGCCGTGCTCTTTTTGTCCCGAAGTCGAGCAGTGTAAAAAGAATTGCCGCGCACACAGATCTCCAAGAAGTCTTCGGCAACCTTGGACAACATTGCCTTCTCTAAGCTGGGGACAAGAGATCGACAGCGTTCATGAAAGATCGACAGGAGTTGTTGCCAAGTTTCTCCAAGGTCGTCAGAAGATGTTTGGGCTTCACCGGACAGTGCGTTTCCCCCCGAGACCGCCAGGGCTTCTTGCTTTGGGGTTGCAAGGACCTTACTTTGCTGAGATGGGCCGTTGCTCTTTTCGAGCCGCTTGGTGACACTGTCAAGCTTGTGCACGATTTGATCAAAGGATACGAGATGCTTGAATTGGGCAAGCTTGATGAAAAGCGCCTCAAGGGCCAGTTTCGGCTGGGCAGAAAGCCTGATGCCGGCCTCTCCTTGGAACAGCACGGCGAAGATCTGATTGATCGACTCCAAGGAGATATCTTCTACCTGTCTTTTCATAAGTGTCATTTCATGTGCAGGGACATCGACTAGGGGAGGTCCGGTTTGGCCCATCTTGACGAGGATAAGATGTCTGAAGTGGCCGAGCATTTGCCCATAAAGCCGTTTCAAGTCATGGCCGTAATTGTAAAGCTCTTCAAGTAAATCAAGGGCTCCTACCACATTGCCGGCGAGCAAGGCAGACGAAATATCAAAAATGACCTTTCGATTTATGGCCCCCAGACTATCCAACACCTGGTCCTCCGTCACCTCTCCTTCTGAATAGGCCATGACCTGATCAAGGAGGCTCAGGGCATCACGCATACTTCCGTCGGCTTCCCTGGCTAGGAGGCGTAGGCTCTCCTCGCCGATATTGAAAGACAGCTCCTGACAAATATGTTCCAAAGACCGAACGATATCTTCAAGACCAATACGCTTGAAGTTGTGCCTCTGGCAGCGTGAAAGGATGGTAATGGGAATCTTATGCGCTTCCGTGGTGGCGAAGAGAAAAAGGACGTGAGCCGGGGGTTCCTCCAGGGTCTTGAGGAGGGCGTTAAAGGCTGGGGCCGTGAGCATATGGACTTCGTCAATAATGTAAATCTTGAACCGACTATGGCCAGGCATATATTTGATATTCTCGCGAAGCTCACGGATCTCATCGATGCCTCGATTGGATGCGCCATCGATTTCAAACACGTCTACCGAAATGCCTTCGGTGATCTCTTTACACGATTGGCAGGTCTGGCAGGGAGACGGGGTAGGGCCGTCCTGACAGTTCATGGCCTTGGCCATAATCCGCGCCACAGAAGTCTTACCGACACCCCGGGGGCCGGCAAACAAAAGGGCATGGGCGACTCTATCAGCCCGGATAGCGTTTCTCAGCGTATTCGTGACGTGATCCTGGCCCACGACCTGTTCAAAGGTTTGGGGCCGGTATTTTCGTGCAAGGACCAGATAAGACATGGGGCGTATTCTTCGGCGCTCCAGCCGGTTTGCCGACCGAACAGTCCTGGGTGCCGATCCGGTAAGCCGGCGGGAAGCCGCTCCTTATGAGTTACGTGCTAGTCAAGACTTGACAATGCCAAATCTTTTGGCGGAGAGAGAGGGATTCGAACCCTCGGTACCGCTTTTGGCAGTACACACGATTTCCAGTCGTGCTCCTTCAGCCAACTCGGACATCTCTCCGGGATTTCGCTGACAATATGCTCTGGCGGAGAGGGTGGGATTCGAACCCACGATCCCGTGTTTCACGGGATACCGCTTTTCGAGAGCGGGGCCTTCAGCCACTCGGCCACCTCTCCCCCGGACCTGTAGCTCTCGCCACAACAGCTTCGATCCTTCATCCCATAACCCGTTTGGCAGTCTCTGTCAATATGCGCGCAGTCTTGATGTGCATGCAGTCTTCATTTTATAGCTTGCATGAGGTTTGTCTTTTTAGTATCAACGTCTTGCTGATGCGGGGGTGTTTTAATGCTGAGCCATTTTGCTGCTTCTTGGCTTGAATACAGTCCCGAGAGATCCAACATTGTTTCAAACGTGGGTGGGTTTTTATTATGGCCAGAATTGCCCCTTTTCGGGGGATTCTTTACGATTGCGAGAAGATTCGGAATTTGAGGGACGTCATCACGCCCCCTTATGATGTCATATCAGCAAGGGGACAACAAGCTTACTACGAAAGGCATCCTCAGAACATCATTCGGCTGATCCTGGGCAAGGCGTACCCTCAAGACACTGAATATAATAATCGTTATACCCGAGCGGCGAGGTTCTTCCGTGGTTGGCAGGAACAAGGGGTCCTTGTGCAGGATGCAGTACCTGCCTTTTATGTGACGGAAATCGACTTTACCGTAGAAGGCACGCTTCGCACCCGATTTGGTTTTATTGCATTGGTTGAGCTTGAGGAGTTCGAACATGGGGGAATCCTTCCCCATGAGAAGACGTTTTCGGCGACCAAAGCAGACCGCCTGAAGCTCATGGAGGCATGCAAGGCGAATTTCGGTCCTGTATTTTCGTTGTTTTCAGATCCGGGTGAGCAGGTCTTCGACGCTCTCCGCACCTCTATCGAAGGGATGGAGCCGGAGTTCCAGTTTGAAGACCTCAAGGGGTATCGGCACCGACTCTGGCGCCTTAAAGATCCGCAACTCCACAGAGAGATAGCAGAAGAACTGGCGGACGGATCCCTTTACATCGCTGACGGACATCACCGGTATGAAACGGCCCTGACGTACAGGAACCATGTGGCGTCAAAGCGAGAGACCTTTAATCGAGAGGATCCGTCGAATTTCATCATGATGTGCTTGAGTAGTCTTGACGACTCGGGCTTGACGATCCGTCCGGTACATCGGCTGGTTCGCGATGTGCCACAACAGGCAATAAAGGGCTTTTTAGATAAGGCCCAGACCTGTTTCGATGTGGAGTGGCTGCACCCTGATGGTTTGAATCGCACGCAGGTCGAGGCCGCCTTTCTTTCCCAGATCAGGGCAGAGGCTGAAAAGGGCGTCATAGGGGTGGCCCTACGGGATCACAGGGGCCTTTACCTGCTTCGGGTCAAAGAGGGCATCATGGATCGATTGTTTGGGGGAGACATCCCGGCGCCGCTTAGAAGGCTTGATGTCACCATGGCTACCAAGCTTGTTCTTGAGCAGATCCTTGGGTTTGACGACACGGCCCTGGACGACGAGGAGCGCATCCTATATACCAGCCGAACCGAAAAGGCCCTGGAGGCAGTTGATATGGGAAAGTGTTCCATCGCCCTTATCCTCAATGCCACCAGGCTTGCCCAGATAGAAGAGGTCTCCAAAGCAGGTCTCACCATGCCGAGGAAATCGAGCTATTTTTATCCCAAGGTCATGACGGGCCTTGTTATCAATAAAATCGGCGAGCTATGACGGATGACGAGAACCCCGTGATGGCCCCAGAGAGCCTATTTCGCGGTCGCCTGAAGATACTTCAGAAGGAAACCTGCGCCAGTTGAGGCTTTCCGGGTGGTTTGACCCAAAAAGTGACATTTTGTGACATAGAAAACATTAAACTATCAAGGATCACAAACCCGCTTTCCAGTCTATTGAAGGCGGGTTTTTCTTTGCCCAAAGAAAGAAACCGATTGAGGGCGTTTGGTGAACATGATTTAATCTGAAACGACGATGGGGCTAGACTTCCGGAGTCGAAAAGCTGGGATCTCCGCTACCGGCCTGCCCCAATAACCCCAAAGTGGAGCCTTCGTCTTGTGGAGGGACGTCATGGAGTACAGCTTCAAAACCTCGCAACACACGAAAAAAGATCCCATAAAAGCAGAGGTGACTATACCACTACCA
>DAOUZN010000026.1 GCA_030665585.1 Deltaproteobacteria bacterium | reverse complement strand
GCGCCTTCATTCTGGTTGATGCCGTCAGCCATCAGCCCATCGCGGCAACCACCGGTCTTGGGATCATAGAGCGGCATATTCAGGTCATTGTGTCCGAGAAACCAGTTAAAGCACATGACCGCATTGTCGATCCACGTTCTGTCCCGGGTGACGTTAAAGGCTTCGACAGAGGCTTCGATCATGGCATTGGCCTCGATGGGCTGCTGGTCGAAACGGGCTTTGGGACCGCCCTGTTCATACCATCCGCTATTGCCGATCGGCACAAAGTGGCCATCTTCGGTCTGGATGGTGAGCAACCACTTGAGGGATCTGAGTCCCATATCGATCATATCGCTACGCTGCATCCATTGGCCGGACAGGAGCAGGGCATGGGGCAGCTTGCCGTTGGCATAATTCAAGGTGTTTTCAAGCCAGGGCCAGCTTTTTGTTGCATTTTTTTTGAACTGATTGAAAAGCCTATTTGCAAGGATTTCTCGAACCCTGCGCGCTTCACTGTCGCCTGAAAATTTTTCGAGGTATGCATGAATGCCCACCAGGACAAAAGCGATGGAGCGGGGCGAATCAAAGTGCTCGACTGCTTTCAGCCCGTGGTTAAAGAGCGCGGTTGTCATTGCCAACTGGCCGGGATTCTCAAGAAAAGCCACAGCCTTGCCAAGCCCCCAGAGCGCCCTGCCGTGAGCATCCTCGGATCCCACCTCCTCAATCCAATGCCGCGAATAGGTCATAAAATTGCGAAAGCGCTCCTTTTCGACATTAAAGGCATACTGCAGGAAGCTGAGGTAACGGCCGCTGAGGGAATCAAGACACACATCGTCCGTAGGCAGGTATTTTGGGCCCATGACGGCAACCATCAGCGCTCTGGCATTATCATCGGTGCAGTAGCCATGGACGCGATCGGGGATGGTGTGGGTGGCATGTTGCAGCATACCCGTATCATCGGTAAGGGTTTTTAGGTGATCAAGCTTCATTTCCGGGAGCTCGAAATTTGTGATGGATTTGATGTTTTCAATATATGAGTGTCGGGGGCGTGGGTGCCGGGAACGTTCAAGCTTAACCCCACTAAAAACATCAAGATATCTTCGGGATACCTCCTTCCAGATCGCCTCGCGACAGAATGTGTAGGCTTTTTTGCGTATCGTATGCCGTTTGACGTCGTTATCCAGAAGGTCGATGATCTGTTCCGCCACGGCATCAGGGTCGTTGAATGGAACAATTATTCCCCGTCCTTCCGCAAGCATCTCGGTTGCATACCAGTACGGGGTTGAAATGACGGCTTTGCCGGTCCCCATGGCATAGACGAGCGTCCCGGAAGTAATCTGGGCTTCTTCAAGATAGGGGGTTACATAAATATCAGCGGTGCCGAGAAACTCACATAATTCTTTCAGTTCGACAAAACGGTTTTGAAAAATGACGTGATCGCTGATATTGAGTTTGCGCACGAGCTGCTGCAGGCTGATACGGTATTCCTCCCCATGCGCCTTCAAAACATGCGGATGCGTTGCTCCCAAGATAATATAGGCAACATCAGGGTGTTTTCTGGTGACGGACGGAAGCGCCTGCAGTACATTTTCAATGCCCTTCTTGGGGGAAAGCAGGCCGAATGTGAGAAGCACCTTCTTGCCTTCCACGCCGAACTGATCTTTGTAGAAGTTGGGATCAATAAAAGGCGTATCCGGAATGCCGTGATGGATAAAGGCGATCTTCTCCTCCGGCACGGCATAGATATCTTCGAGAAGATCAAAGGCCTTCCGGCTCATCACGATCAATTTGTCTGACAGGTCAGACAGCTTGCGCATGACTTCACGATATTCCGGGGCTGGATCTCTCAGAACCGTATGCAGCGTTGTCACGACCGGCATGCGAAGCTCTGCAAGAAGTTTCAGGAGATGGCTGCCGGCCGGCCCGCCGAAAATACCGTATTCATGCTGTACACAAACAATATCAATCTGGTTGATATTGAGAAACTCCGATGCGACACTGTAATCGGCAAGCTTGTTCTGGTTGATCTCAAATCGCACTTTTTCAGGATACGCATATCCCTCGGGTTTGTCATTCATGGCAACCGCCCAGCAGTTTATGCCGGGGGCTTCTGTGGATAAGGCCTCAACAAGATCAGTAGTAAATGTTGCAATACCACACATGCGGGGTAAATAGTTGCCGATTACGGCAACCGAGCCGATTCCCTCATGATACTGAACAACAGATGCCATACTAGCTGCCTCCCAATTATTCTATTATCAATAGTCATGATCATTTGATTTGATAGAACTTGTGGTTCTTGCGGTAGCCAGAATCTGTAATTTCAATAGATTCCAGATCATCCGCCAATCACAGCATGGAGAACGAGCGCAGGCATGCATGGCTTCAATCGTCATCTCTCGGCTTGGATACGCATGGAGCCTTTTTCCCTGCTAACTTCAGGAACCAAGTCAAATAGGTCGGTTGTGACGCAATAAGAAAAGTCAAGCTCCTGTCCGAGGCTCCTGAGGCGCTGAGCCCCCTCGCCTTGCATGATTTTGTTCTTCATGGCATGGAAATCCCGAGGCATCCCTTCCAGCATCCCCTTCAGATACAGTGCACAGCATTCATCTTCAGCCGCTTTTGAGATACCTTCGGTGCCTACGGCAAGGCAGGTGACAACTGGTGGGTTGACGTCATTCAGCATTCTTACCAGTGCGTTTGCGTTTCCAAAGCTTCCAACGAGGATCCTTTCAGCATGCTCAGCCCGGATAATCCCCTGAGTGCCGGCAGACGTAGTGAAAATCACCTTTTTACCCTCCAGGTCCATGCCGGAGGCCTCATGGGGGGAATTCCCCATATCAAACCCGGCCACCTTGACACCCCCGCGTTCTCCTGCGAGCAGCCGTTCAGGATGCTTCTCCTTCAGGGCGAAGGCCTCCTGAACGGTCGCCACCGGTATGATGGAGGCAGCCCCCCTGGAAAGCAGCATCAGGATGGTATTACTTGCCCTGAAGACGTCTATCATCACCACGACCCCAGAGGCAGTTTCAGCGCCGGTCAAACAACTGTGTATCACCGTCTTCATCGCCCTGTGTCACAGGAGTCCCTTCTCCTTGAGAAAAGTCATAGCTCTATTGCTTATGGTGGTCGCGTGGCTGATGGCGCGTGAGAGATTGTCCACGGCACCGTGTGAGACTCTTGAATCCACCATGACCAAACCACTGTCAAGTTCTTCGCGAATGTGAGCCCATTCTTCTTGGGGTGAGATTTTGTGGCCCAGCCCGATGTCCCTGTACAAAGACCTCAAGAACGTGGAAAAGACTTTACTCGCACCGCCCTGTTCATGCTCGGAAAGCCCCTCAATCACCATAGCCAACTGTGTACCTGTAATGAGGCTTGCCTTCATTCTTTCTCCCATCATAAAATTAAGGATGGCTTCCTTTTCCGTCATGTGCCCCTCCCCTTCTCATGGATTTCGGAGGTTGGCTAGATCCTTCTCAGCCCGACGCACTTCCGCCACAAAGGCCTTTACTTTTTCGCAGTCCTTCTTGAACCGAACATGTCCGCCGTTACCCGCGTCGGCATTTGTTCTTGTGCAGCTGTCTGCACCAAAAGGTCTGACAGCCATCACCCCAGCATAAACATTCTCCGGCGACAGGCCGCCTGCCAAAACCACAGGGGTTGTGCTTGATTCTACCAGCCTTCTGGCTGCGCGCCAGTCACACGCACACCCTGTAATGCCAAGGTATCCTTCCACGGGTTCTTTGCCAAGCCATGTGTCGATTAGAAAATAATCGGTCACGCTCTCAAAACGTTCGGCAATGTCCAACGTTGGAATCCTTTGACTGTTGTCCGGGGCTGGGATTGGCACAGAGCGCATCAACTCCATGCTCGGGAATCCTTCTTTTACGCGGTACTGGAGGTCGATAAGGGCCTCGCACGGCATCATGTGACCGTCATCATGGGTCAGAGACTCACAAAAATGTACAATATCCGGCTGATAATGCTCGATCGTCCGAAACAGGACCTTTTCCCTATTGAACAGGAGAATCAGGCTATGCTTAATTCCAGCGCCCTTGGAAACACGGATAGCCTCCTTGATGGCGGGCACTTTCCAGTTTTCCTCCGAAAGGATAACGCTTCCAATGCGGTCAACACCGAGTTCAATAACGGCTTCGGCCTCCTGGGGATTTTGTATCTCGTAAATCTGAACGGCTATTCTCATCCCGGCGGTCCTTATGGAATTCTATTGCCACCCGCCCGGCAAATACAGGTGCAGGGGGAAAATGACGAACTCGTAAAAAGTCTTTTGCGAACGACATTGAGCATTTTGGGATAAAGGCACTTGAGATGTTCAGTGTTAAAAAATGCTAACTGTTTGAGGGCGTTAGCCAGAGTTTTAGCATTTTAGCTGAACATCTTAAGGGCCCCCAAAATGTTCACGGAGTGAGTAAAATTGACTTTTTGCGAAACCGTCAAAAATCACCTGGTCACCACACCGGTCCAAGACTCACGTCCGTTTCCGTGTCCTCTCCAGGGAGGGGCGAAATTTGCCTCGAACCCCTCCGGTCTTCTTGCTGGCCTTCTTTTGTTTGTCGTAATCTTCGTCCCTTAAAATCTTGCGGTGGACGTCTTTTATCCTGGCCTTTTGCATCCGTTCCAACAGCTTTTCTTCCTTGACCCAGCTCTCCTTCTTGATCTTTTCCGTCTTCTCTTTACCGAGCTTGATCTTATCAAGCTCTCTGGAGATTTCTGGTCTCAATGAAGATGGAGTCTTGTCCTTCTTTTTTGACATAAGACACCTCCATTTTGTCAGATTCGTGTCGGTCCACTTTCCCTTGTCATGTTGCCCAATTCGTCATGCTCGATTCTTGCGCCCTGACCTGTCTACCCAGGTCTGAAACATTTCCGAATAGCCCCTTGCCTGTGGGTCCTTGCGCAGTTGTTCCACCGTGTATTTCATCTTCAGAGACCAGTTCGGGTATTCACCGGTGGTCCCCGGAAGGTTTTGCTGGTTGCCGTCCTTAAACAGGTCCTCCTGGCTCAACACAAAGAGCTTGCAAGGCGTGCTAGCAAGAAAGCCCACCACGGCATCTTGAATCTCTCCCGTCACCTCGGGATAGACCTTTGGATCTCCGGTACCGCCTCGGGCAAGCAAGCCCAAGTCCTGTAACAGCCCTAACAGCTTCGCCTTGTCTGTCTCTCTTTCAGCAGCAGCCTCAGTCGCAGCTTGCGGGTTGTGAAACATGCCTGCCTTCTTGCGAGCTTCCATGTCCTCGTGGGTCCAGAATCCGGCCAGCGTGGGAAGATCGTGGGTGGCAACCGTCACCAACGCCAATTCAGGATAATCTTGAGGTTTTATGAAGTTCTGGTGATCGTCTTTTTCAAAATACAGGAGTCTATATGAAAAAATATTGGCCTTAGTCAGTTTCTGCCGCACGTAGGGCGGTACCGTCCCAAGGTCTTCCCCGATGATGACCACCTGGTTTCGAACACTCTCCAGCGCGAGGATACCGAGCAAGTCTTCAAAAGGTTGAGATACGTAAGCGCCTTGGCTTGGTGGCTCACCTTCAGGTATGCAGTAAAGGTGAAAAAACCTCATGACGTGATCGATTCGCAAGGCGCCTCCAAAGGCGCAGTTTTTCCGAATCTCTTTGACAAATAAATCATAGCCGTTCTCTCGGAACTTTTCCAGCTTGGGCGGAGGAAAACCCCAGTCCTGGCCATGTTGTGAGAAGGCGTCCGGAGGGGCTCCCACCCGGGCCCCAGGCATGAAATAATCCTGATAGGCCCAAAAATCAGCGCCGAACTGGTCGACCGCCAAGGCTAGATCATGGTACAGGCCGATACACATCCCTCGGCTTCTTGCATAGTCCTGGGCCTGGGACAGCTGTTTTTCCAACTGCCATTGCACGTATTTGTAAAAGAGGAGCTCTTCCGGGTGTTCCTCTCTGAATCGTTGGACGGCCACGGTGTCAGGGCGGTGGTATTCTGGCGGCCATTGTGGCCAAGTCCATGCCTCGGGATTGCGGGAGCGTATGGTTGCGTCCAAAGCGCAAAAGGTGGCAAAGTTCTCAAGGTGCTGACCCTCCCTTTGGACGTAGGCCTCCAGTTCTCTCTTCCGGCTGGTTTTTTCCCCTGGCCTAATCCAATGATTCTTGAGAAAGGTGCGGAAGATCTGCCTTAAAGTCCTCTCTTTGAGTGCCGCCACACCCTCGTATTGGACGGTATCCGATGCCCTTAGCTCCGAGAGCAGCTCCCGGGTTCCTCCGGCTTCGGTCATGGCCTGCACCTCGGGAGAATCCCTATAATCCTCTATGGCACAAATATCCAGGTAGATGAAATTACGATAAAATCGGCTAATCGGGAGATAAGGGCTGATGTTGAAGGGACGACGGTTAAAAGTGGCATGGAGCGGATTTAGACCAATAATGCCCCCGTGGAGGTCCTCTGCCACCCAATCTATGATCTCTTTCAGATCGCCAAAGTCACCGACGCCCCAGTTCCTCGCCGAACGGACCCCGTACAGACTGATGGCGACACCGGCTATGCGCCTGTCCCCCTGTAAGACAGGCGGGATATAGGCCTTATCAGGACACACGACAACAACGGTCGTCTGTGACGCATGCTGTTCCCCCATAGTCAGTGACAGGTGGAACCGGTAATAACCAAGGGCTTGAAGTTTAGGAAAGGGTATGCCCCACCCACGGCAAGGCACGCCCCCCACGTGCCTAGTCCTAGAGCCAGACAAGTCCTTCTGAGTGTAACAAAAGCGTTCGGTGACACCCTGCTCGTTGGTAACGGCTAGACAGACCTCCAGCGCTTGGGCCCCTGCCCCTTGCATGTCGGCGGGCATTTGAAAGACAAACGCTTTTGGTGGGTCAGACAGATTGACAACAAGCGTAGGTTCAGTAAGAGAGGACCCCTTGCGGTTGGATTTTGCGTGCCACGCCTCCTGGGCCTGCTTCGGGGTATCAACGATGACCCCCATGGCCTTGAGGATCTTCTTCTTGGTTTCAAGCCGAGTCGGGTGGATGCGACCCCAGTTGTCTGTGTATTGCGGTTCTATGCCATAGGAAAGGGCCAACTTTCCAATGATCGCTTCTTCAGACAAAAGCTCCCCTTGCATTGTGGCACGACACACATGATCTACGGTGCGGGCTCTAGGTCGAGCTCAACAAATCAGTTATCAAAGAGATTAGCTGTTGAAAAACCATCAACCTTTACTTACAACAATTGATTCAATCTATCTAAATTTCGTCATTTTCGCTAAATACTGCCGGCTGATGACTCCCTGCTCGCGCGTCCTCATCTGTTTGATATGCTTCCCACATGCTGCGCATTTCCTCGGGGGAAACAGACTCCAGGGTGCGACCCTGTTGCCTCAAGCGCTCCTCAACAAGCTTGAAGTGTGTCACGAACCTTGAGATGGTCCGCATCAGCGCGGTTTCAGGATGGGTCCCTGCGAGTCGGCTAAGATGGACCACGTTGAAAAGTAGATTGCCCAATTGTTCCGCCGTGTTCCGCTGATCGTCCCCTGTCAGGGCAGTCTTGAGGTCAGCCAAGTCTTCTTCAACCTTCGTCAGTGTACTGGGAACATCGTCCCAGTCGAGGCCGACCCTTGAAGCCCGTTCTACCAAGCGGTAAGCCCGTATCAAGGCCGGGAGTTTCTGGGGGACTGAATCAAGAAAGGAGGCTCTCGTTACATCTATGTCCTTGGCTTCCTCCATCTTAATCTCATGCCATTGCTCCCTGACCTCACGAGCAGAAGACAGCTCGGCCTCACCGAACACATGGGGATGACGCCGAATCATCTTTTCGGTCACTGCCTCAACCACCTGGGTCATGTTGAAAGCGCCGACCTCCTCAAAAATTCCGGCCAAAAAAACAATATGAAAAAGCAGGTCTCCTAGTTCCGCACACACCTCCTCGTGTGTGCCGGACTCGATAGCTTCCAGAACCTCATAGGCCTCTTCTATGAGATGGATCTTAATTGTTTCCGGCGTTTGAACTCGATCCCATGGACAACCCCGGGGGCCGCGAAGCCTCTGTACCAAAGCGTTAAGCCGATCAAAGGGACTTCCGGAAAAGGCTAAAACTTTTCCCACGATGCTCTCAACGCCCTGATATTGTCACGAAATTTTTCTTTCATTTCGCCAGGGACCACGGCAACCAGCTTTTCGGAAATCGCACTCACGCGGGGAGCGAGGAGGGAGTTCTTGATGACAGGAGAGTTTTTGGGAAGAAATGTGGTCAGGGCAATCAGCAAAACCGATATGATGAGAACAGCCTTGAATATGGCAAAAGTCCCACCCAGAAAGCGGTCCGCCCAGCCCAAAGCGGCGGCTTTTAACAGGTGTCTTAAGATCACTCCCACAAATCCTGTAGCTAACAGCACTGTGGTAAAGATGAGGAAAAAGCTGATGATATGTGAGTAGGCTCTATTAGCAATCAGATCAGAAAGCCACCTCGCCAGTATGGGGTAATAGATGTAAGCGGCATAAAAGCCTATGAACACGCCAAGAATAGAGGTGAGTTCTTTTATAATTCCCCTAAAGATTCCACGAATCAGACAAAATCCTATGATCAGGGCAGTAATGATATCGAGGGCATTCACGGATGTTCGCCTATTTACTAAACTTTTCGCGTATTGAGCCTCTAACAAATGGCTATATCCAAGTCAAGCCATTTCTGGACGGCCCGAAGCGCCTTTCCTGCCGTTCCTTTGTTGTTTGCAATACCATGAGGACCTATGATATGAATCGTTTCCCATATGGAAATGCACTCGACTCACAATGGCGGCCAGCCCCTTGATCGCCCTAGCGCCAAGATGACATTTGAGGACAATCTCTTGGCAACAAACCTTTTCGGTGAGCACAATAAGCATCTCCAGCAAATTGCCCATAGTTTGGACATAGAGATCCATGCTAGGGGTAACACGGTAAACATCTGTGGAGATGCCATTGGTACGGCGCTTGCCCGGAAGCTTCTGGGGCAATTGTACAGTCTGCTTGAAGAAGGCTATCCTATCTATCCGAGTGATATTGACTACGCCATTCGCATCCTGAGTAGTGATGATCGGGTTGGGCTCAAGGATATTTTCTTGGATACGGTTTACATTACGTCCCAGAAAAGACCGATCACGCCCAAGGGCCTGGCTCAAAAAAAATACATTGACGCCATCCGAAAATATGACATCGTTTTTAGTATTGGGCCGGCGGGCACTGGCAAGACGTATCTTGCCATGGCTATGGCTGTTTCCTTTCTGACAAAAGGGGATGTCAATCGCATCATCCTGACGCGCCCGGCTGTGGAGGCCGGAGAAAGCCTGGGCTTTCTGCCAGGAGACCTTTATGAAAAGGTCAATCCATACTTACGGCCACTCTATGACGCCCTGCACGACATGATGCGTTATGAAAAGGCGTCACAATTGATCCAGCAAGGCGCCATAGAAGTGGCGCCGTTGGCGTTTATGAGGGGCCGTACACTCAATGATTCCTTTGTGATCCTGGACGAAGCCCAGAATACCACGTCAGAACAAATGAAGATGTTTCTAACGCGCCTTGGATTCAGTTCAAAGGCGGTTATTACCGGAGATATTACCCAGACCGACCTGCCCAACGGCAAGGTTTCAGGTCTTGTGGAGGTAAGGGATATCTTGAAAGGCATTCCGGGAATCCAGTTTGTGCTTTTTTCCAAGAGGGACGTTGTCCGACACCGGTTGGTACAGGACATTATCAAGGCATATGAGGATCTTGAGGAGACAAAACGCTTAAGCCGTCCACGATAACTCTAGGTATTAAATATTATGAGGACCTATGAAACACAGAGAAGCCATGAGAAAGCAGAGCAGGGCATTTCTTGACTCTGTCAATGAGCAGGCACACTTGCGTTGGTTTGTGTTGTTAGGAACAACGATTGTCGTTGCCGTTTTATTGTTTCCGGCTCTTTGGAGGAGCACACCCCGTTATCACATTGGTGATGTTGCCGAAAAAGATATTAAGTCACCTAAAGACTTCCTCATGGAAGATACAGAGGTAACTCAAAGCAAGCGGGAAGAGGCGGCTCAATCTGTCCTGACCGTTTACGATTTTGATGATGCCTTGGCGTCTACGCTAGGCGAGCACATTGCCCGGGCCTTCGAGCATATGCGGACTTTGTCCCCAGCGCCTGTTGGCGGGAAAATTGGCGCCGCTTCTGATGGGATAAAGATCCAGAACCCAGCCCTTTCACATCACGATTTGATCTGGGAAGAAAAGGATACCTTTGAAGCGTTGCTTGGGACCAAAGTCAGCAGTGGGGCCTACAAAATCCTGGAGAAGGACAATTTTTCTGATTCTACCTCAGGACAAATTGGCAGGCTGATGGGCAGTGTGTGCGAAAATGGCATCGTGGGAAGTAAAGAACTCTTACGTCAGCAACAGCAAAACGGTATCATCGTTCGCAGGCTTTCTTCTAAGGAAGAGCGTCATGCGAGTAACTTCAAACAGTTCTATAGCTTGGACGAGGCAAGAATTGCTTTAGCAAATACTGCCAGAACCCTCTTGAAAGATTTTGACTATTCTCTTCGTAATGTGATGATAGACCTGGCTCAACGCCTGGTCCAACCCAACCTAACCCTGAACAAAGGCGAAACCGAGGAACGGCGAATCAAAGCCGTTGAGGACGTCAAGGCCGTGTTGACTCAAATCAAGAAAGGAGAGATGCTCCTCCGGGAAGGGGAAAAGGTCTCCCCGCTGCACGTGGCCAGGCTGGATGCCCTCGAATCTGAAATGGGAGGGGAAGACTTATTTGCTATCAGTGCAGGGTTCATGCTCCTTGCCATTGCCTTTTTTGCCATTTCCTTTACGACCCATTTCAAGACAGACACCAGCCCAACTCTGAAAAACAAGGACCTTCTCTTTCTATGTATCATGCTGGTCATGCTATTCGTCTTGAGTCAAGTGTCGGCCTTTTTGGTAAACGGGATTGCTAGAAATATCCCTTATTCCATAGAAGCCTCTTCAGCCTTTTACGCTATACCCATAGCATCAGGGGCGATGACCGTGTGCCTGCTATTGGGCATGGAGGTGGCCCTGCCGTTTGCATTGGCCACAGCGGTTATGACTGCGTTTCTCTTTGAGAATCGGTTCGAGATGTTCTTGTTTTTTCTTTTGAGCGGCATGGTGGGGGCGTACTCGGTACGTGACTGCACAGAGCGGGGCATCTTGATCAAAGCCGGCTTAAAGGTGGGTCTGGTTAATGTCTTCGTTGTCACGGCCCTGCGCATGTTCACAGGTTCTGCCCTTCAAGCAAACCTGGTTTGGGACTGGGCCTTCGGCCTCCTTGGAGGAGTGAGTTCCGGCATTCTGACCACAGGATTTGCGCCCGTGGTGGAGATGACCTTCGCCTATACGACAGGCATTAAACTCCTCGAGCTAGCTAATCTGGACCGGCCTATATTGCGAAAACTCATGCTTCAAACCCCGGGAACTTATCATCATTCTGTGATTGTCGGCAGCCTGGGGGAGGCCGGCGCCGCCACCATCGGCGCCAATCCCCTCCTCGCCAAGGTGAGCGGCTACTATCATGACATTGGCAAGATCAGAAAGCCCCTTTATTTTATCGAAAATCAAGAAGCGCGTAAGAACAGACACGATAAATTGGCCCCATCTATGTCGAGTTTGATCCTCACCTCTCATGTGAGAGATGGGGTAGAAATGGCGAAGAGTGACAAGCTTGGAAAAGCAATTGTCGATATCATACAACAACACCACGGGACGAGTCTGATTACTTATTTTTACGAAAAGGCCAGGAAATTAAAGGGTGAAGGCGTCGTCAACGTGGAGCATTTCAGATATCCAGGGCCTAAGCCCCAGACGAAAGAGGCCGGTTTAGTCCTCCTGGCAGATTCGGTGGAAGCTGCATCAAGGACACTGGAGAATCCCACGCCGGCACGAATCAAGGGTTTGGTACAAAGGATCATCGACAACGTATTCTTGGACGGGCAGCTGGATGAAAGCGAGCTAACCTTGAAGGATCTCACCAGGATTACTGAAAGCTTTAACAAGATACTGAATGGCATCTATCATCACCGGATCGAGTATCCCAATGGTCAAGGTGTGGCCAAAACAGACAGGGCAACCAACAGAACCAATGGAGATTCTGATAGAAGACAGACAAGAGGGTCTCGGGATCGACCACGACAAGGTAGAGAAGAAGGCGAAAGACATATTAAACGCCTTAGGATCTCCTGACGGGGAGTTATCTATCCTCATTGTAACCGATCAGGAAATGGCAGAGCTGAACAGGACGTACCTGAATCGGTCCGGCCCGACCAATGTCATGGCTTTTCCCATGCAGGAAGGCCCCTTTGGCGACGTCACCCCGACACTCTTGGGCGATGTAGTCATTTCTCTTGACACCGCGGCCCGGGAAGCTCAGCAGGCAGGCATGACAACAGAATACAGGTTTGATCAGCTCTTGATTCACGGCATCTTGCACTTGTTCGGATTCGACCATGACAAGACAGCAGAAGGAGCGAAAGCCATGAGAATCAAGGAGGAAGAGTTACTCACGTTATTGTACCCGTCAAAAAGAGGCTTTTGATAGAAGCGTTCTAAGACATTGGAGAGATTAGCATCATGGCAGGCTTGGCTGTAAATGTCGATCATGTAGCCACGCTTAGGCAGGCACGAGAAATAGACATTCCAGACCCGGTCACAGCAGCAGCTATCGTGGAACTGGCCGGCGCCGATGGTATTGTGGTCCATCTCAGGGAGGATCGACGACACATCCAAGACCGGGATGTACGAATTCTGCGGGAAACGGTCAAAACCAAGCTGATCTTGGAGATGGCGGCCACACCGGAAATGATCGGCATTGCCTCAGAGATCAAACCCGACCTCGTGACACTGGTGCCCGAAAAGCGGGAGGAGTTGACCACCGAAGGAGGCCTCGACCTTCGTCTTCACAAGGATCTTGTTTCTGATGCCGTCCTGACCCTTCAACGAGCAGGCGTTCCTGTCAGTATCTTTGTTGATCCCGACCTAGATCAGATCAAGCTTGCCCATCGAATCGATGCCAATATGGTAGAAATTCATACTGGGACCTATTGTGATGCACCCACGCCCAGCAAACGCACCGACGCCTTCAATAAGATAGTCAACAGCTTGAAGCTCTCCCAAAAATTGAAACTCGGGATCAATGCGGGTCATGGTCTTGGATATGAGACGATCAAGACCTTTAAAGGGCTTTCTGAAATCGACGAGTTCAGTATCGGCCACAGTATTATCGCCCGAGCCGTTATCGTGGGACTGGAGCAGGCGGTAAGGCAAATGATCGCATTGATCAAAGGGCCATGAAGATCGGTCGCTGCAGATGGCTTAGCGGCGGTACGCTTGAGAGCTTTCTAAGACACGGTTGAAAACCAGAGAACATCGGATTGTCGCGTCATCTGTTGAGGAGACGCTTCGTATTGGAGCGTTCCTGGGTCGACACCTTTCAAACGGGTCCATTGTCACCCTTCATGGCGAACTGGGCAGCGGCAAGACTTGTCTCACCCGGGGGATTGCACAGGGACTCAAGGTGCCGGAAGGTTTTTATGTGACCAGCCCCAGCTATTCCCTCATCAATGAATATCCCGGACGGCTTCCGCTTTTTCATGTGGACCTCTACCGTGTGCGGGATGTGGGCGAACTCGAAGAACTCGGGTTAGAGGACATTATGGGAGGCAACGGAGTCACAGTGATTGAATGGGCGGACAGGTTGGCTGCAGACCTGCTCAATGAACGACTGGCCGTAGGGATGTCCATCGTCAACGACCGAACCCGCGCACTGCAATTGACTGGATATGGACCGCAGGCCGTTGATTTGGTAGAAAGATGTTTGGAGCAGTTCCCATGGCACTGATTGTTCAGAAATATGGGGGGACTTCGGTTGCAGGCCTCGATCAAATCCGGAAGGTCGCCGAGCGGGTTGCCGGAGTCTATGGCGCCGGCAATGGTGTTGTGGTGGTGCTCTCAGCGATGGCCGGCGTTACAGACCAACTCATTCAACTGGCACAAGAAATCACGGATCATCCCCACAGACGAGAACTTGATGTCCTGCTCGCCACAGGGGAACAGACGACCGTGTCGTTATTGTGCATTACCTTGGAGTCCATGGGTTATCCAGCTAGATCCCTATTGGGTCACCAGGCAGAGATTGTGACTGATCGGACCTTCGGACAGGCTCGCATTGTCGGAATACACGCCCACCGAATCAAGGCACTGCTCGACCAAAGAAAGATTGTTGCAGTTGCCGGTTTTCAGGGCAGGGACACAAAAGGCAATATTACGACACTTGGCCGGGGAGGCTCGGATACCTCGGCGGTGGCTTTAGCGGCTGCGCTAGAAGCCGACGTGTGCGAGATTTATACGGATGTGGACGGCGTGTACACAACAGACCCCAATCTTTGCAAGAGCGCACGAAAGCTCGATAGAATCTCCTATGACGAAATGCTCGAGATGGCCAGCCTGGGCGCCAAGGTACTGCAAATACGGGCGGTGGAGTTTGCCAAGAAATTTGACGTTCCCGTACACGTCAGATCGTCTTTCAAGGAGGAGGAAGGCACCATGGTTGTTGAAGAAGAAACGGACATGGAGCGAGTGGTCGTATCCGGCATCACGTATAGCAAGAACGAAGCGCGCATCACCCTAACAAAGGTGCCAGATCAGCCCGGCGTAGCGTCCAAGATCTTCACCCCTGTCGCAGAGGCCGGCATTGTGGTGGACATGATCATTCAGAACACGCGAAAAGGCGGCCTGACTGATCTTACCTTCACGGTGCCCAAGAGCGATTATCCCACGGCCATGGCGATTCAGAAGGATGTGGCCGAGACCATTGGGGCAGAACAAGTACTTGGCGATGAGCAAATCGCCAAAGTGTCGGTGATCGGTGTCGGCATGCGAAGCCATTCGGGTGTGGCCGCTAAGATGTTCACAGCTCTGGCAAATGAAAATATCAATATCGTCATGATCAGCACATCGGAAATAAAGATCTCATGCGTCATCCAAGAAAAGTACACGGAACTGGCCGTGCGGGTCCTTCATAGCACCTTTGGGTTGGAGGATGAGAAGCTTTAGCAGGGGCCAACAAATTGTCGTGTTGGCTATCAGCCTGGGCATCCTGCTCGCGAGTCTTCCCAGCCCATTAGATGGCCATAAAGCTACACCCTACCAGCAATGGGCTGTTGAAGTCACCGGGGCTATCCGGGAACCAGGCATTTACACCTTCAACGACCCTCCGACTGCAGGTCAAGCCATTGACAAGGCGGGAGGCATACCCGCAAACCCTTCCATCTCTCACGTGAGTCAGTCTAACACCTTGCGATCCGGCACCCACGTAGATGTAAGAGTATTGAGCCAGACTTCGGTGGACCTCCTCTTGTCCCGAATGGACGTCACCAAAAGGCTTGTGTTAGGTGTCCCTGTTGACGTGAATCAAGCAGGCATAGATGAGCTGGCCATCGTTCCCGGCATCAGCCATGGCTTGGCCCGGCGTATTGTTGAATTCAGGGAATCGCACGGCCCTTTCAGAACCTGGAACGACCTGAGATGCGTGAAAGGCGTGGGGCCGAAAAACGTCGAACGTTTTCGATCCTACCTAAGCCTAACCTAAACAAGTAGCGACAGGATTCACTTACAGGTGAGAGACTCGCCGAATAGCAGCAATCGAAAGCTACCTGAAGAACGCTACATTAAAGTAAGATATCGGATCGATGACTGAAATTTTTCCCTTACTGTAAGGTTTTCGAAGATTCGCGACAATCTGGGTGGCCCTCTTGGGTTGCAGCCGCTCGGCATAATAGCGAAGCGACCGGGTCACATTTTCCTCTGCATACTTCACCTCGATCAACTCCTGGATCTTTCCATCTTTTAGAACGGCAAAATCGATTTCCCGCCCCTCCTTGTCGCGGATATACCGCAACTCGCAGCGGTGGCCCTCACGGTCTTCAATAAAGTGTGTTCTTTTCAACAGGTGCGTTGCCACAAAGTTTTCAAAGCGGGCGCCTTCGTCACCGATCACATCTGCGTTGTCGAAAAAATAGACCTTAGGGGGCTTCTGAACGGCTCTTGGCAGTGACCGGGTGTAAGGCCGGACAATAAAAACGAGGTACATGCGTTCAAGCAATTCGAGCCAGACCTTGGCGGTTTTGGGCGATATTTGAATATCCTCGGCTAAATTTGAAAGGGTGATCATCCCGCCCACGCGATGTCGAAGCGAATCCAAAAACAGACCCAAGAGCTGAATATTGCGGACCGATTCGAGATCACGGATATCCTCACGCAGTACGCGGTCAAAGCGTTCTCTGCGCCATCGCCGTGCTTCCCTTTGATCGCCGTCTAAAAATGGCTCCGGAAATCCGCCAACCGTCATCAGACGCTGGTAGGCTTCTTCCGGTTTTATCACAGCCGGGCAATCATCCATGGTAAATGGGTGCAGCCGCCAGTAATGATAGCGCCCCAATAGCGAATCGCCGCCACGACGGTAGACATCCAGCCGAGCCGAACCCGTTACCAGAAAGGAATGACGCGCGTGCGAAACATCATAGATCCCTTTGAGCCAACTTTTCCATCGCGGGTATTTATGCAGTTCGTCAAATACAAGAAGCGTGTCCTGATCATGCCACCTTTTACGTATGATATCGCGTCGATCTTCATCATAATCCCAGTTGAAATATCGACCCTCTGGGTAGGACTCCGCCAGAATCGCTTTAGCCAGGGTGGTTTTTCCGACTTGACGCGGACCTCCGACGAAGACCATCTTTTTTTTTAAATCCTCGAGTATGTGAGGGGCGAGATATCGCATATGGCTATATTACCCTATACTCCAAAACAGTCAAGGCTATTTTGGAGCAGTGCAAAAAATAGCCAAGCAGTAATCAGTAATATTGGGGCAATTAGGGGTGCTATTTTGTCGATGTTGAGGCGTAAAGAGCCTAAAGTCTAAACTTCCATTCCTGTTCCAGCCTTTTCAAAAGGCGTTTTCTCTTATTAACACAGGAGATACAGTTGCAACCGCTTTTAAGCGGATGTTTTCCCAGCCTCTCAGCCAATTCCCATGAGGCATTGATCATTTGAACAATCATCGATTGTTCTACTTTTCGGGATTGTTCCATGTTTTTATGCTTATTCATAAATCAAACGACCCGGGTTTATTGGTAACAACAAATACATTCTTAACATGTTTTTCTATCCGCATTCTTTGGCCGAATCTATCGGCAAACAGGCAAATCCTATGCATATCCAGGGAACCGAAATTTTTTGGAATCAAATGGTTCTTGAATAATTTCAGAACGTCTAAAATATCCGCTTCGTCTCTTGGGCCTCGGTCGGGGTTATTTGCAATAGCCATCAATTTTAATATTATGTAGTCTGTTGGCTGTATTACGGGGTGTTTTCCCAATAACTCATCCTCGACGACAAGACTTCTCCCTATCATATCTTTCCCGTCTTGGGTGTTGACAAACATGAAATCAATTTTACCCAATACCCCTAATTCCGAATCAAACTGGGCAAAAGAGTGTGTCTTTTGATAACAGGTGTAGCCTAACCTTTCCATCATCGCGGATATTTCAGACCAAGAACGGCCTTCTGTTAATAGGTCAATGTCTGACGTATACCTTGGAAGCCCGTACAGCCCCAAAGCGAGAGCCCCGATCAAAGAGTACGGTACTTGGTTCTCTGTCAAATTACTTGCGATTATCTGGAGAACATCCGTTAGT
>DAOUZN010000158.1 GCA_030665585.1 Deltaproteobacteria bacterium | reverse complement strand
TTTTGGGATAAAGGCACTTGAGATATTCAGCGCTAAAAAATGCTAACTGTTTGAGGGCGTTAGCCCGAGTTTTAGCATTTTAGCTGAACATCTTAAGGGCCCCCAAAATGTTCACGGAGTGAGTAAAATCGACTTTTTACGAAACCATCATAACTGATTTCTGGATACTGGATGCTTAGTCCAGTATATAGCATCAACTATTCGGCATCCAGCATCCGATCTTTCCTACGATCATGCCATAAACCTGATCTCATCCGAAGGCCGGTCAAGATACAATGATTGGCTGTTACTGAGCCCTGAAAACGATCTTTCCTTCGTTCACGTCTGCCAGGATGTTTGCTCCTTCCAAAAAACTTCCCTGGAGTATCTCCATGGCCAGGGGGTTCTCAACATGTTTCTGGATGGCCCGCTTCAAGGGGCGTGCGCCGTACGTAGGATCATAACCCTCGCGAGCCAGGAGGGCCTTTGCCGCGCCTGAAAGTTCAAGGGTGATGTGTTGGCCTTCCAGCCTTTTTTTCACCCGCTCAAGCTGAATTTCCACAATGGCAGTGAGCTGCTCAGGTGTGAGGTTGTGAAAAATAACGATGTCATCGATTCGGTTGAGAAATTCCGGCTTGAAACTGGCCCGCAAGACTTCCAAAATGCGCTTTTCCATCTCCTCGCGCTGGTTGGCACCCAACTCCTGGATCCAGTGGCTCCCCACATTGGAGGTCATGATGACAATGGTGTTCGTGAAATCAACGGTCCGGCCGTGACCGTCCGTCATGCGGCCATCGTCCAGGATCTGCAAGAGCACATTGAAGACGTCGGGATGCGCCTTCTCGATCTCGTCAAAGAGCACCACCGAGTACGGCCGACGCCGCACCGATTCCGTCAGATAGCCGCCCTCCTCATAACCCACATACCCGGGAGGCGCGCCAATAAGTCGCGCCACCGAGTGTTTTTCCATGTATTCAGACATGTCCACGCGAACCATGGCCTGTTCATCGTCAAAGATGAACTCGGCAAGGGCCTTGGCCAGTTCGGTCTTCCCAACGCCTGTGGGTCCCATGAAGATGAAGGAACCAATGGGTCGATTGGGGTCCTGCAAACCGGAGCGCGCCCGCCTCACCGCATTGGAGATGGCCACAATCGCCTCGTTCTGGCCCACGACCCGCCTTGAGAGTCGGTCTTCCATATGGACCAGCTTTTCCCGCTCCCCTTCCATCATCCGGGAAACCGGTATCCCGGTCCATCTGGAGACCACCTCGGCCACATCCTCCTCATCCACCTCTTCCTTGAGCATCTTGCGGTCCGCCTGAAGCTGGTTCAGTTTCTCGTTGGCCTCTTCCAGGCGTTTTCTCAAACCGGTTTCCACCCCGTAGCGAAGCTCTGCCGCCCGCGCCAGATTTCCCTCCCGCTCGGCCTGCTGCGCCTCGATACCCACGCGCTCGAGCTCCTCTTTGACCTCGCGGATGGTCTGGATGGCCTCTTTTTCATTTTGCCAGTGGGCCTTCATCTCGCGGCTCTTTTCTTGCGAGGCCGAAAGCTCTTTTTCGAGCTTCGCCAGTCGCTCTTTTGAACCCGCGTCCGTCTCCTTCCTCAGGGCTTCGCGTTCAATCTCCGTCTGGATGATCTTACGCTCCACTTCATCGATCTCGGCCGGCATGCTGTCGATCTCGATCCGGAGCTTGGAGGCAGACTCATCAATAAGATCGATCGCCTTGTCCGGCAGGAATCGATCCGAGATATAGCGGTGAGAAAGAGTCGCTGCAGCCACAATGGCAGAGTCTTTGATCCGCACCCCGTGATGGACCTCGTATTTTTCTTTCAAGCCTCGCAAGATGGAGATGGTGTCTTCCACGGTGGGTTCCTGAACAAGCACGGGCTGGAAACGCCGCTCCAAAGCCCCGTCCTTTTCCACATATTTTCGGTATTCGTTTATTGTCGTCGCCCCGACGCACCGAAGGGTGCCGCGGGCCAAGGCAGGTTTGAGCATGTTTGACGCATCCACCGCGCCTTCGGCCGCCCCGGCTCCAACCATGGTGTGAAGCTCATCAATAAATATGATGACCTCGCCCTCTGCCGCCTCTACTTCTTTTAACACGGCTTTCAGTCGGTCTTCGAATTCGCCGCGGTATTTGGCCCCTGCCACCAGGGTCCCCATATCCAGGGCGACGAGTCGTCGGTTTTTTAGGCTCTCGGGCACATCGCCATTCACAATGCGCTGGGCCAGCCCCTCCACAATGGCCGTCTTGCCAACACCCGGCTCGCCAATGAGGACCGGGTTGTTCTTGGTGCGCCGAGAAAGGACCTGCACCACACGGCGAATCTCTTCGTCCCGGCCGATGACCGGGTCTATCTTTCCAAGACGAGCGAGATCGGTCAGGTCTCGGCCAAATTTTTCCAGGGCTTGGTATTTTTCCTCTGGGTTGGGATCCGTGATCCGCTGCGTGCCCCGTATATCCACCAGAACCTTCAGGATCGTCTCCCGGGTCACCCCGGCAGCAGCCAGGATGCGGGCGGCATCAGTGTCTTTCTGATCGGTCATGGCCACAAGGATGTGTTCTATGCTCACATACTCATCCTTCAGCTTGGCCGCTTCCGTAAAGGCGCCGTCCAACACCTTTTTTGTGGTTGGAGAAAGATAGACCTCTCCAGCACCGGCCCCACTCAGCTTGGGCTTCTTTTCAAGGGCTTGGGAAACCTCCTGCAACACACCCTCAGGCGATGCCCCCAGCTTCTGAAGAACGGACCGGGCAATCCCCTCAGGTTGCTCCAGCATGACCTTCAAAAGATGCTCTGGCTCGATCTGCTGATGCCCCAGTTGCCCGGCCTGGGCCTGAGCCCCTTGAATCAGTTCTTGAGACTTTATGGTAAATTTGTCAAAACGCATTATTCTCTCCTTTACCCCTGCCAACAAACCAGAGCAAAATCGCTCGGCTCGTCGTAATTTGTTCAAAAAATAAGCATTGGGGATACATTGTCAAACCCCGCCGGAGCAGCCCCAAAATGTCTCGCGGGAAACTGCCCCTGTTTTTTTCTGGACATAGCCGCCTATTTTGATACTTTGGCCCAAGCTTGACAGACTCGTAAAAAGTGTTTTGCGAACGACATTGAGCATTTTGGGAGAAAGGCACTTGAGATATTCAGCGTAAAAAATGCTAACTGTTTGAGGGCGTTAGCCCGAGTTTTAGCATTTTAGCTGAACATCTTAAGGGCCCCCAAAATGTTCACGGAGTGAGTAAAATCGACTTTTTACGAAACCATTAGACTTGTTCACTAGAGAAGCTGGAGTCTACATGATAATGAAGACCCCGCAGGAACCTGCAGGGAGTGCGCCGGCTTTTGCGGTTCACGAAGAAAGGACGTGTAAGATGAAAAAAGTATGCCTTGTTTTTGCACTGTGTTTGCTGTTGTTGCCGGCAGTGGCGGGAGCCCTCGATTACAAGGCCTGGTTTCCTCTGCTTCCTCGAACATTGGGCGGCATGGCACCATCTGGAGAACCAGACGGGATGAACATGGATATGGGCGGTCAAAAGTGGTCATCTGTTCACCAGGAATATGCCTCTCGGGATGGCAAAAGGTCCGCTGAGTTGACCATCATCGCCGGCAAAGCTGCTCCGCAAGCCCAGGCCTGGCAGGCGATGGCCAACATGAATATGGAAACCGAGGACCAAGTCATGAAAACGGTGGACGT
>DAOUZN010000109.1 GCA_030665585.1 Deltaproteobacteria bacterium | reverse complement strand
GTACATCTTTAGTGGGTGTCTGAGTATCTTCTCACAAGGGGACTATTACCTGTCAGGGGTGAAGCAGTATTATTTTGGTTACTATGCCCAGGGAGGCCCCTTGATTTATGTGTTTGGGATCGCCAGCACCACAAATACGCTGTATTGCCTGTATCTTCTTTTTCGCAGCCTGAGGCAAGAGAAAGATCCGGACCGCAAGAACAAGACAAAATACATTATCTTGGGTCTGGGAGGCGCTGCCCTCATGGCCCATTTCGACCTGTTGCCCCTGGCGGGGATCAGCTTTTACCCGTTGGGAAACTTCGCTTTCATTCCCATCCTTCTCTTGGGCTTTGCCGTGCTGAAGCACGATTTGTTGGACATCGGGTTCATGGTTCAAAAGGGCCTCACCTACTCCGTGCTGACAGGTCTGCTCACGGGGACTTATGCCCTGATGATTATTTTGTTCAATCAGGTCTTTAAAGGGGTGGGGCAGAGATGGTCTATCCTTTTTTCGATCTCGTTTTTTCTTGTGATCGTCTTTGTCTTTGAGCCCTTAAAAAAGCGGGTGCAGCTTTTCATTGATCGCCTGCTCTTCAAAGGAAAATACGATTACCAAAAGACCCTCATGGCTTTGAGTGATGCCATGGCTTCTATGCTGAACCTGGACGAGATCATGGACAAAACCCTGAGGACCCTGACCCAGGCCATGTATCTTGATTGGGGCTATGTCCTGCTCGCTGATGATATCGGGGACGAGTTTCGGGTCCGTAGCCAAATGGGCACCCTATCAGACATTGAGGACCTGCCGATGACTCACGCAAGCCCCCTGATTCGGGAACTGGCTCGTCAGAATAGAGAGGTGACCCAATACAATGTTGAAGAATGGTCAGGCTCTTGCGATGATCCCTCTCGTTTCAAGGAAGATTTCAACCGCCTGGGCGGTACTGTGCTTCTACCTATCGTTTTCAAACGGGATATGAAAGGACTCCTTGTCTTGGGAAACAAGAAATCAGGGGACCTTTTCACGGCCCAGGACTTTGAACTCCTTCGCACCCTGGCCAACCAATGCGCTATTGCCATCGAGAATGCCAAGTCCTACCAGCTCATTGAAAATCTGAACGAAAATCTCGAGGCCATGGTGGACGAGCGGACCGAAGCACTGAAAAAAGCCCTGGAGGAAAAGGACAAGACGCAAGACCTCCTCATCAGATCCGAAAGCCTGGCTGCCGTGGGTGCACTGGTGGCGGGCGTCGCCCATGAACTGAACAATCCCCTGGCCAGTGTTTCCAGTCTGGTTCAGTCAGCCGTGGAAACCATGGAAAAGGCATCTTCCGAGCAAGTTGCCGGGGCAACGGATCATGCGGAGGAAATGGAGGAACTGGTTGATGATCTAAAATTTAGCTTGAAAGAATTGAATCGTGCCAAAGATATTGTGGCAAGCCTCCTTGGGATATCTCGTCAGACCCAAGAATACTCTGAGCCTGTCATACTGAACGACGTGTCCAGGAACGCCCTGAAAGTCCTCTACAACCAGTATAAACGCACCGGCATCGAGATGATCGAGGCTTACGAAGACGACCTGCCTGAGATTAGAGGAAATTTTTCCAACCTGGGGCAGGTCTGTCTGAATATTATAACCAATGCCATCCAGGCCGTGGACAGCGATCAAGGGAGGATCATCCTAAGGACCCGGTCCGATAAGAAAAAAGGGCTGGTCATCTTTGAATGTGAGGATAACGGCCCTGGAATCTCCAGGGAGGTGATGAGGGATATTTTCAAGCCTTTCTATACCACCAAGGAAGTGGGTAGGGGAACCGGTCTAGGTCTATATATCTCCTATGAGATTGTCCGCCGCCACAACGGCAACATTTTTGCCAATCATAATGCCCGAGGGGGCGCCACCTTCCGTGTGGAGCTGCCCGTCAGCTAGTTTCCATCCATAAATGGCCCTTTTTCCGATGAGCGGCGTTCTCCGCAGGTTTTCGGCTGCGACGTACATCATGTACGTCTCGCCGTAAACCCTTGTGCGGCCTTGCTCATCAAAAAAATTGCTCGTTTATGAATTGGACACTTCCAGTGCCCTCTTCGGTTCGTGGATGGGCACCAGCTAGTTTCCCGGCTCATATACGTCATTTCTGGATGGAAACTAACTGGCTCTCCTCCTTGATATTGCCTGGTGGGCAGCCATGTGTATGGCGGCCAGCAGGCTCCCAGGGTCTGCCTTGCCGGTACCTGCAATATCATAGGCTGTACCATGATCCACAGAGGTCCGCACGATCGGAAGACCTAAGGTCGTGTTCACGCCGTCGGAAAAATGGACCATCTTAAAGGGGATAAGGCCTTGATCGTGGTACATGGAGATCACAGCATCCCACCTGCCTTTCAAAGCCCAATAGAACAGGGTGTCTGCTGGATAGGGGCCGGACACATTAACCCCTGCCTGGGCAGCCTGGTGGAGGGCTGGGGAGATGATCTGGACCTCTTCATCTCCGAACAAGCCATCTTCTCCGGCATGGGGGTTTAGGGCCGCCACGGCCAAGGCGGGCTTGGGGATACCAAAGGAGTCTCTGAGGGCTTGTTCTGTGATGAGGATCGTCTTAAGGACCCCTTCAGTCGTCAAGCTTATGGAAACCAGGGCCAGAGGAAGATGAGTCGTTACCAGGGAAACCCTGAGCTGAGCTCCCGCGAGCATCATGACGCAGTGTGAAGTTTTTGTTTGCTCAGCCAGGAGCTCGGTATGGCCGTCAAAGTTGAACCCGGCTGCGTGCATAGCCTTTTTGTTGATGGGACAGGTGGCCAGGCCGTGGATGCGGCCCTCCATGGCCCACTTCACACCTTTGGTGATATAGTTTACCATGGCTTGACCGGTTGCTTGGGTAGGCCGACCGGGTTGAAGCTGGCCGCCATCCAGATCAGAGAGCCCAACGACGTCTATCCTGCCCGACTGCCCACCTCCGGCCTCGACGCCTTCAACGCGTCGAATGGTCAAGCCGGTTCTTAGGAGCTGGTTCGTTGCGCTCAACACCTGGATATCGCCTAAAACAAGGGGGCGGCAGGTTTCATACGGAGCGTTGTGGCTGAGGGCCTTCAAGATGATTTCAGGCCCGATCCCCACGGGGTCTCCCATAGTGATGCCTATGATGGGACGGCCGGTCATTATGGATGCCTTTGTGCTTTCGTGCGATGGGCTGTGTTGGGCATGCTACAATGGTTTCCCTACAGGCTTGGCTTCCGGAAGTCAAACGGCCTGGTAACCGAACAAAACCCCTTTGCCGGCGTTCCTCAGGGTTCGCGGTCTACGCCTCAGTCGTCCTGTCTGCTTCCGGCCCCTTCAAACCCCTCTTCCAGTGCGCCTATCACTCCCGTAAGGACCTTTATTTCCGCAAAAACAAAGCGTTATGACCTCATGTCACATTTAGTTACAATTCTTAGAAAATAGAAGAAAATGCGAGAAAATAGAAGTTTTCTTAGACTGCGGCAGTTCTATATATCCCCAACAAAATGCGCAAGGGCTCTAAAATACTTGGACATAACGGAGTTGCAGGAAAAGGTGAATGATAGAGCCTTTTAGAGCAATAACGATATAAAGTACTGCATTTTGAAATAGTTATGAGATGTTGAAAACTATTTCACGAACGGGTCGAGACTCCCTCTTTTTCGGTTTGACAATGGATCATCCCTGTTTTAAAAGCCGCACATCCTTTCAGAGTGCAAGACCGCACTTTTTGAATTTCTCATCAAAATCCAATATTTTGGCGTTTTCTGAGATGAATATGCGTCTATCCGGAATGCTTTATCCATAAGATGTATGAAGACAATTCCGTCACCATCGGGCAATCGGGAAGGGCGCTCTTATCGTGATTTGGGATTCTTATCGTCATGAAGGCAACGCGTGTTTCAGATAGTCGTAAAACAGTGAGTGACACCATGCAAGCCGCTTGGAATCGAGCCAAAACCGGCATTCACAAGAAGGTCCCTCACCATAATTTCATGCTCTGGGTTGAACCGCTGGCGTATGTCGCTCAGCGAGATGAAGAAATCATCTTAAGTTGTCCGACGATTTTTTTCAAGAAGTGGCTCACGCGTCACTATCTCGGTCTGATCGAAAGAGAGCTGGAAGGGGTGTGTGGAAGACCATACCGGGTTACTCTCAAGGTTTCTGATGCGCCCAATGGAAACGGATATCATGGGCCTGAGGACGACCAACCCTTTCTTCCCCATGTCACCGACCGCCAGCCCACGCTGTCTGCGCTTCATACGGATTTCACATTTGATCAATTTGTCGTGGGAATATGCAATGATTTTGCCTATAACGCGGCCCTGTCGTTGGCCTGTTCAGAAAATGTCTGTCACAATCCCCTTTTTTTGCTTTCTAACATCGGCTTAGGGAAAAGCCACCTTTCCCAAGCCGTGGCGAACCACATTTTAGCAAATGATCCCACCATCCGGGTTTGCTACATCACGGCAGAGGAGTTTACCAATGCCATGATTTGTGCGCTCCGCCATGATAGGATCGAGGAGTTCAAGGAGAAGTATCGAAGGCAGTGCGATGTGCTGCTCTTGGAAGATGTGCAGTTCCTGAGTGGCAAGGTAAAGACCCAGGATGAAGTGGCCTTCACATTGGATGCCCTGTTGGAAGCCAAGAAGAAACTCATTTTTACAGGAACCTATCTGCCCCGTGACATCCCAAAGATGAATGAAAAGCTGGCGTCACGGCTTTCTGCTGGTATCATTTCAAGCATTGAATCTCCTGACCACGACACCCGTGTGCGAATTCTCAAGAAGAAGGCTTTGTTGAAACAACTCGATATTTCAGAAGACGTCATCCATTATCTGGCGAGTAAGCTCACCCAAAATGTGAGGCAACTTGAAAGCGGACTGATCGGGGTCGGAGTTAAGGCTTCTTTGCTGAATCTCCCCATTGACACTGAACTGGCCAAAAGTGTTGTACAAAACATTGTACGACGGTCGCGAGAGATTACCATAGAACGTATTCAAAAACTCGTGTGCAAGTATTACAAGCTCACCATGGAAGAATTCCTGTCCCGGTCCCGTAAGCGCAGCATTGCCCAACCGAGGCAGATCGCCATGTATTTGGCGCGGCGCTATACAGGCGAATCCCTCCAGGCCATTGGCCGAAGCTTCAATCGATACCACGCCACCACGCTGCATGCCGTAGGCACTGTGGAGAGACTCATTCGAGAAAATGGGCCTGTCCAAAAACAGATAGACTTCCTTTCCAGGAGGCTGGAATCGGACCATCTTTAACATCCCTTTGCGCTTTCCAAAGTCACTTGGAATATCTTATTTTCAACAGGATCCATGAATAGGTTCTTCTATCTTGCCAAAGCCATCCTCCTGGGACTGTTCACGACGCAGATCCTGGCCACCTTGCACGTGTATCTGTCCAATGCCGACCTGCACCGGACCGTCACGACCATCACAGAGGCAGGCTATTTCGCTATTCCCAACCAGCAGGTCATGGACACGCTCAAGGATTTCGGACCCGCCTTTTTCGGAGGGTGGTTCTTCACCTTGAGCCTTGGTGCGGGGCTTTCTGTCTTTTCTGTTGCCTGTGCCTGGATCTGGGATCGAATCTTTGACCGCAACCGGGCCCTCCTTATACTCATCGGGCTCCTGTGGCTAGGCGCGGTTGTCGCCGTGAATAGCCGTGGCTTTTGCCCTATGGTCTCCTCCTATTTCCTCGCAACCCCCCTTGTGGTCTTCGTATCCACCTTGATGTGGATGCCGAAACAGAGTGCGAAAAAGGGTTGGTTGAATAGGCTTGCCCTGGTCCTGCCTATCGTCCTTCTGACGATCATATGGTCGGCTCATGCGAATCGCTTCTTGTTCTTGGATCTTCGAGACTACCTGTTGTTATCCAACCCCATCGGAAGAAAGGTCGATGATTTTTACTACCGCTACACCCTTTACCCGGCAGAGGTATTCAAGTCCTTGGGGCAGAAAACCCTCAAGACGTGCCGTCTGACGACCATCAAGGACCAGGCTGTTGTCCGACGCATGGAACGTGTCTTGCTCAAGGATGACTATCTACCTGTAGCGCAAAACGCGCCTGTGGATTTAGAGATCGCAGAATCGGGCGATGCCCTCCTCTTCAAACATCAGGGCAAGACCGTTCTTCAAACCCCCGTCAAGGCGTTTTTCTCCCAGCCCGAAGACGTGCTAAGGCAGTTTTCCTCAGCAACGGACAGGCACGCCCTTTTTCGTCAGGCCACCGTCGTCTCCCTTCTTGGAGGCTTTCCTATCACCTTATATGTCATGGTCTTTGCCCTGCTGAATTTCGTCTTGCGATTTTTCCTTGATCCCACTCCCTCCTCAGTCGTCGCAGGAGCTCTCTGTTTGCTCATAGGCTTGGCCTTACTGGTCCCTCTCCGTGTTGCGAGGGTGCCAACAAACGATGAACTGGCGTTATCCGAAGCCCTGAACGCCACATCCTGGCAGCAAAGAGTCGCCGCCCTGAGACGTGTGGTGAGTCAACGGCTAGACATTGCAGATTTCCCAGCCTATCGCAGGATGCTGCCGAGCCCAAACATCCCCGAGCGCTACTGGTTGGTAAAAGCCTTGGGGGTGAGTCGCCACCCAGAGACCTATCCAGCCCTGCTGGCTTTTCTGGATGACCCCCATGCCAACGTGGTCTCCATGGCATTTTATGCCTTGGGGCAGAGAGAAGAGAGGCGGGCTATTAAAGAGATTTTGAGAAGGATTGAGACATCCGATCACTGGTACAACCAGTGGTATGCCTACAGGGCCCTCAGGCAGCTCGGGTGGAAGCAGA